>PKWC01000130.1 GCA_003131925.1 Alphaproteobacteria bacterium | reverse complement strand
GGAGTACTGTTCGGGCTGGTTGAAGCGGATCACGCCCGGCGGGCCATTGGTGAAATTGGTCGTGCCAAACCCTTGCGGCATAGCCTGCTGCCACGGCTGAGGAGGTGCAGAATAGAACTGCGCGGCGGCCGGGCCTGCCAGCGTAGCGAGCACCACAATCGGCAGAAACCAGAGAAACGGTTTTGTCATTTTGTACCTTCAGCGCCTAATCATCGAGAACGCCAGGAAATGGCGAGCAGCCACGGCCGCGCGACCCAACGGGGTGTTGGCACGCTCGCGATGCGGCCCCTTTCCATAGCCCTCGTGCATTAATTCAATCCTAAACTGGGATAATCCCAATGCGGGATTAGCGGGTTCGCCGGATCACAAAAACGGCAAGCTCGATGCCTCGCCCGCAACATTCAGATCGCTACAAAGAGCTTTGTCGGATTTTGATTGACGCCAGAAAGAAGACGGGCCTCACACAGGCCGTGGTAGCGGAGCGCCTTCAGAAGCCGCAGTCATTCGTCGCAAAATACGAGAACGGCGAGCGTCGGCTTGATGTGATTGAATTGCTGGACGTTGCCGCCGCCTTGGGCACGCGGCCCGAAACACTGATTCGGCAGCTACAGTCGCGGGAGTCCCACGATTGAGTCCATGCGCGCCCATGTGCCGGGAACGGACATTTCTTGGACCACACCGCGGACCAAATGCACACGCGATCAGCTTCGACTAGAAGCGAGAGGATGCACATGCGGAACCGGATAAGGCGTTGATACAGTGCGCCAATCGGAAACAGATTGAACCCTGTTCAATCGGCGGCGCTGTATTTCGAGTGCGGTGCTTTCAACCGCTCAGCCACCTGTCCGGCGCGGGAGTTCAAATACTTAAGGGTTCCGGCGAGCGCAAGCCGGACTGCCCGATTCCCGAGCCTCGGCGATTGCGACCCTGCGCGGCTGGAGATGGAGAAGCATGTTTCTCCTTGCCAGGCTGTGTGTGATAACACACACTTGCCGGTGCAAACGCCGAGGGCAGGATATGCAACGGTTCTATCCGGCCGTACTCGAGCGCGGCGCGAAGCAGACGTTCGGCGTCTGGTTTCCCGATTTTCCGCGCTGCGTGGCGGGAGGAACGTCGCAGGAGCAGGCCATGGCGCGCGCGCAGGAAGCGCTCGCGGGCGCTGTTGAATCGCTCGCCGAGCAGGAACGGCCGCTTCCGGAGCCGACCCCATTCGAGAAAATCGCCATTCCGAAGGATTGCGATCTTGTCACGTTCTTCGCTGTGGGAGTCGAGCCGCCGGATCCTTCCGAGCGGGTGAACATCTATCTTTCGAAGAGCCTCATTGCGCGCGCCGACCGCCGCGCGGCGGAGCTCGGCATGAGCCGTTCGAGCTTCTTTGGCTACGCCATAAGCTGTGCGCTTATTGTCCTGCCGATCGCGGGCTTCGGACATCTCGCACCGATCGAATCACGCGCGCGCCTTCGCATGCTCGCCCAGAAACCTGGAAGGAAGACACGGACGGCGAAAGGCTGACGCGCGATATCGGGTCGCGGGCGATCGGCCGCAGGCGCTCACGGAATTGCGAATGACAGCGACGGTTGTCCTGCCTTAGTCTCTACCTCTGGGGGAATGCCCCCAGCGCCGGCCTTGACGAAGGGATTCCCATGAAACTCGCCATTCTCGCCGCTCTCTCGCTGTCGCTTGCCCTGTCGGTTTCAGCGATCGCCCAGGACGACAAGGACAAGGGCGGCGACAAATCGCCCATGCCGTCTCCCAACCCCGCCTTCTTCAAGGCGCAGGAGAGTGTGACGCAGGGGACCGCGAACGGCGTCAGCTACAGCGCCCACGCCGGAACGCTGATCGTTCATCCCAAGGACTGGGACGATGCGGCGGAGCCCAAGGGCGACAAGAAGGACGAGCAACCGATCGCGGAGATGTTCTACGTCGCCTATTTCAAGAACGGCGCCGATCCGCTGAAGCGCCCGGTCACGTTTCTCTACAACGGCGGTCCCGGCTCTTCGACCGTATGGCTGCATATGGGCGCCTTTGGGCCGCGGCGCGTCGTTACTCCGGACGACGCGCACGCGCCGGCTGCGCCGTACAATGTGGTCGACAACAACGAGAGCCTGCTCGATGCGAGCGACCTCGTTTTTGTCGACGCGCCCGGCACAGGATTCAGCCGCATCTCCGGCAAGGACAAGGAGAAAGCGTTCTACGGGGTCGATCCCGACGCTTATGCCTTCACCCAGTTCATCAGTGAATTCCTGGCGAAATACGGGCGCTGGAATTCGCCCAAATATCTGTTCGGCGAAAGCTACGGCACACCGCGATCGGCAGTCGTCGCGAACGAGCTGGCGACCGAGCGCAACATCGATCTGAACGGCATCATTCTTCTTTCGCAAATACTGAATTTCGACATGAGCGCCGACGGGCCGGAGTTCAATCCGGGTGTCGATTTGCCCTACCAGATCGCGTTGCCGACCTATGCGGCGACGGCCTGGTATCACCACAAGCTCCCGCCGAACGCGCCCAAGGATTTTCCGACGCTCATTCGCAACGTCGAATCCTTCGCAATGGGCGAGTACGCGCTGGCGCTCCAGCGCGGTTCCGATCTCGGTCCCAACTGGCGCAAGGACATCATCGCCAAGCTGCACATGTTCACCGGCCTGCCAGACTGGTACATCAACAAGGCCAATCTGCGCATCGACGGTGGCGAATTCGAAAAGAATCTGGAAGGCGCGAACGACATCACCGTCGGCCGGCTTGACACGCGATTCACCGGGCCGACTCTCGATCCCTTGAGCAAAGAGGCCGACTACGATCCGCAATCCGCTGCGATCAGCTCCGCTTACACTTCCGCCTTCAACGACTATGTCCGCAAGGTGCTGAAGTTCGGAGACGAGCGCGACTACAAGCCGGAAGCGCCGCTCTACCGCTTCTGGGATTTCGCCCACAAGCCGCCTGGCCTTGAGCGCGCGCTGCGCGGCAGCACCAATGTGATGCCCGATCTCGCGAATGCGATGAAATACAATCCAAACCTGAAGATCCTGCTGACCGGGGGTTATTTCGATCTCGCAACGCCCTATTACGAAGGCGTCTACGAGATGCATCATCTGCCGATTCCACCGAGCCTGCAGAAGAATATCTCCTATCACTATTATCAGTCTGGCCATATGGTATATGCGCACCAGCAGTCGCTGAAGGAGCTGCACGACGCCGTCGCGGGTTTCATCGGCGGGACCAACAACGTGCATTGATCCTGGAATCGCGGGCGCGCTGGGGCCGGGGCGGCGCCCGTCCCGGCGTCTCGCGATGAATGGGAGATGAACGGCGCGGCCATAGTTCGTTCAGGAGACCCCGATCAATATCGCGTCTCTGGTCCGGTTTGCTGCAAGCCCCTCCTGGCAGGCCGGGCCGCGAATAGCGGGAGCCCGCATCGGACAGTCCGGTGCGGGCTTCCGTTTTTTCGCGACGCCCAATGCGGATTGCGTCTTTCTCCCGCACGCGAATCTGAGGCAAAGTTCGGCCGCCAACGGAGATTCCGCGCGATGCCGGGCAGCCAGGACCATGTCGCCGATCCTCGCAACGAGTCGGTCCTCGTGTGGCTTAATGGCAAGCTCGTGCCGCGCAACGACGCAAAAGTCTCGCTCTTCGATGCGGGTTTCGTGCTCGGCGACGGCGTGTGGGAAGGATTGCGCCTGCACAAGGGCGGACTTCTTTTTCTCGATGCCCATCTCGATCGCCTGTTTGCAGGTGCGCGGACCATTGCACTGGAGATCGGACTTGCGCCCGCAGAAATCGTCGCCGCACTGCACGCCACGCTTTCCGCCAACGGTATGCAACATGGCGTCCACATCCGCCTCATGGTCACGCGGGGCGAGAAGACGACGCCCAATCAGGATCCGCGAAATGCTCTTGGCAGGCCCACCATCGCGATTGTCGCCGAATACAAGGAACCGGGCGCCGCGGTGCGTGCGCAGGGCCTTAGCCTCTTCACATCCACGATCCGCTGCACGCCGGCCGACATGTTCGACATGCGGCTCAATTCCCATAGCCGGCTCAGTCTCATCATCGCCCTGAACCAGGCAATCGCAGCCGGAGCCGACGAAGCGCTGATGCTCGATCCGAACGGATTCGTCTCAAGCTGCAACGCAACAAATTTCTTCTTTGTTTCAGGACACGAGGTGTGCTCGTCGACAGGCGCCTACTGCTTCAATGGCGTGACCAGGGCCAATGTGGCTGCGTTGTGTCGGCGCCACGACATTCCTCTCCGTCTCGGCGATTTCACACGGGACGACGTCTATGCGGCCGAGGAAGCGTTCGTGACCGGCACTTTCGGTGGCGTGATCCCCGTGCGTGTAGTCGATGGACGGCCGCTTCCCGTCGCGCCGCCCGATGGAATGACGCGCCGTCTCGAGGGGCTCTATGAGCGCCTCAAAGACGAAGACGCGGCAGCGGATATCGCGCGAGCCACGCAGCAGTGAGCGAGGAGCCCATCCGCATTGCGATGTGGTCGGGGCCGCGCAACATCTCGACCGCCATGATGCGCGCCTTCGAGAACCGCGAAGATACGGCAGTCATCGACGAGCCGTTCTATGCGGCATATCTGAAACTGACCGGAACCGAACATCCGTTGCGCGAGAAAGTGCTTGACGCGCACGAAAGCGACGGGCAAAAAATTGTAGACATCCTTCAAGGACCAGTGCCGGGCGATTGCCGCGTCTTCTATCAAAAACACATGGCTCATCACATGGTGGCTGGCATCCACCGCGATTGGATGACGTCGTGCCGCAATGCCTTTCTCATACGTTCGCCGGAAGCGGTACTTGCGTCCTACAGTTCAAAACGGTCTCATTTCCGTGCGGCCGATATCGGTTTCGAAACTCAGCGCGAGATGTTCGACCACGAAGCCGATCGGTTCGGCACCGCGCCGCCGGTGATCGACGCAGACGACGTGCTCCGCGATCCACGCGGAGTTCTCCTGTTGCTTTGCGCGAGGTTGGGCATTCCGTTTTCCGAACGCATGCTTCGGTGGCCGGCCGGTCCACGGCCTACCGACGGCGCCTGGGCGCCAGCCTGGTACGACGCGGTCGAAAAATCGACGGGCTTCGGGTTTCCGCGTCCGCTCCCGGCCGAACCACTGCCAGACCATCTCAAGGCGGTGGCCGACGCGAGCAGGCCGCATTACGATCGGCTGGCGCGGTTCAAGCTTCGATCGGACGCCGTCCTGAACTGAGGTTAAGCCGCACCCATGCGAGAGGTTTCTCCATGATTCGCTTTATCCGCCGCACCGCGTTGATACTGATGCTGGCCTGCGCCCTCTGGCCGGCCGGGCCTTCCCAGGCAACTGCGAAGTACGATTCGCATGAGGGTGACTTCACGCTTCGGGATTTTCACTTCCAGTCAGGCGAAACACTCGCTTCCCTGCGCCTCCACTACACCACCCTTGGCAGACCCGCGCGCGACGCCAGCGGCCGCGTCACGAACGCGGTACTCATCCTGCACGGCACCGGTGGCGACGGGCATCAGTTCCTGAGGCCGCAATTTGCAGGCGTGCTGTTCCTGCCTGGCGGGCTGCTCGATCCGCAGCATTACTTCATCGTGCTTCCAGACGGGATCGGACACGGAAAATCATCAAAGCCCAGCGACGGCATGCATGCCGGATTTCCGCATTACGACTACGCCGACATGGTGGCAGCGCAATATGCACTGGTCACCCAAGGTTTGCGGATCAATCATTTACGGCTCGTCATGGGCACGTCGATGGGTTGCATGCACAGCTTCATGTGGGGCGAAAACTATCCGGCGTTCATGGATGCCCTGATGCCTCTGGCATGTCTGCCGGTGCAGATTGCCGGACGCAATCGCCTGTGGCGGGCAATGATCATCGACGCGATCAAGAACGATCCGGCGTGGGCTGGCGGCGAATACAAATCCCCGCCGCGCGCAGCATTGCGCGCTACCGCCGATCTGCTTCTCATTGCCGGAAGCGCACCCCTGCAGATGCAGAAGACGCTTCCGACCCCTGACGCAGCGGATAAATATCTGGAAGAGGCGCAAACGCATGAAGCCGTGGCCCTGGATGCGAACGACATTCTCTACGCCGTCGAAGCTTCGCGGGATTACGATCCGTCGGGCACGCTTGGCAAGATCGAAGCCCCGGTCATGTGGGTCAATTCCGCCGACGATTTCATCAATCCTCCCGAACTGGGCATTGCGCAGCAAGAGGCAGGAAACCTCAAGCATGGGCGGTTTGTTCTGATCCCCGCCAGCGATGCCACCCACGGGCACGGCACGCACACCTGGGCGTCAGTTTGGCAGTCATACCTGGCAGAACTTTTGAACACATCAGCGAACCGATAGCGTTCCGTTTCCAACGCCTCGCATCCAAAAGAGTGTCGTGGCCCGATTGGGTGCATTGGAGTTAAAATAAGCTCGCGTCACAAAAAAGCGTGTCATTTCCGCGAAAGCACCAGGGTTTCTACACGTCGGGACCATGTAGTAGGCGTGCAAGCCCGGCATTCCTTTGACCTCCCCCTTGCGGGGAGGTTGGCTGAAGTCTCAGTCGCCATCGTCGAGATGTGTAGATGCCCTAGTGCTTTCGCGGGGATGACACGCTTTTTTGTGAAGCAAACCTTATCTTGGCGCCTATGCGCGCAAGCGGGCCACCCATATGTGGACGGCCCCCTGCTTGCAGGAACGGGTGCAATGCCGCTTCGAATGCGGAGAAAGCTTTTGCCTCACGCCAGTTCAACCCAGCGCTTGCGCGAGGTCGCCGTAGAGATCTTCGATATTCTCAATGCCCACCGACAGACGCAACAGATCGCGAGGGCACGGTGTGCCCGGGCCCTCGACAGAAGCGCGATGCTCGACGAGGCTTTCCACGCCACCGAGAGAGGTTGCCCGCTTCCACACGTGCAGGCGGGCGGCTGACTCAATCGCCGCAGTTTCGCCACCCGCGACGCGGATCGACAGCATGGCGCCGAAGCCGCCCTTCATCTGTAGCGCGGCGACCGCGTGGCCCGGAAAATCGGCCAGGCCGGGATAAAGCACGCGCGATATATTCGGGTGCGCCGCGAGCCGGTTGGCCAGATCGCGCGCATTTGCGGCGGCGAGCCGAACGCGGGGAAACAGCGTGCGCATTCCGCGCGTCAGCAGGAACGATTCAAAGGAACCCAGAATGCCGCCGAGATGCGCGCGGAGCGATTTGAGTTTTTGCCAGTCCGCATCGACCTCGCGCGTGACAAGCGCTCCCGCCACGACGTCCGAATGGCCGTTGAGATATTTGGTCGCCGAGTGCATGACGAGATCGGCGCCAAGCTCGAGAGGCCGTGTGAAGACCGGCGTCGCCACGGTCGAATCGACCGCAATTCGCGCGCCGGCGCGATGCGCAAGCGCCACGGCAGCTTCAATATCCGTGATGTCCCAGAGCGGATTGGCCGGCGTCTCGACCCAGACCATCTTCGTCTTGCCGGGAATGAGCGCACGGGCGAGCGCGTCGCTGTCGCTCATGTCGATGAAATCCACGCCGAGGTGCGATTCGTTTGCGAGCCAGTGGCGCAACGCCCAGTACATCACCTTTGGCGCTACGACATGGTCGCCGGGCGAGAGGGTTTGAAAGGCGCAAGTCGCCGCGGCCATCCCGGAGGCAAACAGCATCGCAGCGGCGCCGTTTTCCAATTTTGCCAGCACGGCTTCCGGCTGATCGAACGACGGATTGTCTGCCCGCGCATAGTTGCGGCCACTGCGGTAGAGATTGTCGGCATCGCGCTCGAAGGTCGAGGAGACATGAAGGGGAGGGACGACAGCGCGCGTTTCCCGATCGACCCAGCCGAGAGCCTGAGCGGCGATCGTGTCCGGATGATACGCAACGCTTTGTTTGTCGTTCATGGGTTTGCCGGTTGGAAGATATCCAGGACATCTTGCGGCGAGCGTATTCCGCCGCTTGGCATTTGAACATCGCACGCCAAAGCGCGACTGGCGTCAGGCGGCGATGCTGATGGCTCCGGGCGTCTCCGCGCAGACGGCCTCGGGGCTTCCGCGACCAAGTTGCGCGCACATCCAGCGCGTCGCTTCGCGCAACACCCCTCCGCTGCGACTCCAGTGCAAGAGAAGGTGGGGCGCATCGGGTACGACAAGCCACGACTTTGGCCCGGCCAGATTGTCGAACAGCTGGCGGATGCAACCCTGGCGCACAAGTTCGTCGCGAGCGCCAACCATGGTGAGAACGGGAACATTTACCCGCTTTGCTTCACTCACGGACGCGAGAGCAAGCGAGGCCATGCCGCAAAGCATTTCCGGCGGGATGTGGCGCATCACCAATGGATCGCCGAGCAACCGGATCGCGGCGGCCGGCGTCAATTCCCAGCCGCTCAAGCGTTCGAAGACCAGTTCGGCGTCGCCACCCATTGCCCGCAGGGACGCAGCAAACCAGGCGAGCAACCGCTTACGTAAAGGTGACGCAAGTGCGCCGGGGGCGGCAAGCACGAGTCCTTTCAGAAGCGGCGCCATGCTGCTGGCGGCGGCGTGGATCGCAACCGCGCCGCCCAGACTCTCTCCAATCGCAAAGAGTGGCGAATTTGCGGGCACGCGCCCGCGTACGAACTGGGCCGCCTCGATCATGTCGTCGGCCATACGCGCAGTGCCTGTCCAGGTACCGCGCGAGGCGGTCGCACCGAAACCGCGCTGGTCGAAGGCGATAGACGTGAAACCGCGCCTCGCGAGCCTCGGTCCGATCTCCTCGAATGCCGCGGCATAGTCGAATGCGCCGTGGAGGAGGAGAACCGCCGCGCGTGGTTTCCGCGCGAGCCAGAGGTGGTAGGGCACCTCGGCTCCATCGGACGCCGCAAAGGCGCCACACCGCAAGCGCGCGCTCGGATCGACTCCCGCATTTTCCCAATGAAACGAGTCGACACGCTTGCGCCGCGGTTCGGCGCTCGGCTCAGGAGGCCTGAAGCGGACGCCGAATCGATAGGGGCGAGAAACGCGAGGCCCGAGACTCATCGTCCCGCAATGCTGCGTCCGATCCTCAGCCCCAGCACAAGAAAGACGAGGCAGAGCACCAGGAAGATCACGAACAGGAATTTGGCGATCGCGAAGGAGGCGCCGGCGATGCCGCCGAAGCCAAGGACCGCGGCCACAAGCCCCAGGACCAGGAAAAGGACGGCAACGCGCAACATTACGTCCACCGATGATTGGCTTCACAAAAGGCAACGTCTCGGCGAAGTCAATGTTCCGGTGACCCTCTTGATTTGCAGTCTTCCTCAAGGCTTCCGCGCTGACAGGTCCACGCGATATCCGCGTGCGGCAAGAAGCGCGGGAAGACCGCGCGGCCCCGCAAGATGGCCCGCCCCGACCGTAATGAAATAGATGTGGTGCCCGGCCATCATGCCGGCCATGCGCTGAACCCACCGCGCGTTCCGATCATCGATCAGGAGTTTCATCGCGCCGGGCGTACTGGCAAACGCCTTGTTCATCAGCTTCGCCACGTCCGACACTCGGCCCTCGGACCACGCATCGACCAGCGGACCGACCTCGCTCATGTCGGTCTTCAGTTCTTTCAACGTGGCGTCGAATTCCTCGACCTCGAGATTTTGTTTCTTCGGCATCAGCATCGCCAGTTGGTCGTTCACCGTCTCGAAGGTTTCGATGGATTTGTGTTCGGCCGTGGCCAGGGCGTAGACCTGCCGATCGACTCCGCTCGTCGGCGAATAGTGCGCGGCTTCCATGACGCCGCTCTCGAGCACGATGGCTGCGAGCCACGGCCTCATATGTACGAGCATCTCGGGAGAAACATGCGCTGCCTGAACGGCATCGCGATAGTCCTGGCGCGCCTGCCCGTCGAGCAGCGAAGGCAGCGACGTATCCGCCGGCAACATGCCGTTGGCGCGCACGAAGTCCTGACTCTGCTGTTGTCCCGCGTCCCCCAGCGGAGCTTCGAATACGAACACGTCGGAAGCGGCCAGCGCGGCGTCGATGGAGCGCGAGTGCCAGTCCAAATTGGGCGGCAGAAGGTGAATCGAGCCAAACAGATAGGCAGTTGCCGTGCGGGAATGTACGGTCCACAGGGCAGGATGCGCCTTGATCTTGGCAAGGACGGGCGGAGACTCCGGTGCGCCGGTGGCGGCGGCGGGACCATGCAAAAAAAGTCCCGCAGCCACGGCCACGAGCCAAATTCTCCTGAGAATTTTAGCCATTCGCACTCTTTCGGTAAGCGCGGGGCGGGACGAGATTGCGCAGGATCGAGTCGCGCCATATTCTTCATCCGGAGGAGCCTTGCCGCAACAGCCATGAAGGGCTTGATGATCGTCATGACGCGGCGCAGCGGCGGACCGCTGCGCGTTGACACCATCGATGCAAAGAAAGGCTTCCGGTTCGCGGTCCCTACTACAGGTCATGCGATGATCGCGCGCGGCGTCTGCACGTCCGCGGGCGTGCTCGATGCCGATGCGATCCTGCATGCCGTCGATCACTCCGCGATGTGGCCGGCCGACCGGTAAGGCAGTTTTTTCACGCGGAAAGCGGCGCGCGCTTGAGCGGCGCGTACTGATTCACATTACGCGGGGAATTCCCAGGCGACGCTATTGCACGGTGATCGAGACAGCGGTGGACGGAATGCCGTTCGCAACCACTTCGAGCGAGCTTGCTCCGGTCTCTGTGGACTGAGGCACATTCGGTCGGGAGAGCTTCAGAAGCGATGCGAAATGCCGGCATAAAGCTGGGCGGCGGGCGTGGAGGCGTTGAGCCCGAGATTTGCGCCGATATCGAGTTGCAGATCCGCAGTGCCCGGAGGTTGCCATGTCGCGGCCAGGTCGAAAGATTCTTGCGTTGCGTCACCCGAGGGATCGCCGTCGACGTTCGCCCACAGCTCTGCCGATGCGGCGACGTTCGCGGAGATTGCGTGCGTGACGCCAAGCGCGACTACGCCTGCGGGATGACGGCCGTCGCCTGCGCCATCCTTCAGCACGTCGATCTCCGGCACGAGAGACAGCGACCAGGTGTCGTTGAGAGTGAATTGCAGAGGTGCGACCATGCCGCCCTCCACCGCACCATTTCCGATGCCGGCCGGCGCGGTCGACACTTTCAGAAAGGGATCGAGGGCAGCGCTGAAATCGCCGGCGCCATTTCCGGAAACGCTCCATTTCACCCGCAGAAACATGTCCCCGAAACCGGAAACGTCCGTCCGCAGTCCCGTTCGGCGATCGCGCGTTTCGACATCCACGAACGGCGAGATGTTCACCTCCGCGTCGACATCGTCGGTAATGCCCAGCCTGAAATTGGGACTTGTGTAGATGTACGTGTTCGTCTGTATTCCCCCGGCGTCCTGAAAAGTCGCGTTGAAGACATCCGATTCAATCTGAAGATGCCCCGCGTCGACGGTGCAGGGGCCCGTTCCTTTTGTAGGGCGGTCGGTGCAGAAGGGACGCAGCGCATCATCCGGCGCGGGATTGAAGAGCGAATAATCTTGTGTCGCGGAGGCGGTATTGTCGGCAAGCGCCGTCTGACCCGCAGCGACCAGGATCAACACGAAAAATACTGTCGCAACCGGTCGGCGAAAGAAGGCAATCGCGCGAATCGCCAGCATGATTCCCGACACTACACCCCAGCGCCCAGGGCCATCACGGAAATACAGTGAACATGTCGCTCAGATCTGTTTCCTGGCCTGCGTCCCGCAGCAAGGGCTTCAGCGAGAAGATTTTCTGCATGGTTCGCAAGGTCGATCCGTGAGTGTAGTGGACGCTGTTGGAATAGCCGGAACCCTTGGCAAAAGGCGACAACACGATCATCGGGATCGGTCCGTCGCCGGAATCGGCCTCGTCCCAGGTGATGAAAAGCGCGCCGCCGTTTTGGTAGGCGGCGGAATTGAGGATTGCCGGCACATTTTCCGACAGCCAGGTGTCGCCATGCGCGATCGAATTTCCCGCGCAACTGTCGTGCATGTCGTCGCAGAGATTGGGCGTAATCCAGTTGTACTGCGCGACCGTATTGTTCTTGAGATCGCGCGCCAGCTCCGAGGAGGGCCTGATGTGAGCGATGCAATAGGCTGACTTCTTCTTGAGGTGATTTGTGACGTCATCAAAATAGACAAAAGGATCATGCCTGACTGCGTAGAGAGGATTGCCGTTCTGGTCGATCTTCCCAGTGTCGGTGAGCGGACATGTGTCGCCTCGAATGTTCTCCATGTAGCCCTTCCAGCTCACGCCGGCATTCTCCATCAGCGTCACGAGATGTTTTCTTGTCGGCTGTGAGTTCTGGCTTGGCGGGCCGTCGTTCAGGATGCCAAAATTCGTTCCCGCTTCCAGCCACAGATAGTTCGGCAGGCTCGGATGGTTGTGCGGCGGATTGTAAAACTGCTCGGCGTGCGACGCCATGGGGATAAGCGTGTTGTTGATATAGGGGGCGTTGGCGTTTCCCTTGATGTCGAGATTTCCGTCGCCGGTCCAGTTGTGGTTCTCCATCAGGATGATGAACACCGTCTGGATGTGATGCCGGGGAGGCGAACCTGCGGACGATGGATTGGGATCGGCCGCAATCGCAGCTTGAATCAGGATTGTCGCCGCGGCAACCAGCGCCACGGACAGGCCAAAAAGGAAATTGCGCCGCATGGCTCCTCCAATCCGGAATTTTCTGGACTGCGCGACGGTGAATCCGGCGCGCAGCAGTTGAAAGATCGCACACAAAAATCTCTGCGACATTAGTCAAGTCTTCGCGGGCGCGCCATGGCCGCGTGACGGGGAACAAGGTCAACGATCGCAACGCTGCGGCGGAGCCTCGACGCCCCCCTACAGTTCGAATTCCTGGTGCGTCGCAGGCATTTCCACGCGACCCGTCGTGACGAGTTTGGCAAAAATTTGCATGACCTTTTGTTCGCCGTGGACGAGAAACGTCGTCTTTACCCCGGAGATTGCCTTGCGCCACGTCAACAGACCCTGTTGATCGGCGTGGGCGGAAAACCCGCCGATCGTATGGATTTGCGCCTTGACGGCGATGTCTTCATCGAAGAAGCGGACCGATCTCGCGCCGCTGATGATCTGTTGCGCGGGCGTGCCCTGCGCGGCGTAGCCGACAAAAACCACGCTTGCCTCCGGCCGCCAAAGATTGTGCTTGAGATGGTGGCGGATGCGGCCTCCCGTGCACATTCCGGCGCCAGCCATGATGACCGCTCCATTTCGAATCTTGTTGATCGCCATCGAGTCCGCGGTCTCGCGCGTGAAATGCAATCCTGGAACGTGAAAGGGATCCTGCCCGTCACGAAAGAGCGCCGCGGCCTCCGGTTTGAGACATTCCGGATGCCGCGCAAAAATGTCCGTGGCTGAAATCGCCATTGGCGAATCCAGATAGACCTGGATGGAGGGAGGCAGGCGATTGTCGGCCACACCCTGACGGAGGAAGAACAAAATCTCCTGCGCCCGCTCGAGCGCAAAGGTGGGGATGACCACGTTGCCGCCGCGCGCGAAGGTCTCCAGGATCGCCGTGTAGAGTTCTTCGATCGACGCGTCGCGCGGCTTGTGAAGACGATCGCCATATGTCGTTTCCATGACGACCGCGTCTGCGGAAGGAGGCGTCATCGGCGAGCGCAGAAGCGGGCCGTCCGCGTAGCCGAGATCGCCGGAAAAGAGAACACGCTTCGTCGCGCCGGCCTCGTCGACCTCGACGAGAATGCTCGCCGAACCGAGAATGTGCCCCGCGTCGAACCATGTCGCGCGTAGGCCCGGTCCAAGCTCGAGTGTTTGTCCGTATTCCACGGCTCGCCCGAATTTGGTGAGAATGCGCGTCGCATCGGACGTCGTGTAGAGAGGTGTTGCGGCGCGCTGGGAAGCGGCGCTTCGGGCGAGCTTCATGGATTGACGCCGCGAATCCTCCTCCTGGAGATGCGCCGAATCGAGCATCACCAGCTGCGCGAGTTCGCGCGAGGCGCTGTTCGCTATGATCTCGCCCTTGAAGCCGCGGTTGCCAAGAAGCGGCAGGCGCCCGCAATGATCGAGGTGCGCATGCGTGAGCAGCACGTGATTGATGGCAGACGCATCGAAGCCGAAAGGCGCCGCATTGTCTTCGTTCAGCTCTTTTCCGCCCTGGAAGAGGCCGCAATCTATGAGGACGCGGCGTCCCGCGGCCTCCAGCAGATGGCACGAACCGGTGACGTCGTGATCCGCGCCATGAAAGGAGAGTTTCATCGTTCGGTTCCTTGTTCCTGGCCAAGCAGCGGCCGGCCCGTGACGTCGTACCAGTCCAGAATGCTCTTCCAGATGTCCTCGGCCGATTCCGCAAACCAGAAAAGTTCGCGATCCTCGGGATCGATCACGCCCTCAGCAACAAGGAATTCCGGATCGAACACTTTTCGCCAATAGGATTCGCCCACGAGAATAACCGGGAGGGGGCTTTGCTTGCGGGTCTGGCCGAGGGTCAGAACCTCGAAAAGCTCGTCCATCGTTCCGTAGCCGCCGGGAAACGCCACAAGCGCCTGGGCGCGCAACAGGAAGTGCAACTTGCGAATGGCGAAATAGTGGAAACGCAAGCAGAGCTCGGGAGTGACATAGGGATTGGGGAACTGCTCGCGAGGAAGAGTAATGTTCAACCCTACGGATTGNNCAGCGGAAGTAACCGCCGCCGGACCCGTGGTGGTTTGCCCACCGCTGATCACGATGCCGCCCGGTCCGCCGCCGGTCACGATCACAATTCGGTTGCGCTTGCGTTTCGCGCCGGATTCGCTGACCAGGCGGCCAAATTCGCGCGCGATCTCATAATATTTGCTCTTCGCGAGAATGCGCCTGGCAATGTCGAGCCGGCGCGCCAGCTTATTGTCGGCGGGCGTGGCTTGGAGCTCGTTGGTGAGAACATCGACATTGCGCTGGGCTTCAGCGGGTTCGCAAATGCGCGTGCTGCCGAAAACAACGATCGTATGCGCAATGCCGCGCTCCTTGAGCAGCAATTCGGCCTTCTCGTAGTCGAGGGCGAGCCGCATGTTCCGTGTGTCGCGGCGGGCAAGGAAATCCGTGTCCTGGTCGGCCTGGCGGTAGCTCGGACTCGCGAGAATGGCCTTGAGGGCCGCGGGCGCCTGCGGGNNCGGGTCTTCCGCAGCCGGCTTGGGGTGCTGCGAAGGCAGCGGCGTGCGCCGCTCGATCGGATTCGGCGGCTGCGGAATCTTCGAGCCCCGAGGCGCCCTTCGATTTTTCTTCACGATGGTACCCAACGAGCCGAGCGGTTTACAGACTTGGTGGCGGCACCTGGCCTTGCGGGGGGTACGCGGGCAGTAGAGGCGGCGGCGGGGGCAGCCCGCCAGGGTGCTTCTGCAGCGCGCGCATCAGGTATTGCACTCCGGCTTCAAGCTGGGCGTCGTGGCCGGCGAGCAGCTGGCCCGGATCCGTATCGATGTTCATGTCCGGGTCAACGCCGTGGTTCTCGATAACCCACTCGGATCGCAATCCGTACAGGCTGTCTTCGGGAACCGTGATGTAGCCGCCGTCGAGCAGGGTCCAATCGCCACGGATGCCGCGAACGCCTCCCCAGGTGCGCGTGCCGATGAGCGGGCCAAGACCGTATTTCCGGAAGTAATAGGGGAAGATATCGCCGTCGGACGCGGAATAATTGTTGATCAGGCACACTTTGGGTCCCGAAATCAGCTGTTGCGGAATGGAGGTGGAAGCTCTCTCGCGATTGGTATCGAGGCCCACCAGGATGCGCCTCAGCCGCTCGAGAATCATCTGATCGATATTGCCGCCGCCATTCCAGCGGTCGTCGAGAATCAGCGCTTGCCTGTCGATCTGCGGGTAGAACTGCCGGATGAACTGTTCCATGCCGAGGGTTTCCATGTCGGACATGTAGATGTAGGCGATCCGGCCGCCGGACATTTTGTCGACCACCGCCCGGTTATGGTCGATCCAGTCTTTTTCGCGCAGTGAAAGTTCGTTCTTGATGGGTTTGACCGTTACATCGTGGGGTTTTCCGCCGCCTCGCTCAACCGTCAGGGTCACCGGCTGATCGTCGACTCCGACCAGGAGGCTGTAAGGATCTGCTGGAGCTTTCAGGTCGCGGCCGTTGACTGCGAGCAGAACATCGCCTTCGCGCACGTCCACGCCCGGCTCCAACAGCGGACTGCGATAATTTTCGCGTGTGTTGTCCCCCGGATAGATTTTCGCAATGCTGTAATGGCCTGACGACGTTGGCGCGAAATCGGCGCCAAGCAAAGCTGTGGACACCGTATCGTCCGGATTGTCCTCATCGCCTCCACCCACATAGGTGTGCGAGTTGCCGAGTTCGCCCTGCATTTCACCGATGAGATAGGTCAGATCCTCGCGCGACCCGACGAGCGGAAGAAGTTTTGCGTAGGCATCATGCACCGCTTGCCATGCCACCCCGTTCATTTTCGGATTGACGAACAGATCGCGCTCGAGCCGCCAGGCGTTGTTGAACATCTCGGCCCATTCTTGGATGGGCTCGATGCGTGTGCGCATATGCGAGAGATCGAGCGATTTGGGATCCGGCTTTTTGTTGTCTTCCGGCATTTTTGCGTCGATGATGGCGTAGCTTTTGTCGCTGTCGTCATCGCTTTCGTCGCCGCCGCCAGTCTTTTTGTAGAGCGCCTTTTCTCCATTGTAGGACAGGCTGTAACTGTCCAGATCCTCGACCAGCGTGGCGTCCTTGCGCTTTTCGAGATTGTAGACGTGCAGGGCCGATTTCATGCGCGGCAGGGGCCCTTCGAGCATTTGCGGCTGCGCGATGCGGTAATAGACATTGTCGTCGCGGGTATCGAGCTGCGCGATGTCGGCCGCCGGAATCGGCAGTGGCACGGCGCGCGCCATCAGGCCGTCGAA
>PKWC01000225.1 GCA_003131925.1 Alphaproteobacteria bacterium | reverse complement strand
GAACGCCCACGGCCATACGTTTAGGGCCGGCGGCCTATTCTATACCAGCGCCGTTCACGCGATCCTGACCCGCGACACCTATTCCGGCACGCACTACTTCAACCGGCACGACAGCCGCGCCAAACGCGCAAGGCCCAAAGACGAATGGGTTGCGCAGGAAGTCCCTACAATCATTCCTGCGAAAACCTTCAAGCGCGTTCAGAATCTTCTCGCCGAACGCCGCCCCAACGTGACGCCCGCTCGAATCTCGAACAGCGACGTGCTTCTGACTGGACTTGTCCGCTGCGAATGCTGCGGCGCGCCGCTCATGGTCCGCACAGGAAAGAGCGGACGTTACCGCTACTATGCCTGTGCTTCGCACCGGCTGAAGGGGAGCGCCGCCTGTTCCCATCCCGTGGCCATCCGGGAATCCCAGCTGGACGACATGGTTCTCACAGCCCTTGCGGGACAGCTGATAACCCCCGAACGCCTGCCGGAACTTCTCGCCCACGCCCGCAAGCACCAACGCGCGAATTCATCGGCAAACATTCAGAGACGCGGTGCCTTGCGCACGCGCATCAAAAACCTCGAACAACAGGTTGACCGGCTTTATAGCGCGCTGCGCGAAGGCACCGTTACCGACACCGCATCCTTCCGCGCGCAACTCGCACAAGTCGAGCGCGAACGCGGAGAAGCTGCAGCACACCTCTCCCGCATCGATTCGGACGTTCCAGAGTTCCGGCAGACGCTCTCAAACCAACAGGCGGAAACACTAGCCGCCACTCTTCAACGCCGCCTGCTTGAGGCTCCAAAGCCCCTCAAGCGCCGTTATCTGCGCGGGCTTGTCTCGGAAATCATACTGAACCGCGAAAAGGCCATCATTACCGGCCCCAGTGCCGCCATCGCCGCAACCGTCACGTCCGGCGACTTCGACAGCCCGGTTCTCACTTCTGTACGGGACTGGCGCACTGGACAGGATTCGAACTCGTCCCGCCGGAGGGTTTGGCGACTTCGGCGGTCAGTTGATTTTCACCAACTACACTGTTTGTCATCGCAACGCGCCAAACATTTGATCCTGAATAGGCGGAAACCGCATCGCGGGTTCAGCGCGCATAGCGCATAGAGCCCAGTCGTAATGCGACGCACCGGTTCAATTTCAGCGCGGTTGATAACTTATCCCATCGCCAACGCCAAAGTCTGCTGGGTATAAAAAGTCTGCTGGGAATAAATTGAAACTTCAACGCGTCTTCCATGTGGCATCGGGATTGAATTCCGCGATCGCGGTTGCGACGCTCGCCGTATTGGGTCCGAGATCCTTTTCGAACACGATACCGGCCTGATTGACGACAAACGTCATCACACCCGAATCTCCGTATTTCGCGGGAAACGCGATGAGCGCGAAACCCGCTGTCATATGTCCGCCGGCGATGTAATCGCGCGCGCCGCCCGGAGCTTCCGCGCCCTGCCGCGTGAGGACTTTATAGAAATAGCCGTGATAGGGCGCGTGCGGTACGTCTGCGGAATCGTAACCCTCCGCGCGGGCATGCGCCATTTGCGGACCGATGGGGCTTTCGCGCTCGCCCGGCTGGACCTGCCAGTAGAGACCGTCATGCTGGCCGGGGCTGCTGACGATTTTCTGCGCATATTCGGAGGGCTTCTTTTCGGCCTCGAGATCGGCGGCATATTCATGCTGCGCCATGACGTAATCGCGACAGACGGCGATTGCGCTCAGTTCGTTGCGGCCAATCCGGCGGTTGAGGATTTCCTGTGCTCCCCCCGCGGCGTCGAAATGCCAGACGCCGCCCTGCTTCACGAGCGGGATTGGAAAGGGCCATTCTTCGGTGCCGATGACGAGCGTCGCCTTGTTCGCGGTATCGCTGAGAATTTTCTCGCCCTTGCCGAAACGCTCGACAAATCGCGCGCGCATATCCTTGTCGGCCACCGGATCGCCCGAGCTGATCAGATCCTTTCCCGCCGAACCGAAGAGCCTGAGCAACTCGGTCGAATCGTTGTTGCGGGAGGCGGCGACGAGCGCATCGACAGCCTTTTCGGGGCTGGCGAAGGTTTGCGGCCTGGCGGCCGCAAAGCTTGCGCTGCTCCAACATAGCGCGCCGATGCCGAGGGTGAGAATGAATGGCTTCACGGCAGCTGAAAGAGTCTTGTCCATGGCACAATGTTTCCTGTCGATGAAGAGCGGATGTTTGGCGGTCATCGATGTCCCCGGGAACCGCCCCCATGGCCGCCGCCGAAGCCGCCTCCGCCGAACATCCCGCCGCGGCTGCTCTGTCCGCGCTCCGATTGCATTCTCGTTTCCTGTCCCGAGCCGAAGCTCTCGAAGGCCGGCGCGCTCGACCGCGACGAACCGAACGTGTCGCCGTCGCGTCCTTCATAGCCGCGGAACGATGGAGGACTTTCCTGCGCAGGTCGGAATTGTTGCACATTGCGCGGGTTGCCATAGGGCACTCCGGCGCGATGGGTCGGATCGTGCTGCCAGACATTACCTGCCGGCTCGTGACCGGGATGATACCGATCGTAGCGGCCGCGATCGATCCGGATGTGATGGTTGTGCCAATCGAAATCGCCCCATCCCCAATAGGCGAATGGAAGGAATACTCCCGCGTCCCAAGCGACAAGAGAATCGTCAGGGCCGCAATACCCGTTCCACGGCGCGTAGTAATACGGCCCGTAGATCGGATAGGGCCACGGGCCGTAAGCGCACCACGGATCGTAATCCGGCACATAGATCACATCGGACGGCGGCGATGAAATCGTGACGTCGCCGCCATCGCTTGCCACTGTTTCCTGCGGCGAGGATTTGAGCGTGCCTGCCGTCTCGGCCTGGTGCCGCAAACGTTGCACGGCGTCCATCACATCGCCCTGTTGCGCGAGAAACGCTTCGCCAAGGCTCTCCGTCCAATCCAGATGACTGTCCATGTTTTCCAGAACATCCGGAAACGGCACCAGCGCTTTCACACTGGGATCCCAGCTCTGTCCGGCAAGCGCCGTCGTCAGGGCATCGCCTTTGAGCCCGGCATTGTCCGGTTCGGAGACCCAGCGATGGGCCTCGACGACTTCGAGCGGGTATGTCGATGCCGTCAGGATGTCGGCGAGCAGAGGATCGTCATAAAGCGCCACCGGCGCCACGAGCTGATCCAGCTGCGGCTGCGTCAATGGCGCTGAGGCCGGCACGGCAGCCTGCGGCGCGGGAGGCGGCGCATCCTGCCCAAGGCATGCCGCCGACACGATCGCCGAAATCCCCATCAACGCCGCAGCGGCCAGAAGCCTGAGAGATTTCATAATCGGGCCTTTCAAAACTGAACATGCTCTGAATACCGCGACGCTCTCAAGCTCCGCGGATCCATCGGTTGATATGGGTCAACCAGGTTGCGAGTTCAATTCTCCCTCTCTCGAACAAGTGGGCCGATCCGGGGTGAGCGCCAACACCTTACGCACCCGGCCCTCAGGCGGGAATTCCGCTCGTGCCGCGGATGGATCCCGGCAATCTTGCATCAATGCCGATCTGTACTTGCAAGCAAATCCTAACATGTTGGGTCGAAATTGATTGGCGCCCAGGAGAGCGCCATGGCCAGCGTCCAACGTCAGTGTCTGCACCAATATTTCCTCGCCGAATGCGCGAGGTGCGACTTCGCGGTGGAAGGAGAGATCGTTCACGGTTGCGGGGGATGGAAGAGTTTCGACTGGAACGAGTACAGCAGAAGCTGCACCCATCGTAATCCCGCCGGCAAACCGACAATGGTCTGTCCGCATCTTCGGACCGCCAAGCTTGCCGCCCAGCCGCTTGACGACGAGGCATTTCACCGCCGCGCCAGTTGTATTCGCGTCCGGGACCGTCAGGCGGATTGCGACAACAATTTGGAGATTCCAGCTCTCGCACCGGCTCCCGCGGTGTGAACCCCGCTTGACCGATCCTCATGCCTCAGATTCAGCACTACGACATTCACACTTCTCAACGGTCTCGCCACAGGTTCCTCCTCCGCGCGAAGCGCGGGGGAGGAACCTGTAGGAGTCACGTTGTGTGAATCCCGTAGGGTTCGGCATGAGGCACTTGTATTGCCGGGACGAGCCCGCGCAGGGAATTGCCGACGAACACCCTTTCTGCGCTGTCCAGATCGGCGCTTGTGAGCAGGGCTTCGAAGCAGCTTCCTTCGTCGAGAAGTTCGCGACGGAGGCAGCCATTGAGCAAGCCCGATGCAAGGGAGGGAGTCAGGAGCCGACCCTCGATCTCAAGGAAAATGTTCGTGCGGCTGCCTTCGGTCAGTTGGTCGTGCTCGTTGAGGAACAGAACCTCGTCGCAGCCAAGCCCGGCGGAAAGCCGTGCATGTTCGGTGTCGTGAAGCACGCGCCGGTTTGTCTTGTGGCGCAGGAGCGGGTCGCCGCTCGACACGCGTACGGGTGAAACCGCGAACCGCCACGGAACAGGAGCAGCAATGAACGGTTCGGCCTCGGCGCACATCATGCCGTCCTCATGAAGCGTGAGGCGCACGCGCAGGGTTTCGAACCGGCCCGCAACGCATCGCTGCAATTCGTGCCCGGCACAAGCCGCGTCGAACTCGAAACCGAGCGCCGCAGCCGACGACGCGATGCGCGCGAGATGCCGGTCGAGGCGGAGAAATCCCACGCCCGGTTCGTATCGCAGCGTTTCGATCAGCTGCAAAGGATGGCGCGCTGCCTCGTAGAAGCGCGCCTTGACGCGGCACTCCTCATATTCCGCCCGCGCCCGCGAATCGAACACGATGGCGCCGCCAATGCCAAGTTCGCCGTTCCCTCCGCTAATTGTCAGTGTACGGATTGCGACGTTGAAAGCCGCCGATCCGTCGGGTGCAAAATATCCGATGGCGCCACAATAGACACCGCGCGGGCTCGTCTCGATTTCGCGGATCACCTCCATGGCGCGAATCTTGGGCGCGCCGGTCACGGAGCCGCAGGGAAACAGCGCCCGGACAATGGTCTCCACGCGCATCCGCGGCGCGAGGCGCGCCGCGACCGTCGACACGAGTTGGTGGACGGTCGGATAGGTCTCCACTTCGAAAAGATTCTCCACTTCGACGCTTCCCGGAATTGCGATGCGGGAGAGATCGTTGCGCACAAGATCGACGATCATCAGATTTTCGGCGCGCTCCTTCTCGCTCGCCGCAAGCCGCGCGCGCGCCGCACTGTCCTCCTCCGTGGTCGTGCCGCGCGCCGCCGTGCCCTTCATCGGCCGCGTCCGCACTACGCCCGCGGGCGAAATGTCGAAGAACAGTTCCGGAGAGATGCTCACGATCTGCCGCTCGCCATCGTCGATGAAGGCGCAATGACGCGCACGCGCGCGGCTGCGGAGTTCGCGATAGAACGCATACGGCTCGCCCACAAACGCGAATCGCGCGCGGTAGCTCAGATTGGCCTGATAGAGATCGCCGGCGGCGATGAACGCGCGAATCCGTTCGAATGAAGCGGTGTAGCGCGCTTCGTCCCATTCATGCACGAGCCTTCCCGCATGGACGCTTGGCGCGGATTCGTCCGCGCATCCGCCGCCAAATTCGCAATCGGCGAAGATACCGAACCACAAGAGCGGAACATTGCGTGAGGACGGCATGAGAGGAACAAGGCGCCGCTCGAGCGCGTAACCGAGTTCATACGAGAAATATCCTGCTGCGTGCCGGCCCGCGGCGAGCGCTTCTTCGAGCTTCGCAAAAGCGGCGTCCACCTGCCCGATTGCGTCGGCGCGAACCACTTCGAGCGGACGGGCACAGATCCGTTCGCCGGCGCTTCGCGGATCGTCAAGCACGATTTGGGGCGTCGACATCGGCCATGCTCCGGAATCGCAGGCAATTCGGGTTCTTGATCCGTGCCGCGCATTCCCCACATTCTATCCAGGCGCGGCGCCCTTTGTGGGCCGCAAACCTGCCACAATCGGCGGCCGCACAAGCGGAGCCGGCAAAGCCGCTCAAAGGAGGGCTTTGAACATGAACCGCAATTCAGCTTTCGGCAGCCCGTTTCTTCTTGGCTTCGACCATCTCGAACAGCTTATCGAACGCACTGCAAAGAGCGCAGGCGAATCCTATCCACCCTGCAACATCGAAACTCTGGCGGCCAACAGGCTGCGCATCACGCTCGCGGTGGCCGGATTCAGCCGCGACGAGCTGAGCGTCACGCTCGAGGACCGGCAACTGATCGTGCGCGGGCACCGGTCGGAGAATGGCGAGCGCACGTTCATCTATCGCGGCATTGCCGCGCGCCCGTTTGAGCGCGCCTTCGTGCTGGCGGAAGGTATCGAAGTGACCGGCGCCGCGCTCGAACACGGAATGCTGTTCATCGAGCTTGGCCGCCCAAAGCTTGAAAGTGTGGTCCGCAAGATCGACATAAGATCCGACGCGGACGGGATGGGCGCGGAACGTGACCGGAAGGAGACGCGTTATGAGTAACATGAGGGATATTTCAGACATCGACGCGATCGGCGCCGGGCCCTTTGGCGGCCGCATCGCCTACATCAAGCCCACGCCCGCCATCGAGGCGCGACGCATGGGGATTCTGCCTCCCGGCATAAGGGTTCCCGACAATGTGAAGCTCTATGTCCTGCACGCGAGCGACGGAAGCGTGCTCGGCTTCACCGATGCGTGGGAATCCGCCTATGGCGCCGCTATCGAGAACGAGCTGACGCCGCTGAGCCTGCACTGAGGCACGCTCGGTTCCCCCTCACCCAGGCTTTCACCGTTTTTGCTCTTGCGTCCCCAAATCCTCTCTTTTGTTCCCCCTACGTGGGGGAGGTGACGAGCGCAGCGAGGCGGAGGGGNNCGCTCCGCAAACCACCTCCCCCACGTTGGGGGAGGAAAATTGGAGCGCGTGCTCGGAATTATTCTAGGGACAGTGCACGGATCCGGCTGCGCACGTGGCGCCTACGCCGCCTGGGATGAGTGGGCGCCGCCGTTGGTGGGTTCGGTGAGGAGCGCATAGAGAACTTCTGGCCGCGTCGCCGCGCGAAGCTTCTCACAGGTGGCCTGGTTGCGCAGGAGCCGCGACACGCGCGCCAGCGCCTTCAGATGATCCGCGCCTGCGCCTTCCGGCGCGAGCAGCAGAAAGACGAGATCGACCGGCTGATCGTCGACGGCGTCGTAGGCGATCGGCGTCTCGAGCCGCGCGAACAATCCGCAAATGCGGCCGAGGCCTGCAAGCCGCCCATGCGGAATGGCGATGCCCTGTCCCATGCCTGTGCTGCCCAGGCGCTCGCGTTCGTTCAGGGTTTCGAAGATGCGCCGCTCGGGAATCTGGGTGATTCGCGCGGCATGCTGGGCCAGCTCCTGAAGGAGCTGCTTCTTGCTCTGCGCCTTCAGCGCCGCAATCACGGCTTCGGGCGCGAGCAGATCGACAATTTCCATGATGCCTTCCTGGCTGCGGTCAGGCGTCTGCGTCTTTGGGCAG
The DNA here is from genome assembly GCA_003131925.1 of Alphaproteobacteria bacterium. Classification (GTDB taxonomy): domain Bacteria; phylum Pseudomonadota; class Alphaproteobacteria; order Micropepsales; family Micropepsaceae; genus Rhizomicrobium. Next base: position 11,408 of record PKWC01000225.1, on the reverse strand, counting down.
TTTCGCCTTTTCGTGGTGATTTCTGAGCTTGCGCTTGTAACGGCGAATCTGTTTCTCCAGCCGGTCGAGAGCCGCATCGAACGCATGCTGCGCATCGACGGCCTCGCCCTGCGATTTCAGGACAACGCCCGAGTCGAGATGTGCGGTGCAGTCCGCGCGATAGCCGAATCCTTCATGCGAGAACACTATATTGGCTTCGGCGCCGCCGTTGAAATGCTTGCCGAGAGCCGCTTCGACTCGCTGCCGTACAAGATCGGGCAGCGCCGTGCCGATTTCGATCTGCTTGCCCGAAACCCGAACCTTCATGGGCCCCACATGGACGCCAACCCCGTCTGATTTGGATCTCGCGCCCGGTTGAGACAGAGGCGGCTCGAAAAAAGCGGCGGACCATAGGTCGCGACCCCTACCCTGTCAATTGTAGAAATCATCGAAGCGCCGCCTGGAATTCCGGCTGCCCGGCGTCGATCCTTTTGAGCCTGCGCCGTTCGACCGACGAAGGAATTCGCATCGCTTCCCGATACTTCGCGACGGTGCGCCTGGCAATGCTGACGCCGTTGCCCGTGAGGATTTCCACGATGCGGTCGTCGGACAGGATCTGCCCGGCCGCTTCGTTCAGGACGAGTTCGCGAATACGATCGCGCACCGATTCGGCGGAATGCGCGTCCGCGCCATTCGTCGCCTGTATCGCCGCCGTGAAAAAATATTTGAGTTCGAACACACCGCGGGGAGTCGCGATATATTTGTTCGACGTCACGCGACTGACCGTCGATTCGTGCATGGCGATCGCGTCCGCGATGGCGCGCAGATTGAGCGGACGCAGATGGCGCACGCCGTGGGCGAGAAATGCATCCTGCTGGCGCACGATCTCACTCGCCACCTTGAGAATGGTGCGCGCGCGCTGATCGAGGCTTTTCACAAGCCAGTTGGCGCTGTTGAGACATTCGGTGAGATACGTCTTCGCGTCCTTGTCGCGCGCGCGCGCGGCAACCTTCGCGTAATAGCGCGCACTCACGAGAAGGCGCGGTAGCGTGTCGGCGTTCAACTCGACGTGCCAGCCGCCGTCTGGCGCCTCGCGCACGAACACGTCGGGAACAACCGGCTGCACCGGCTCGGACCCGAAGGCGAGGCCCGGTTTCGGCGTCAGGGCGCGAAGCTCGGCAATCATGTCGGAGACATCTTCGGCATCGACCGCGCAATGCCTGCACAACCCGGCAATGTCGCGCCGCGCAACGAGATCCAGATGCGACACCAGAACGTTCATCGCGGGATCCAGTCGTCCCCTCTCGCGCAATTGCAACGCCAGGCATTCGGAAAGGTTGCGCGCCCCGACCCCCGTCGGCTCGAAGCCCTGCACCACGCGCAGAACCGATTCGACATCCTCACAAGTGGCGCCCAGCCGGGTGGCGATGTCGCCCGCTTCCACCCTCAGATAACCCGCCTCGTCGATCGCATCGATAAGGGCGATCGCGATCAGACGCCGCGTAACATCGAGGCCGGCGATGCTCAGCTGCTCCAGCAGGTGATCCTGCAACGTGGCCGATCGCGCGAGCACGCGCTCGATCCCGTTTTCGTCGCCGCCGGGAAGCGGAGAGGCGCGCAGAGTGGTCCAGTCCGCGAGCGGCGCGCCGATCGGCGGCGCCGAGTCTTCGGCGAACACATCCTCGCGTTCCGCGTCCAGCTCCTCGGCCTTCGAGAAATCTTCGCGCGCGAGTGCTGTGTCCAGAGGTTCGCCATCACTGGCCGGGGCATCCGCAGTTTCNNGCAGCTTGATCGCCTGCTGCAGTTGCGGAGTCATGACGAGCGTCTGGCCTTGGCGGAGCTCCAGCCGTTGCGTCAGCGCCATGACATGTCCGCGCCCCCGGCCGTTCGCTAAAGTGAGAACCGTTCGCCGAGATAAACCCGGCGCACGTCGCGATCGCCCACGATCTCTCCGGGCAGACCCTCCTTCAGCACCTGACCTTCGTGGATGATGTAAGCGCGGTCGATGATGTCGAGCGCATCGCGAACATTGTGATCGGTGATNNGTGATCAGCACGCCGATGCCGCGATTGGTCAGATGCCGCACCAGCGCCTGGATGTCGCCGACGGCGATCGGATCGATGCCGGCGAACGGCTCGTCGAGCAGCATGTAATTCGGCCGCGTCGCCAGCGAGCGCGCGATCTCGACGCGGCGGCGCTCGCCTCCTGAAAGCGCGATCGCCGGCGTATCGCGCACATGTGCTATTCCGAATTCCGCCAGCAGATCCTCGACCAGTGACTCCAGCCGCGACGGATCGGATTCGGCGAGCTCGGCGGTCGCGCGGATGTTCTGTTCGGCCGTCAGTCCACGGAAGATCGAGGCCTCCTGCGGCAGATAGCCGATACCGAGCCGGGCGCGGCGATACATCGGAAGCTTCGTCACGTCGTGACCGTCCAGTTCGATCGTGCCGTAATCGACCGGGACAAGCCCGGTTATCATGTAGAAGCAGGTCGTCTTTCCGGCGCCGTTCGGTCCGAGAAGTCCGACCACTTCGCCACGCCGCAAGGACAGGCTGACCGAGCGCACCACGGGACGCCGGCGAAAGCTCTTGCCGATGCGCGTCACCACGAGGCCCTGGCTGCCTTCCACGAGACGCACTTTTTCGCGTTCGCGGCGTTCGTCATGCGGGGTGGAGGAGACCGTTGTCATCGCAAGAACTGTGCCTTTTCGCCTTTAAGGAAGCATGAACCTATTGCTCCGCGCCGGGATGCGGCTTGGCGCCTGGAGTGGAGGACTGCGGAGGAGGAATGAAGAGACCCTGCACGCGGTTGCCGGGCGCGCCATGCGCAGACAGGTGCGCTTCGCCGGTAACCATGTTGACCACCAGCATGGTGCCGTGCATCACGTCCTTGTTCTTGGTCAGTACGACGTGCCCCGTCATTGTCACGGTGCGCGGCCCAAGATCGTAGATGCCGTTGTCGCCGGTCGCTGTCCCCGACGCCGAGACGAACACGACGTTGCCGGTTGCTTCGAAGCGTTCGGGTTTACCCGCGGTAACGTTGACCTTCAGCCGGTCCGCGCGCAGCCTGTCGTCCGCCTGAATCACGATCACATTGCCGATATAGGTTCCGACCTTGGTCTGGAGATCGCCGACGAAGTTGTCGGACGAGATGTTGATCGGTGCGTTCGAATTATGCTGACCCATACCGAGTCCGGACTTCGCGGCGGGTGCGGGAGCCGTCGCCGGCCACGCCGGCCGAACGAATCCTGCGAGAACCAGGGCGAGGACGAACGGAGCCGTCTTCATGTGCTGGTCGCCTTGTGGCCGTCGATCGTCATGTGCACATTTCCATGGAGAAATACCTGTCTCGCATGCCGGTCGACCTTGAAGCGGTCGGCGCGGAACGTGCCCATTGGCCCCTGTCCGGTCACGATGCGATTGCCGATGATGGTTGCAGCCTGCATGTCGACCATCGCCGCCGACGTGTGCAGTTCGTAACCTCCGTCGGAATAGACTGCGATCGCGCCATCGAGCGCCAACAGGTGCTTGTTCGCATCCAACACGCCATGGGGCGCAATCGCTCCGACCCAGCTCCCGTCCTTGAGGGTGACATCGCCTTCCACATTCTTCATCCGCGCGCGCTTGGCGTTGGCAGTATCCTGGATCGCTTCGTCCGCGGTCACGATGTAAGGATCGCCATCGCTGTCCACGCCGCTCAATCTCGGCTTCAGCATGGCAAGATCGTTGTTGACGATGCCGAGCCGCTGAAATGTCATCGCAACGCGCTCGCGGCTTTGGCGCGGCTGCAGCGCATAGATCAGCACCGCTGCAAGGAGGGCCGCTGCGGCAAGCGGCAACGCGCGCTTCATGATCGTTACGAAGCGCGAGTAGCGCTTCGCCTGGCGCGCAGTCGCCCGCGTCCGCGCCGTCCAGTCGCGAGGGGTACGGACGACCGGTGGCCGGCCAAGCGGCTCGGCAATCGCCTGTTCGCCTTGCGCCTGCCCCGTACTCATTGCAGTCCCGCTCTCAGGCAATCGTGCAGATGCAGAATCCCGATCGGTCTGCCCAGCCCATCCCCGGGATCGACGACGAACAGCACGTTGATATTGTGCGCGTTCATGGTGGCCAGCGCCTGCGCGGCAAGGTCGGCGGGCGCTGCGGTCTTGGGCGATCGCGTCATCATCTCGCCGATTTTCGAGTCCGGCGTCATGCGATCGACGCAGCGCCGGAGATCGCCATCGGTGAAAATGCCGATAAGCCGCCCATCGCCGTCAACGATCCCTGCGCAACCGAAGCGTCTCTCGGTTATCACCTTGAGTGCGTCGCGCGACGCCATGGCCTCGCCTACGAGCGGCAACTCGCCGCCGCCATGCATGATGTCGCCAACGCGGATCAGCGACTTTCCGAGTGTGCCGCCCGGGTGAAGCTCGCGATATTGATCGGAGGTGAAGCCGCGCCGCTCCATGACAGCGACCGCAAGCGCGTCGCCCAACACGAGCATGAGCGTTGTCGATGTCGTTGGCGCGAGGCCCATCGGGCAGGCTTCGTTCGCTTTAGGCAGCAACAGGGCAATGTCGGCCGCACGCAACAGGGCGGAATCGGCGCGGCCGGCAATGCCGATCAGCGGAATCGCGAAGCGCTTCGCGAAAGTGATCAGGTCGGAAAGTTCGGGTGTCTCGCCGGAGTTGGAAAGAATGACCAGCGCATCGGAGCGCGTCACGGCGCCCAGATCGCCGTGGCTTGCTTCCGCCGGATGTACGAAATGGGATGGCGTGCCGGTTGAGGCGAGAGTGGCCGCGATCTTGCGCGCGATGTGGCCGGACTTGCCCATTCCGCTGACGATCACGCGGCCGCGGATTCCCAGGATGAGATCGACCGCGCGGCTGAACGACCCGTCGAGAGACGCACTCAATCCTTCGATGGCGTCGGCGGCGCAATCGAGGACGCGGCGCGCTGCTGTGAGGTCGGGCGGACTCCCCGAAGGATCTTCCCGCGTCAACACACGGGACGCGGCGATCGGGGCAGCGGAATGCATGCAGGACACCTGTCAACAATGCGGCCGCGGGCTCTCCCCCAGAAACACCGTGGCCTTTTCAATGCGCCCCCGACGGAGACGGCTCTTAAGCGAAAATCGTGCCGGACCGATAGGATTATGCGGCGTTATCCTGCGGCATTCAAGCGCGGGGAACTGGCAACCGCCCCATACGCCTCACGTTCAATGCGCGAAAAGGTCGGTATCCTGCCAGCCGGCGAGATCCAGCTCGACCCGCGCCGGCAGAAAGGTAAAGCACGCTTCTGCATGAGAGGCGCGGCCCTCGCGGACGAGCATCGCATCCAGCGCGACTTTGAGCCGATGCAGATACGCCACGTCGTTGGCGGCGTAGGCAAGCTGTTTTTCGCTCAGATTGGGTGCGCCCCAGTCGGAGCTCTGCTGTTCCTTGGAAAGCTCGACGCCCAACAACTCGCGCGCGATGTCCTTGAGCCCGTGTTTGTCGGTGTAGGTGCGTGCGAGGCGCGACGCGATCTTGGTGCAGTAGACGGGCGCGGCCGTGACGCCGAGATACCGTTTCAGCATGCCGATGTCGAAGCGCGCGAAATGGAAGAGCTTCAGCACCTTCGGATCGCCAAGCATGCGCTTCAGGTTCGGCGCGGCATATTCGCCAGGTGCGAACTGCACCGCGTGGCAGACCTCATCGCCTGAGGAAAGCTGCACGAGACAAAGCCGGTCCCGAAAAGGATTGAGGCCGAGCGTTTCCGTGTCGATAGCAACACTCGGTCCCAGATCGAGCCCGTCCGGCAGATCGCCCTTGTGCAACTTGATCTTCACGCTTGAGAACGTCTCCCGAGCAGTTTGCGTTGGGATTTGTGCGCCATATCTCCGGTTGGTTCAAGTTTACGTTACCCGGTTCGCAGTGCCGAAAGCGACACGCGGCCGCCAGGATAACGCAGCCCGAGCGGCCCCTCACCCGCGCCGGAGCGGTAGCGCGAGGACTCGAATGTTTCCCCTCTCCCACGAGGGGAGAGGGGACATCCCGCGCTGATTTCCCGCCGCCGATGTAAGATTCCGATTCCCCTCTCCCCTTGTGGGAGAGGGATGCAGATACGTGCAATGATTTCTGCTCCAGCGCGGGTGAGGGGCCGCTCGGGCCTTGTTATCTTGCCGCCTGTGCGCCGAATCAGCCGAAGCCTGGCGCCGGTTGCCAAAGACTGAATACCGTATCCTGATCGTCCACGCAGATGGCCATGAGGCCGGACGGGCTTTCGCTTCGCTCGCGAACCGCGCCGCCCAGTTCTGCGATCTGCTTCGCAGCCGTGTCGATATCCTGTACCCGGAAATAGACAAATGAAACATCGACGGGGCCGCTGGCATGCAGTCCGATCGGAAGGTTCGTGTTCTTCACATGCGCGCCCTGCGGCGAGCCGTTGAATTCCCAACCGAAGAGCGCACCATAAAATTGTCGCGCCCGCCCGATGTCTCTTACTTTCAGGGTGAAATATCCCAATTCGACCGGCATGACTTTCCTCCTGCCTGGAAGTTTCAGACCGGATGACAACAGATTTTTTCGCAACGGGATTGGAAACTGGTGCCAGAAGAGGGATCGCAAAACTCGCCTAACACTTTGATTATCGTGCAATATCTCGAAGAGGCAAGCTTTGGATACCGTCAGAAATACCGTCGCTGCGCGTTGAGTTTGGTGGTGCGGGTACCGATTGGTTGGGTAGGCTGGGGCGGTTTGCTAATGCGCGCGCCGCCATGCCATCCCCTGCCGACCCTCCCTATCCAATCAGCGTTTCGGGCAAAAATTGCGCCCCTCTCTGGAACGCACTGACAGCCTATCCCGGCCTCTCCCGTCGTATGCGGTGCCAATTCGGGTGCCAATCTGGCGCATGACCGCCAGAGAGTATCTTGCTGTGAGCGGCGCAGAAGCGCATGCCGGAATGTGCATGCACTTCCACGCTTGCGTTGGGGAGAAGGATGCTTGATCCCTTTCGTATTCGGCTTGGGAGCTTCGAGGGCAGGTTTTGCGGGTGCGGGAGGGGTGATTGGGTGGCCAGCGTGAAATGGCAATGCGCGGCGCAGGGCGATTGAACGCACGCTTCCGGCGCGCTCCTATTCCCAAGCCAGTTCGAAAACGTTGAAGGCAAGGTGCATGTAATGGACAAGCGCGAGCGCAGAAAGGTCTACCGAGATACGCAACGGCCTCGCTGTTGCGGCCTGCTCAAACTTCCGTTTTCAGTTCAGTGTACTCGACGGGCGTCGATACAACGTCGTGGTAAGTACTATTGCGGGCTGCACGATCCGCAGAGACCCACGAAGACAAAATCGCCACAAAAAAAGTAGGTTAGGCAACTATCATGACCTTCGTGACCTCACCGATGTCGTTCGGCTTGCCATAGGGACTTTCAAATGCCGTCTTTTTTGGAATACTGGGACCCGAATGAGTGGGAGCTTTTCGTCTACGGCCTTCTGCAAGACCGCCATGGCCCCACTAATGTTCTAAAGGCTCCCGCGCGGCACCGAGGCGACCATGGTATCGACTACTACTGCTTGGCCGACCGGATCGCTTACCAGTGCTACGCCGTTCAGGAACCCTGCGAGGTCAGTGATCGAGCCGAAAAACAGAAAGCGAAAATCACGCTGGACCTAGGGAAACTTCGATCAAACGCAGCGGAACTCCAAAAACTGTTTGGCAGCATGAAAATCAGTCGGTGGGCCTTGGTGGTCCCGCTTCACGACAGCATTCAAGTCAATAAGCACCTTACAAAAAAAAGCGACGAAGTCAGATTGTGTGGACTTTCGTTCGTCGCCGACGATTTTGAGGCGATCATCCACGACTTGGAAAGCTTCGACCAGGCCAACGTAATGGCACGCGCTATTCAGCGCCGTTCCGTTGTCATTGGTGGCCAGCCGCCGAGCGAGCAGGAAATCGTCAATTGGACGGGCGCGTCTAATACTCTCGTAGCCACACTGACTGAGAAGATGCGAAAGCGAGCGGGCAACTTGAATGATGCTGACTTGAATTCAGCCGTCAACCGCGCTGTAGAATGGTTTCTGGAGCGCGAAAACGCCATAGAAATGCTGCGGACAAGTGCGCCACAGTTGTACGAGTCGGTTATTGGTGTGATTTCAAGACATACCGAGCGGCTCTGCTTTTATGGCCCGCCAGAGTTTGGTGCTCCAAGTGAAATTCTACGAACCGAGCTTGAGGCTCTCGCGCGCGAGTTGAAAGCAACAGTGCCCAACTTTTCCAACGCAAGCGCCGAGCAGCTTGCACTCGGGACTGTCGCTGATTGGCTAATGCGGTGTCCATTAGATTTCCCGCCTTACGCACATGTCTGATTTGATCGTAAACGCCCTTCTAGACGGCCCCTTTGTGCTGCGTCCCCGGCCCGATCCGGTGCCTGGGGATTTGCGATTAGCGTGGGGCATCGCTTTGGCAGTGCTGATTTTGGGAAGCAGCAGAGCAAAGCGAGCCAGTCTCCAGAAGCTCCACTTTCTTGCACACTCGGTTCGCACTCCACAAAGCCGAACCAGTGCGGCGCGCGTCTTTGACGGATCGCTTCGTCCCGCTGATCTCGTTGTGCGTGTCGAGCCGTGGGTCAACCGTGCACTTGCATTCGCGAAGAGCATGGGACTGTTGACGCTCGTGAACGGGAAAAGCGCGCAACTGACACCGGAAGGTCTTCGGCTTTGCGACGACCTTATGGGCGCGCCAGTGCTGGAGGAAGAGAAAAACTTCCTAGCGACCATGAAGCCCCTCGCAACCGAAAGGGCCATAGAAAAAATCATGAGAATGGAGACACTTGTTTGACCTTTCGCCTTAGGCAATTGCGGCTCAGAGCAGAAACGAGCGCCGGTACGTATGGGGCGGACATCGCATTTGATCCCGGTCTGAACGTGATTTGGGCGGACAACACGTGCGGCAAGTCAACGTGCTTGCAAGGCATATTGTACGCCCTCGGGCTTGAAAAAATGTTGAGCCCGCGTCGCGAAATTCCGCTGCCATATGTGATGACGACATACCTCGATGATCCTGGAACTCGACAACGGCACAATGTGTTGCAGTCGAGCGTTTGGATCGAGATCGAAAATAACCGTGGTGTTGTAATAACCGTCAAGCGAAATGTCGTTTCGGATGTTGACGGAAAACTCATTTCGGTGCTTTTCGGGCCTGCACTCTCGACCCCAAATGGTCACTACACACAACGGGACTTCTTTGTTCTCGACCCCGGTGCTGCACAGAGGGAGGCGGGCTTCCATCGGTTCCTCGCCGAGTTTATCGGATGGCAGCTCCCCCGCGTGAGGAGGTATGACGGCAGCGAGACCCAGCTATATGTCGAAACTATCTTCCCATTGCTTTACGTCGAGCAAAAGGCCGGTTGGTCAGCCCTTCCGGCTGCGCTACCCAGCTATTTTCAAATTAGGGACGTGGCCCGACGCAGCGTTGAGTTTCTCCTTGGTCTGAGCACGCATGAAATTGAGCTTAGAAAGCAGCAGCTCGATCTGGACCTTGCGGCAAACAAATCGGCATGGACTCTAAAACGAGAAGAATTGGTCGCGATTGCGGGTTCCGTCAGTGCGCGGGTGGAAGGGCTTCCGACAGTACCAACGATTTCCGAGGATGAAATCGCGGCCTCCTTTCTCGCAGTTGCCGAGGGTGATGAATGGCTGCCCATGCAGGCCATAGTGGTGGCGCTTCGGGCTCGGGTCGAGGAGATGAGGGCCGCTCAGGTTCCGACAATTGAACAGGTAGCAAACGAGGCCACAGCAGAACTGAGCAAACTAACGGATGAATACGCGGACCGTAGCGCGCGGCGGGCTTCTTTATTTCGGGCGAAGCAAACTGAGGTGAGTCAGAGCTATTCAGCCAGGCGGCGGTTAGCGGCGCTGGACGAAGACTTACAGAAAAATGTTGATGCTCAAAAATTGCGATCTCTAGGTTCAACTCTGACCGCTACTTTGGCGGCTGATCATTGCCCAACTTGTACACAGCCAATCGCAGACACCCTGCTCGCTCAACGGGCCGGCACCGCAGTGATGCCCGTCGAAGACAACATCGAGTACATCAAGGCTCAACGGGCGATTTTCCAGAAACTGCAAACAAGGTCGGCGGAGGCATTGGAGACGCTCAACCGCAAACTGGCAATCGAGACGGAGAAGGCCAATGAGATAAGTGCCCGAATTCGTGCGTTGCGTGCCGACCTAGTTTCACCCTCATCTGCTCCGTCGATTGCGGCAATAGAGGATCGACTACGGTTAGAACGTCGCCTCCAAGGCATGGAAGATGCGCTCCAACGATTTGAAGTTTTGAAGGCAGCGTTGCTCGTCACAGCGGCGCGCCATGCGGAGCTATTGGAGGTCGCTCGTACGTTGCCCGCAGACAGGTTCTCGGAAAGCGATAAGCTAAAGATTGCCAGATTTACACAGCTTATCCGCGACCAGGTGGCGGAATATGACTTCACAACTTTTCCCGCAGGTGAAATCGACATCTCGCTCGACAATTTCAAGCCACAAAAAGAGGGTTTTGAGATCGGGTTTGAGCTTTCCGCCAGCGATGCCATACGACTGAAATGGGCGTATCAGCTTGCATTGATGGAGCTTGGCCGCCATATGCCTACGAACCACCCCGGCTTTGTAGTGTTTGACGAGCCACGCCAGCAGGAGGCCGCGAAGATCAGCTTCAAGCACCTGTTAGAACGCGCGGCGACGGCTAAGTCAGCGAACCAACAGGTCATTTTTGCGACCAGCGAGGAGCGCGATCAACTTGAGCGAATGGTTGCTGGAATTCATTGCCGGTACATGGCCTTTGAGGGCTTCATTTTGCAGCGCATCTAGCCTGTAGGCAAACATGGCTTTGGTTGGAGCGCCACAAACTTTCATTTCCATTCAAAGGTGTGCCAATGGCGTCGAGTAAAAGGGTCCAACTATCTTCACGGAGCGAGACCTCGAAATTCATTTTGGCCGATGACTCAGAGAGGACAGCGTGGAATAAATTCCTCGAATTTTGCAGTGATCACGCTCTCTCATCCTGGTGGTTCCGGGGAGTGTCAGACGCTTCGCAAGGGTTGATACCGACCATCGGGCGAAAGCTCAAAGGAACTGATTGGTACAAACCTTCGAAGCCCGGCGCAATCGATCACTTTACTAGGGAAAAACGTATACTGCGGGCGTTTCAGCGCCGCGCGCGCTTAGAGTTGCGCATTCCAATAGACGCTGAGTTCGAATGGCTAGCCGTCGCACAGCACCACGGAGTGCCAACAAGGTTGCTGGATTGGACCACCAATCCGCTGATGGCGGCGTGGTTTGCCACCAGTTCTACCACGGATGCAGGGACTGCTTGTATATACGCCGCACACATAAAGTCCGATCACATCCGTGATGAGCAAGATTTGGACCCATTTGACAGAACGATGAAAGAGCCAATTTGTCAAATCGCTTCCAACTGC
>PKWC01000211.1 GCA_003131925.1 Alphaproteobacteria bacterium | reverse complement strand
CTTCTTCAACAGCCTGCTAGAACCGCCGTCAAATCGAGAATATCCTTGAAGCGTTCAGTTCGAACTGTATTCAAGCCTGCGCCGGAACAAAAGAGCAACCCGAAGTCAAGTGTTCGAACGGACAGTGCGTCAATCCCGATTCTCGGCCTATAAACGTACAATAGCGGCCAGCGAGATTCGCTGCGGCCTTTCCCGATCAGGAGCGTGTCATGAACTGTCCAAGCTGCGGTACACCCAATGGCGATGGCGCGAAGTTCTGCGCAAGCTGTGGCGCGGCCATGTCGCCCGCGTCTCCGGGAGGAGCCGCGCATGGTCCCGGCATTCCGGATTTTGCCAGGACCATCATCACTCCGGGCCTGATCGCCCGCGTGAAGAACATCCTCCTCACGCCGGTGACCGAATGGGCGGCGATCGACGCCGAGGCTTCATCGGCGCGCGCCATCTATGTTCAATATGTCGCCCCCCTCGCGGTCATCGGCGCAGTCGCCGGCTTCATCGGCCGCTCCGTTGTGGGCGTCAGCATCCCGTTCTTCGGAACCTATCGCACGCCGTTCGTCTCGGGCCTCGTGATGGCGGTGGTAATGTATGCGCTGACTTTTCTCAGCATATTCATCGTCGCGCTCCTGGTCGATGCGCTTGCGCCCACCTTCGGCGGCCAGAAGGATTCTTTGCGCGCGTTGAAGGTTTCCGCATACAGCTACACGCCCGCATGGATCGCGGCCGTGTTCCAGATCATTCCCTCGCTCAGTTTCATCGGACTGCTGGCGGGACTTTACGGAATCTATCTTCTCTACCTCGGATTGCCGGTGCTGATGCGCAGCCCGAAGGATAAAGCGATTGCCTACACTGCCGTTCTGTGCGTCTGCGCTATCGTGCTATATGTGATCATCGGCGTAGTCAGCGGACGCCTCATTGGCGGCGTCATGCCGGGCTCGTACGGGACAACCACAACACTCTCCGATTCTGGCGACGGTTCCTCTGCTGGCGGCGCGGCCTCCGTGCTGTCGAGTCTGTTCGGTGGCAAGACCGATGCGGATCAACAGCGCGTCAACAATTCCCTGCAAGCTCTGTCAAAAATGGGGCAACAGGCCGAACAGGCGAAGAATGCGGCGCGCGCCTCCGGTGGCAATCCGGATGCGGCTGGAGCCAAGGCGGTCGATCCGGGCGCCGCGCTCTCAGCCTTCGGCACGATCGTCACGGGCGGCAGCAAGATCAAGCCTGTCAACTTCCGCGTGCTCAAGGCGATGCTGCCGGATTCGCTTCCGGGCATGAAGCGCAGCAACGCATCGGGAGAAAGCAACCAGGCGATGGGGATTTCGGCGGCCAGCACTACCGGGCAATACAGCGACGGCAACGCCAAAAGCGTGACCGTGGAAATCACGGACATGGGCTCGCTTTCGGGGCTCGCGGGCCTCGCGACGAAGATCGATCCGAACCTCGATAAGGAAACCGATACCGGGTACGAACGCACCACGCATGTGAACGGACAGCTCATTCACGAGCAATATGACAATCGCGCCAAGAGCGGCGAGGTCACTGTTATTGCCGGCAGCCGCTTCAGTGTGACCGTGAGAGGCAATGGCGTGGACATGGATTTCCTCACCGACACCCTGAAGAAGGTCGATTTCCAGAAACTCGCATCGCTCGGCGCAGGAAAATAGGCGCCAATCGCTGCCTGTACGGATTATTGGATTGCGGCATTTCGACGATGTGGTCCGTCCGGGATCGAGCGTTCACCCTGAAAGAAGGCCATCCGGGAAATGCCGGTTAGTAGAGGCCGCCCGCCCCTTCAGGGGGTCGATAATCGCATCTGTGAGTAGTGGTACAGTTTGAAAGGCGCGTCATGCGCCTTTCAGCGGGCACGAATCCTCAATGCGCGCAAGGAAAAGCTTCCCGTAGGCTATGCTCACGATTCTGCTAGCCTCCTGATCTCGTTGCTCTGGATGCGAGATGAGATACCTTATTACAACGCTGACATCTAATCTGTAACTTATACTCGGCTCATCAAATCGGCGGGGCTACACCGCTGCTGCCGACGAGTATCAGTTCGGCGGTAGCTTTGCCGTTGTCAGCGCTTGCGTTGACAAACACGGTGTCGCCGGGCTTGAGATCGGACGCGGCGCCAGGCTGCAGCTTCACGACCGGCGCTGTGGGCGGCACGAGGATCGTCTGCTCGCCGCCCTTGTAGGTGACCCTCAATTGTTCGGCTCCATGCTTTGCCGTCGTGGTCGCCACGCTGCCGTTGGTCATTGTGCTGTTGACGCTGGCAGAACCCATGCTTCCAGCGACGGCGGCGACGCTACCGTTGGTCATGCTGCTGGCAGTGCGTGCGCCGCCCGACAAGGTCGTGTCGGAAACCTTGTCCCAGTCGAAATGCCCTTCGTTGGCGCCTTTCATGGACGGCGGGAAGACCAGAATGTCGAGCGCCACCTGTTTCTCGCCCATATTCTTGGCCGCCGCGCCGACATAGCTGCCCGCCGGGATATGATTGAGATCGGAGCGGGATTCCGTGAGATATTTGGTGTCGCCACTGAGCAATACCGAAATGTCGCCGCCGGTCGCGGTGTGCACGGTGAGCACGTCACCCGAGATGGCGACCACGCTGCCGCGGATGCGTTCCTGCTCCGCTGCAGCGGCCGTGCCGATCGAAAGCCCGGCCGTGAACGCAAAAGTTAGTCCGAGAAGTCGTTTCATGGTGTGGTGTTTCCTCCTGAATGCGGGGCTGCCTGCCTCGTCGGGAGTATCTAGATGCGCGAAAGACAACTCTGAATGCCCATCCCGCGGCGTGCTTTGTTGCAGAATGCGGAATAATCGATGGACGGCATAGATGCGATGAAAGTCTTCGCCGCTGCGCCCTAAAGAGTGTCATTCCCGCGATGATCCCCCGGTTTAACCGGGGGAGAACCCAGAAGCAGTGCTTAGGGAATTTCTTCACGGAGCTGGGTCCCGGCTCTCTCCCCGCGAAAGCGGGGATCACGCGTCGGCCGGGATGACACGCTTTAGGCCGTGAACCCATAAATCTGCCGGACGGACGGCTTGCCAGAGTCCGCTATGCCCCGATATCGGACCAAATTCCGCATCGCAGCGAACTGACGCTATGTGCCAAGAGCCGACATTCGGCTGAAATCAATTGTTGCCAATTGCATCGTTCAGGGATCAATCTCATGATTGTTAGATCGCAGAAGAACCTATGAAGCGCACGTGGACGATCATTGGCGTAGCTGACGTGTCCCGGAGCTTCACGTGGTACCAGTCGCTACTTGGCCTGCCGGAGACGGCTCCTGCCCACGACGACTTCGGGCAAATCGTCGACTCGGATGGAACAGTCTTGCTTTGTCTCCACCAGTGGGGTGCGCACGAGCATCCCTCGCTGACGAGCCCCCATTATGCCAAGCCTGGCAACGGCCTCCTCTTGTTTTTCCGAGTCGATAACTTTGACGAAGCTTTGCCAAGGGCGCGCGCGCTCGTCAGCCGGCTGGAAGAAGAGCCACATGTGAATCCCAGCACTGGAACCATGGAGTTTTCGCTCCGAGACCTTGACGGTTACTACGTCAGCATCAGCGCGCTCAATACGCCGTAGCCCTCCATCGAGCGACAGGAGAATAAGGAGAATACGGAGAATACGGGGACAGTTAATCCATTATCGACGGGCACCGCACAGGTTCCTCCTCCGCGCGAAGCGCGGAGGAGGAACCTACAGCTCGCGCGAGGAATGGCTTGAGCGGCGCAGCTACCGAAGCGTGCGGGCTTCCATCGCGAGGTGTGAAAACACCGATCGCAGCCGCGGCGCCGCGAAGTCGATAAAGGCCCTGACCTTGGGCACCGATATGCGGCCGTTGGGCGTCAGCAAATGGGCAGGAACCGGAGGATGTTCCGCATTCGCCAGCACGACCTGCAACTCGCCGCCTCGGACGGCTTCCGCGATGTGATAGGAGTAAAGGCGAGTCAGGCCGCGCCCCCTGATGGCGGACGCACGAGCCGCCCGCACCGTGTTGACCGTTATTCGCGGACTAAAATGCACAATGCGCGGCACCCTGGAGCCTGCAGCCGGAGCGAAACTCCACGAATCGATGCCGAAATTCGTGAAGGCAATGATTTCATGCTGAGCGAGATCTGCTGGTTCGGTAATCCGTGGATGGCGCGACAGGTAACCGGGTGAGCCGACCACGACGCGGCGGACTTCGGTTCCGATGCGCGTTGCGATCAGAGACGAGTCCGGGAGTTCGGCGATGCGCATTGCCACGTCAATGCCTTCCTCGATGAGGTTTACGGGACGGTCCAACAGCAAGAGGCGCGCCGACACCATCGGATAGGCATCCAGAAAGTCGTCGAGGATCGGCCGCAACGCATCCTCTCCGCTGATCGGCGGAGCGGAGATGGAAAGTATCCCCCTCGGTGCGGCCTGCTCGCCACCGGCAAGGGCTTCTGCTTTCTCGAGTTCGGCCAGAATGCGGCGGCACACGGTCGCGTAGCGCTCACCCGCCTCACTCAACACCATGGAGCGCGTTGTCCTGTGGAGCAACTCGGCCCCCACATGCGCTTCCAGGAAGGCGAGCGCCCGGCTGATGGAAGCTGGCGATCGTTTGAGGCGCCGGGCGGCAGCGGCGAGGCTGCCTTCGTCGAGGGCCGTGAGGAAGACGGTTATCGCCTCAATGCGATCCATGAAACGCCTCCCGCAACTCGGGAAGTTACCACCGCTCCAGCGGCCTCACAACGACTGTTGCGAATCCGGGAAGAGTGCCTTCCAGCGAATGTCACTTCAGCGGTTTTTCGGTCCGACCTATGTAGCCGGTACCGGAGCGAAAGCCTGGCGCGAAGAATCATCAATTCCGGCGCAGCCGGCATATTCCCGTTAAGCGGAAAGGTATGACATGAGCATGATCACCACCAAGGACGGCACCCGGATCTTCTACAAGGATTGGGGCCCCAAGACCGCTTCGGCAATCGTCTTCCATCACGGATGGCCGCTGAGCTCCGACGAGTGGGACCAACAGATGTTGTTCTTCCTGCAGCAAGGCTTCCGGGTCGTCGCGCACGATCGACGCGGACATGGCCGCTCGGATCAGTCGGCTGGCGGCTACGAAATGGATGGTTTCGTGACCGACGTCACCGAGTTGGTCGAGGCACTCGAGCTGCGGAATGCGATCCATGTCGGCCATTCGATGGGCGGCGGCGAAGTCACGCGTTACGTGGCCCGCGCAAAACCCGGTCGTGTCGCCAAAGCGGTCCTTATCGGCGCGGTTCCTCCGGTGATGCTCATATCGGCATCGAATCCGGGCGGGCTGCCGTTGGAGGTGTTCGACCAGTTCCGCGCGGCGATCGCCAGCAACCGCGCCGTGTTCTTTCTCGATGTCCCCTCTGGTCCCTTCTACGGTTTCAATCGTTCCGGCGCGCAGGTTTCCCAGGGCGTGATTCGCAATTGGTGGCGCCAGGGCATGATGGGTGGGATCAAGGCTCACTATGACTGTGTCAAAGCCTTCTCCGAAACCGACTTCACCGACGATCTTCGCGCGATTCAAGTGCCCGTGCTCGTCCTGCACGGCGAGGACGACCAGATTGTGCCGATCGCCGATTCGTCCTTGCTCTCAATCAAGCTTCTCAGGAACGGCACGCTGAAGACCTATCCCGGTTACTCGCACGGCATGGCGACCACCCACGCGGACGTTATCAATCGCGACCTCCTCGCGTTCATTCGCAATGACCGGTCAAAGTAAATTTAGCATGACCCACGCGCAGAAGGTTGTGATCGTTACAGGTGCCTCGCAAGGCATTGGAGCCGGTATCGTCAAAGGTTACCGGGACGCCGGATACGCCGTCGTCGCAAATTCCCGCTTCATTCAGAAATCAGGCGATCCAGGTGTGATTGCGGTGCCCGGCGACATTGGAGAGCGCACCATCGCCGAAGCTGTCGTAAATACTGCCATCGAGCATTTTGGACGGATCGATACGCTGGTGAACAACGCCGGTATTTTCATTGGCAAGCCCTTCGCGGCGTTCACCACGGATGACTATCGAAATGTCCTCCATGTCAACCTGGATGGTTTTTTCCACATCACGCAGTTGGCAATTCCGCACATGCTGACCTGGAACAGCGGTCACATCGTGCAAATCACCACCGCCATGGTCCACCAGCCGATCGCTGGCGCCGGCGCGAGCCTGGCCGCACTGACGAAGGGAGGGCTGGATGCCGTGACCCGCGCGCTCGCCATCGAATATGCCAAGGATGGCATTCGGGTGAATGCCGTGGCACCCGGTATCATAAAAACCCCGATGCATGCGCCAGATACGCATGAATTCCTCTCGAGCCTACATCCGCTTGGCCGGATGGGAGAGGTGCATGAAATCGTCGATGCCATCCTCTATCTGGAGAAGGCCGGCTTCGTGACGGGCGAAACCCTCCATGTCGATGGCGGTCAACACGCCGGCCGCTGGTAGGATCCACGATCAAGATACCCGGAGACGCCGATGATCTACGAGTTGCGCGTTTATCGTCCGATGCCGGGGAAACTGCCGGCGCTGCTCCGGCGCTTCGCGGATCACACGCTGAAGATTTGGGACAGGATAGGCATCCGGCCGGTCGGCTTCTGGACGACGCTGATCGGAGAAAGCAACCAGCAGCTCACCTACATGCTCGCCTGGGAGAGCATGGCCGAGCGCGAAAAGTTGTGGAGCACGTTCGCCGCTGACGCGGAGTGGATCAAGGTCGCGGCAGAATCCGAACGGGAGGGGCCGATCGTGCAGAACATCGCCAACCAGCTGCAGCGGCCGACGGAATTTTCGCCAATGAAATAGGGCGGCCATTTCCTCTCCCACGCCAAAGCGTGGGGGAGGTACCTGCCCCGCACTTGATGCGGGGTGCCCCCCACCGGTCCGCGCGAAGCGCAGCCGGAGGATAAACTCCGGGGCGGAGGGGGAATGCGGCGGGCACTCCACTTACCCCCTCCGGCGCTTCGCTCCGCTCGCGCCACCTCCCCCGCGAAAGTGCGGGGGAGGAAAGTAGCGGCCTTGTCCACGTCGTCGTTTCATCCATCGTGTAGAAATGTGCCGACAGCATGCGCGTTTCCTTTCGCCACCTAGCTAATTCCAGGCGACGTGGTGGGCTCGCAGCATCGGATATTGCAAATCGCGTCGCATGATTTTCCATGTGCCGCGGCCGCAGCAGGGACATACTTAACGCATTCTTATGGCGCCGGAGGGTAAGGAACGCTGGGGATAATCTTCCGGAAGAACCGGCGGGCCGAAAACAATATTGGCGAAGGATGATGGCCGATCTTCCAGCCGTTGGGCGTGCTCATCTGATTGCGAGCCCGCCGCTGCGCGTGCTGGCCACGATTGTACTCACCGTATTCTGCGCCGCGCTCGCAGGCGTCGCTGTCAGCTGGATCCGCGGTGCGCTGTTGCCCGTGTGGCTCGGGACGGCCGTGGTGGTGTACTGGCTTCTGCATAAACCAAGCCCTGAATGGCCTGTGATTTCTGTGGTGTGCTGGGCCGCCAACGTAGCCGCGGCGATCGCCATCGGGCGCGGGATGCCGCGCTGCATACTGCTTTCGACGGTCAATCTCATCCAGGCGCTCCTGGTTGCGGCGCCGCTGCGCATCTTCAGGCTCGACCGCGATTTCGCCCAGCCGCGCACCCTCAGCGTGTTCTACGGGCTCGTTCTTGGGCCTGCGACCATGCTGTCGGCGCTCATCGGCGCCGTCGTCATGCACCGGCTGACCGGCGCGCCTTTTCTTCAGGCGTGGATGGAATGGTACATAACGTCCGCTCTTGGCCAGGCGGTTCTTCTGCCGCCCCTGATGGTGGTGCGCAGGGAATCGCTTGCGGCGATTTTCACGCGCGAATTGCTGCCGGGCACGCTCCTGCTGCTTGGCATCGTGGCCGTCACGATTGCCATCAATGTGCTGTTCCCGGACTACCCGCTCGGCTTCCTTTTCTTTCCGGCAGTGGTGCTCGTCACGTTCCAGCGTGGCTTCGCGGGAGGTGCTCTCGGACTCGTTCTCGTCGTATTCTACATGGCCGGCGTTCTGCATGACCCTCACGGCACGGTCGTGGCGCCGGATGCGCGCCTGCACCTTGTCTTCGTCCAGCTTTACACGGCGGCGATCGGCTTCACGGTTGTCATCGTCGGCGCCGGTCTCGATCAGCGCAGGAAACTCGAAGCGAGTCTCGCCGCGGCGCGCGATGCGGCCGAATCGGCAAACCGTGCCAAGACCATGTTCCTTGCCAATATGAGCCACGAACTGAGGACGCCTCTGAACGCCGTGATCGGATTTTCCAGTCTCATGCATCGCGAGACCTACGGTCCGCTCGGAAACGGGCGCTATCGTGAATATGCCCGGAGCATCTATGATGCCGGGCAGCATCTGCTCGCAGTCATCGGCGACATTCTGGACATGTCGAAAATCGAGGCGGGCAAACACGACATCCTGTGCGACGAGCTCGAGCTGAATGCGCTGGTGGGCGATTGCGTCGAACTGATGCGTGAACTCGCCGCCGAGCGGCAGGTGAGCCTCGTGTCGGACTTGGCGGGGCCGGAGTGGATCGTCGCAGATCACCGTGCCATGAAGCAGATCGTGCTCAATCTCTTGTCCAACGCCATCAAATTCACGCCCGCCGGCGGTAAGGTATCGGTGGCCACGAAAACGATGGGTGACAAACTCGTCCTCGCTGTGGCCGATACCGGCATCGGCATCCCTGCCGAGGATCTGCACAAGCTTGGAAAACCTTTCGTGCAGCTCAGACACGCGACCTCCGCAGTTTCACCGCAGGCCGGCACGGGGCTTGGACTGGCGCTCGTGCGCGCGCTCGCCGAAAAACACGGCGGCACGCTCATCCTCGAGAGCGAAGCCGGCCGGGGAACTTGCGCGAGAATCGAAATCCCGATCCTTGTGCCCGCCGCTCCGGACGCCTGCATGAAAACCGCCGCGTGACGTCAGAAAAGTTGGCACGCGGAGATGCGGAGATGCGGAAGCATGAAGTTTCACAATGAGACAGTGAGGC
>PKWC01000207.1 GCA_003131925.1 Alphaproteobacteria bacterium | reverse complement strand
ACATGCGGCAATTGCCGGCGATGGACAGGCGCTCGTGATAACAGAAGCGCGGGATTTCCGCGCCTGCCTGCTCGCACGCCTGCAGGAGCGTGATGTTGTCCTCGGCCTCGATCTCCTTGCCATCGACGACCAGCTTGCGCGATGCCATCTCTCTACTCCGCCGCCTGCGCTGCAATCATGCCCGACCGCGCCGCGATGCGGCGCTCGATCTCGGGGCGGAAATGGCGCAGAAAACCCTGCACTGGCCAGGAAGCGCCCTCGCCGAATGCGCAAATCGTGTGACCCTCGATCTGCTTGGTGACTTGCTGCAAGAGATCGATTTCAGATGTTTCGGCGTCCCCCCTCTGCATGCGCGTCAGCACGCGCCACATCCAGCCGCAGCCTTCCCGGCACGGCGTGCACTGCCCGCAACTCTCGTGTTTGTAGAAGTACGCGAGGCGCGCGAAGGCTTTGATGATGTCGGTTGTTTTGTCCATCACGACGATGGCGGCCGTGCCAAGACCCGATTTCACCGCGACGAGGGAATCGAAATCCATCAGGATCGTATCGGCGATTTCCTTGGGCAGCACCGGCATGGACGAGCCACCGGGGATGACGGCCATGAGATTGTCCCAGCCGCCGCGAACGCCGCCGGCATGGCGCTCGACGAGTTCCCTAAGCGGAATGCTCATCGCCTCTTCGACATTGCACGGCTTGTGCACGTGGCCTGAGATGCAGAAGATTTTCGTGCCCGTGTTGTTGGGCCGGCCGATGCCGGCGAACCAGCCTGCGCCACGCCGCAGGATTTCCGGGACGACGGCGATCGATTCGACATTGTTGACTGTCGTCGGGCAGCCATAGACGCCGACATTCGCGGGAAATGGCGGCTTCAGCCGCGGCTGCCCCTTCTTGCCCTCGAGACTCTCCAGCAGCGCCGTCTCCTCGCCGCAGATATAGGCGCCAGCGCCGTGGTGCACATAGCAATCAAAATCCCAGCCATGGACATTGTTCTTGCCGATCAGCCTGGCTTCATAGGCCTGGTCGATCGCCGCGTGCAGGCGCTCGCGTTCGCGAATGAATTCGCCCCGCACATAGATGTAACAAACATGCACGTGCATCGCGAAGGACGCGATCAGGCAGCCTTCGACGAGAAGATGCGGATCGTGTCGCATGATGTCGCGGTCCTTGCACGTGCCTGGCTCGGACTCGTCGGCATTGATGACCAGATAGTGCGGCCGATCTTTCACTTCCTTCGGCATG
The DNA here is from genome assembly GCA_003131925.1 of Alphaproteobacteria bacterium. GTDB lineage: Bacteria > Pseudomonadota > Alphaproteobacteria > Micropepsales > Micropepsaceae > Rhizomicrobium. Next base: position 6,392 of record PKWC01000207.1, on the reverse strand, counting down.
AACGACCATTTCAATCCTGTCGGGAACCCCGCGCCGCCGCGGCCGCGCAGGCCGGAGTCCTTCATGATCTTGATGATCGCTTCAGGACCCTTTTCGAGAACGGCCTTGGTGCCGTCCCATTGGCCACGCGACCGCGCGCCTTCGAGCGTCCAATCCTCGAAGCCGTAGAGATTGGTGAAGATGCGATCCCGGTCAGAAAGCATTGGGATGGCGCATATTGTCTTCCTCCCCCATCGCGGGGGAGGTCGTTTGCGGAGCGAAGCGGAGCAAACCCGGGGGGGAAGGAGAATCGCCTCGAACTTCAATCATGACGCGGAACATCCATGAGCGTTATGGCGCCACCGATGGGCTCCGATGAATGACGTGTGTTCTGAGGGCCGGGCTTCGGCTGTTCACCCCGCCGCAAAGCCGCAAAGATCGTTTCGGTCTTTGGCGCATCGAGGTCTTCGTAGAAATCCTTGCCAATCTGCATCATCGGCGCGTTGACGCAGGCGCCGAGGCACTCGACTTCCATCCAGCTGAACACGCCGTCTGCCGAGATCGTTTCTGGCCCGGGCGCGATATGCTTCTTGCAGGCGGCGACAACATTGTCTGATCCGGCGAGCCAGCAGGGCGTAGTCGTACACACCTGGACGAGATGGCGCCCGACCGGAGCCAGATTGAACATGGTGTAGAAGGTCGCGACTTCGAGGACGCGGATATACGGCATACCAAGGAAGAGCGCGATCTCCTCGATCATAGGCTTGGAGACCCAGCCTTCCTGCTCCTGCCCGCGCCACAGCAGCGCGATCACAGCCGAAGCCTGACGGCCGGGCGGGTATTTCAGAATTTCCTTTTCCGCCCATGACTTATTCTCCGGCGTGAAGGCAAAGACTGAGGGTTGTCGAGGGTGCAGGCGGCGCAGGCTCACCGGTCGATCTCCCCGAACACGACGTCGATCGAGCCGAGCACGGCGGAAACGTCGGCCAGCATGTGGCCCTTGCACAGGAATTCCATCGCCTGCAGGTGCGGATAGCTCGGCGCCCTGATCTTACAGCGGTACGGTTTGTTGCTCCCGTCCGAGACGAGATAGACGCCGAATTCCCCTTTGGGCGCCTCGACCGCGGCGTAAACCTCGCCTGCCGGCACATGATAGCCTTCCGTGAACAGCTTGAAATGATGGATGAGTGCCTCCATCGAGCGCTTCATCTCGCCGCGCTTGGGCGGAACCACCTTGCGGTCGTCGGACAGCACGGGTCCCGAGGGCATCTTCTCGATGCACTGCTTCATCAGCCAGGTCGACTGACGCATTTCTTCCATGCGCATCAGGTAGCGGTCATAGCAATCGCCGTTCTTGCCCACCGGAATCTTGAAGTCGAGTTCGGAATAGCACTCGTAAGGCTGGGCGCGGCGCAGATCCCAGGCGAGGCCCGTCGAGCGCAGCATGACGCCGGTGAAGCCCCAGGCTTCCGCGTCCTTTCGCGAGAAGGCGCCGATATCGACGTTGCGCTGCTTGAAGATGCGGTTCTCCGTCAGCAGTTCGTCGATATCGTCGACGACCTTTGGGAAGCTCTCGCAGAACGCGTAGATGTCCTCGGCAAGTCCCGCAGGCATATCCTGGTGCACACCGCCGGTGCGGAAATAGTTAGCGTGCAGGCGCGCTCCCGAAACGCGCTCGTAGAAGATCATCAGCTTTTCGCGCTCTTCGAAACCCCAAAGCGGAGGCGTGAGCGCCCCGACATCCAGCGCTTGGGTGGTGATCTGCAGGAGATGGTTGAGGAGGCGGCCGATCTCGCAGAACAGGACCCGAATGTACTGGGCTCGTTTGGGGACTTCGATGCCGAGCAACCGCTCGATCGCAAGCGAGAATGCGTGCTCCTGGTTCATCGGCGCCACGTAGTCGAGGCGGTCGAAATAGGGCAGTGCCTGCAGATAGGTCTTGTGCTCGATCAGCTTCTCAGTGCCGCGGTGCAGGAGGCCGATATGAGGATCGATGCGGGTGACGATCTCGCCATCGAGCTCCATGACGAGGCGCAGCACACCATGAGCCGCGGGATGTTGCGGGCCCCAATTGAGAGTCATTCGGCGATCGTCGAGCGCTTCCTCCATCAGCCTTTTTCCTTCGAGGCTTTCTCATCGCCTGGCAGCACGTAGCGAGCGCCTTCCCAGGGACTCATGAAATCAAAATCGCGGAACTCCTGGACGAGTTCGACCGGCTGGTAGACGACGCGCTTCTGCTCCTCGTCGTAGCGTAATTCGACATAGCCGGTCAGGGGAAAGTCCTTGCGCAACGGGTAGCCGGAAAAGCCGTAATCGGTCAGCAGGCGCCTCAGATCGGGGTGATCGGCGAACGTGATCCCGTACATATCGAAGGTCTCGCGTTCGAACCAGTTCGCAGCCGGAAAGACGCCCACCGCGGAGGGGACGGAGATGTTCTCGTCGATTTCGAGTTTGAGACGGACGCGCCGGTTCCCGGCGAGAGACAGCAGATGATAGACAACGTCGAAGCGTTTCTCGCGCTGAGGCCAATCGACGCCCGTAATGTCGACGAGTAGCGTGAAGCCGCATTCGGGGTCGTCGCGCAGGTAGGTAAGCGCGCGGACGATTTGCGCAGGCTCGATTGCGAGCGTTAATTCGCCGAATGCGATCGACTGACCCAGCACCGCGCCGGGCAGCGCGGCGGCGATCTTCTTGCCGAGTTCTTCGAGGCTCTCCATGGTGTTTCAGCGCTCGATCGTGCCCGTACGGCGAATTTTGCGCTGCAGGAGCATGACGCCGTAGACGAGCGCTTCAGCCGTGGGCGGGCAGCCTGGAACGTAAATGTCGACGGGAACGATCCGGTCGCAGCCGCGCACGACGGAATAGGAATAATGGTAGTAGCCGCCGCCNNTCTGGTCGTAGACCTTGCGCAACGCCGGCGCCATCTTGTTGCAGAGCGTGCCCGCCACGATCATCACGTCGGACTGGCGCGGGCTGCCGCGGGGCGCAAAACCGAAACGTTCGAGATCGTAGCGCGGCATGTTGGCCTGCATCATTTCCACCGCGCAGCATGCCAGCCCGAAGGTCATCCACATCAGCGAACCGGTACGCGCCCAGTTGATCAGCGAGTCCGCGCTCGCCACCAGGAAACCCTTGTTGTCAAACTCGGCTTTCAACGCGCCGAGATAGGGGTCGTTGCCCGGCGCGTGGACATCGATCGGGCCAGCGGGCGCCACTATTCCCATTCGAGCGCGCCTTTCTTCCATTCGTAGATGAAGCCGACCGTCAGGACGCCCAGGAACACCATCATCGACCAGAACGCGAAAGCGCCGGTCGCGCGCAGCGTGATCGCCCAGGGGAACAGGAAGGCGACCTCCAAGTCGAAGATGATGAACAGGATGGAGACGAGGTAGAAGCGCACGTCGAACTTCATGCGCGCGTCCCCGAAGGCGTTGAAGCCGCATTCGTAGGCCGAGAGCTTCTCGCTATCTGGAGCCTGCGGGGCTATGAGGAAGGGAACCGCGATCAGCGCCGCGCCGATGCCGCCCGCGATGGCGGTGAAGAGCAGGATCGGCAAATATTCCAGCAACAGGCCTTGCATGCCGTGTTCCTAGCCCCCGCGCCCGGTTCGCGTGCGCGGTATAGGACGCCGCACACCCCCATGCAACGCGCGGTTTAGCGGAAGATTCCACCCTGCGACAAAGAGTATTTTTCCGGAAAGTTCCGGCCGAAACTGGCGGGAGCGACGGGGCTCGAACCCGCGACCTTCGGCGTGACAGGCCGACGCTCTAACCAACTGAGCTACGCCCCCGCGGGCGTCCTTCGCGGGCTGCGCAAAGGCGGGCCGATGTACGTCCCCGGGGGACGGAGTGTCAAGGATGGACGATTGCGTCTCGCGTCGTTGTATCCGTAGAAGGAAATGAGCAAACGCACAGCCGCGCCTTGCACCGAGCTACTGTCCGTTCAAGTTGAATCACAAACCCTATTGGTGTCATTCCCGCAGGAGCAGGAATCCATGGCGAAGGATAAGGGTGCTTGCCCAAGGTCCCGGCTCTCCCGGGGATGACAAGTTTGGCTCAAGATAGACGGTACACGCTGTAACTATTGAACATGAAATTGCGAGTTTCCGCACGGAATTAGGGCAGAACCAATGTGCATCTTCGATTTCAACCGGGCGATTGTGCGCGAACCCGGCTGCAGCGTCGTCAGTGGTATCCGCACCGATCCCAACGCCTTGGTGGACTACGAAGGCATTCTCAGTGAGCACCGCGCCTATGTTGCCGCGTTGCGAGCGGCCGGCCTGAGTGTCGAGTTGCTTCCACCGCTTGAGCAATATCCGGACTCAATTTTTGTAGAAGATCCCGCGCTTGTTTTTCCGGAAGGCGCGATCCTGTTGCGCCCGGGAGCACGAAGCCGGCTCGGCGAATGCACGGAAATACGCGACGTGCTGAAGCGGCGCTTTCAACACGTCCTGGAACTGGAAGGGGACGAATTTGCCGATGGCGGCGACGTTCTGGTTACTCCCAAGAACGTACTGATCGGAACCTCCCGTCGCACGACTCGCGTCGGTGCAAATGGACTTGTGGCGAAGCTCCACCGCCTTGGCCGAAAGTCCCGGATCGTCGAAACTCCGGAAGGTATCCTGCATTTCAAGACGGCTGTTTCGCTTCTGGATGAGAACGTTGTGCTAGCGACTGCGCGCATAGCGGATTCCGGAGTATTTGCGGGCTTCAGGATTCTGGTGGTTCCTCCGGATGAAGCGGCAGCAGCGAATGCACTCAGGATCAACGATACCGTGCTCGTGGGCGCGTGCTTTCCGCGTACGGCGGATCTTGTCGCTAGAGAAGGCTTCCAGGTTGAAACGCTTCCGGTGACCGAGACTGGAAAGCTCGATGCGGGCCTTTCCTGCATGTCGCTTCGCTGGCGCGCACAATCCTGACCAAGCCGGAATTTGCGGCGCGCAGACCAACTGCATCGGTGGAGATCACTGTGCGCTGGGGCTTTGCGGCTTGCGTTCAGGATGAAGTTCCTTCGGCGTGAGTCGGCCCTTGCCATCCTTGTCGAGCTGTTCGAAAAGCGAGCGCGGAGTCGCGGCGAACTCCTCGAAATCGATGCAGCCGATGTGGCGGAAATCAATCAGCGGTGAAGATGTTGACGCGCCTTCCTTCCAGCGCGCCTCGTTGATCTCGCGGACCTTGTTCTCGTCAAGACATCCGGTATGACCAACGTCGGCCGCGGCAAAATCGGCACGCAGGCCTGCCTCCAAAGCGGCGCGTGTCAACACGCCATTCTTATTTGCGTATTTGTCCAGCATCTCCGTCGGCGGATGCCATTGTTTGCCCTGCGGGCGCGGCTTCGGCGAACCCGAGCAGCCCGCGATCAGCGACGCAGCTGATATTGCCGCAAGAAATCTGCCAGGCGCGAATTTCATGCCGGGATTCCGCTTACGCTCTTGAGTGCGGTCAAGACCTCATCGTCAATTCACCCGGTAGCGCGCATTGCCGAGCCGTAGCTCGCGGCAACCAGCCCGCCGTCGCCTTCCGGACTTCGGCCCACCAGCCTTCACTCGCTTCGCGAGCGAANNGTTCAGCGAATCCTTCAACTGCTTGCCCGGGCGAAATCGCGGTTGCTTGGAAGGCTTGATCTCGATCTCAGCGCCCGTTTGCGGATTGCGGCCTTTGCCGCCCTTTCGCTGCGCGACGGCGAAAACGCCAAACCCCGTGAGTCGTACTTCATCGCCGGCCTTGAGGGCGTCGGCGATGGCGTCGAAAATGCCGTCCACCGCTTTGTCGGCATCATGCTTGGCGAGGCCCGTTCGATCCGATAGCTGCTGGATCAGGTCGTTCTTGTTCACCGGTCGGCTCCTTTGCGCGATTCGCTGCGTCACAGGCCGGAGTCTAGGGCCGCTTTCAGCCGCGCGCCAAGACAAAAACCCGGGAAATCGCGACTTTCCTCAAGAAAATGACCCGGATTCCCCTGGAATCCGGGCCTTCTTCATCCGTCAGGCCGTCAATGTGTGACGATGGCGTCGGCATCCGTGCCGGCGAGCCTCCGGGCCGGAGCGACGATTTCGGGTTCCTCCCAGATGATCGGTTCCGGAAGGCGGACGAGCGCGATCTTGAGAACCTCCTCGACCGTTGAGACAGGCACGATCTTGAGGCCCGATTTCACATTGTCGGGAATCTCGGCCATATCCTTTTCGTTCTCGGCCGGAATTATCACCGTGGCCAAGCCCGACCGGAGCGCGGCGAGCAATTTCTCCTTGAGGCCGCCGATAGGCAGGACCCGGCCGCGCAAGGTGATCTCTCCCGTCATGGCGACATCGCGCCGGACCGGAATTCCTGTCAGCACGGAAATGATCGAGACTGCCATCGCCACGCCTGCCGAAGGTCCGTCCTTGGGCGTCGCACCCTCCGGCACGTGCACATGGATGT
>PKWC01000013.1 GCA_003131925.1 Alphaproteobacteria bacterium | reverse complement strand
CGGTGCAGCCGTCGCCCTTCGATGGTTGGGCCTCGGCCGAGATGCTGGACCTGCTTCGCGAGGCCCGCATCTATCGCCCGCAGCTCGCCGCGCGCTTCGTGCTGAATCGCTGCGGCGCGCGCACGGTCATCGCCCGCGAGACGGCTGAAACGCTCGCCGAGCACGATCCGCCCGTGCTCTCCAGCACCGTCGGCCAGCGTGTCGTCTTCGCCGATGCCGCGCAATCTGGCCGCCTCGTGTTCGAACTGGCGGAGCAGAGCGCCGCGGCGCGCGAGATCGCAGCGCTCGCCGCTGAAGTCGTGAGGATCGCGCCATGAGCGGGGGTGGCGCCCGACGCGGCTTCGCCGCCCGGCCCGGCGACGCGGAGAGCTGGATCAAGGCGCCAGACGCCTCGAGCCGTCGCGGCGACGAGCCCTCCGCCTTCACCGCCCGGCTGACGATCGACGTCACGCCGGCACTGCGCGGTCGCATCAAGGTCGCCGCTTTCCGGCGCGGGACCACCGTCGCCGACATGCTGCGCGACCTCCTCGCGCGCGAATTCNNACCCGCCGATCCCGGAGAGACGTCATGAACGACAACGAGCCATCGCCGCCGCGCGTCGTGCCGCCGTCGCATCGGCGAACCATCGCTCTGACTCATGTCGAGCTGACCTGGATCGAGAAGAAGATCGAACACTGGCTGCGCTTCGGCCGCCGCGTCGAAGAGAAGATCCTCGATCGCCGCCGCAGCATCTCCAGCTTCAAGCCCGGCAGCATCTTCGCGTTCGTGCGCTGGGCCTCGAACGACTACGGCACCATCATCTCGCGCATGGACATCGTGCGGGCGGTCGAGCCTGGCGCGCGCTTCCAGACGCTGCCCTTCGTGCGCCCCGGCGGCGAGATCCTGCTGCGGGTCGATAGCTGGCCGAAGGTCGAGCGCGTCCTGCAGGCGATCGATGCGGTGGAGGCGTTCGACGTCGACCCCGCCGACGCCGCGCCCGAATATTGGCGTCACCTCCACAACCGTCTCGCCGCCGGCCATGAGCCACGCGCCTATACGCGCGAGCAGCATGCCGCTTGGCTCAAGCGCCGGAGCGTCACGCCATGACCGGCTTCGGCTACGTCATGACGACGTACTTCGCCATGCTTGTCTTCATCGGCTTGGCCTTTGTCCATCCCGCTCCGCGGTTGATCTGGAACGCCACGGCGAGCACGCCCACCGGGCTTTATGCGCTCCAGCCGGCCGGACAGCTCCATGCGCTCGAACTGGTCGCCGTGCGCGCACCCGAACCGATCGCCAGCTACCTGGCCGACGGCGGCTTCCTGCCAAAAGGCGTGCCGCTGCTGAAGCATGTGATGGCGCTGCGTGGGCAGACCGTGTGCCGTGCCGGCGACGCCGTCACCGTCGATCACGTCGCCGTCGGCGCGGCGCGTGAGCGCGATCACCTTGGCCGCCCGCTGCCGCGTTGGAGCGGCTGCCACACGCTCGGTCCCAGCGAAGTCTTCCTCATGAACCCGACCGTCCCGGACAGCCTGGACGGCCGCTATTTCGGCCCGCTTCCCACCACCGCGATTGTCGCCCGCGCGGTCCCGCTGTGGACCGACGAGGCCGGAAACGGCCGCTTCGTGTGGCGCGCCGCCACCGATTGACCCGCTTCTCAACCCGCCAACAACGGAGGTTTCCCATGGCGCAGATTGGTCAGTTCACCCGCGACAAGTCCGGCTTCACCGGGCGCATCCAGACGCTGTTCTTCACCCAAGACCTCTCCCTCGTACCGGCCGAATCCTCCGATGCCGAGAATGCGCCAGACTACCGGGTCCGCATGGGCGACGGCGACGGCCCGGAGCTCGGCGCGGGCTGGAAGCGCACCGGCGAGAAGGCCGGAGAGTATGTCTCACTCGTCATCGACGATCCGGCGCTGTCGCAGCCGATCCACGCCAACCTCTTCCAGTCGGGCGACGACAAGTCCGCCTGGGTGCTGAACTGGAACCGTCCGCCCAAGCGCGGCGATCGGGGTTGATCGCATGCGGCACGCGCTTCTTCTGCTCGCCAGCGTGACGGCGCTCGGCATGCCCGCCAGCGCCGTCCATGCTCAGGCGGCGCCCATCGCGCTGCAGGCTTCGAGCGACTCCTACGCCGCTCTCATTGTCGAAGCCGCGCAACGCTTCGGCATCCCAGCGGCGTGGCTTCGGGCGATCATGCGGGTCGAGAGCCGAGGCGATCGGCGTGCCGTCTCACCCAAGGGTGCGATGGGCCTGATGCAGCTCATGCCCGAGACATGGGCCGCGTTGCGCGCTCGCTACGGCCTCGGGCGCGATCCGTTCGATCCGCACGACAACATCCTGGCGGGTGCCGCCTTCCTACGCGAGATGCACGACCGCTACGGATCGCCGGGCTTCCTCGCGGCGTACAATGCGGGGCCTGGCCGATACGAGGACTATCGCGACCGGCATCGCCCGCTGCCGCCGGAAACGGTCGCTTATGTTACGGCGCTCCTCCCTTTTGTCGGGGACGGCGCGACCGATGGGCCTGTCCTCGTGGCGGCCTTCGATCCGTCGTCCTGGACACAGGCGCCGCTGTTCATCGTGCGATCGGCAAGCGCTGAACCTGTCAATCGTGCGGCAGCCAAACCGCCGCCGAACGACTCGCCGCCTGCGGTCGCGGTGCGCGACCTGTCGGCCATCGCACCGCAATCCGATGGGCTGTTCGTCCACGTTTCCGCAGCGGGGCCGAAGCCGTGATCGCGCCGCTCTCCCGTCGAGGTGCCGCTATATCGCCTCGGTCAGCTCACGCTTTCCCTGTCGGCTCGGCGGCCTCCGACATCGCCGGAGGCTACATCGCGGCTCTCGGGCGCGATTTCGTAGGCAGGCGCGGCACAGCGNNCAGCGTTCTTCCGGGAAGAAGGAAGGGCAGGCAGGGGAGGAGCGCAGAAACCAACCGACCGAGGGCGAGATAAAAGGCCGCAAGGTGCGGCTCGGTCGGTCGGTTGTTTTTATTGGGATTTTTCAGCGATCCGGCAATGTGCGCCCATGGGGCGCAAGGTGCGTTGGACCCGCAACGCTTTGCCGTACTTAGCTTTTCCGCACATTGCCGGGGCCGGCGATGGCTGACGAGAATGACTTCCGGCCCCGGCCAGGCCGCATCCGTTCTTCGCGGAGCCAACGGGCCAAGCCCTTCATCGCCCAGGCGCTCGCCGCCGCCCAGCGGGCCGGCGGCGGCGTGTCGCGTCAGGGCATGCTCAGAAGTGGAAAGCGCTCGACGTTCGGCCGCGGCCGGGTCGCCAGCGTGCAGGCGAACCGTCTGCTCACCGGCCGCTCGCGTCTGGTGACGATCAAGACCCGCGTCGTCCGTCATACGGCGAGATCAGCGCCGCTCTCGGCCCACCTCGGCTACCTCCGGCGCGAGGGCGTCACCCGGGACGGAGAGAAGGCGAGGCTGTTCGGACCGGAGATGGAGGATGCCGATCCCAAGGCCTTCGCCGAGCGCTCTCAGGATGACCGCCACCATTTCCGCTTCATCGTCTCACCCGAGGATGCCGCCGAGCTGTCCGACCTCAAGGGCTACGCCCGTGAGTTGGTCGGGCAGATGGAGACGGACCTCGGCACCAAGCTCGATTGGGTGGGCGTCGATCACTGGAACACGCAGCATCCACACGTCCACATCATCGTGCGCGGCGTCGCCGACGACGGCCAGGACCTCGTCATCTCGCGTGACTACATCAAGGAGGGCATGCGCGCCCGCGCCCAGGATCTGATCACTCAGGAACTTGGGCCGCGCACCGATCTCGACATTCAGCGGGCGCTTGAACGCCAGGTCGATGCCGAGCGCTGGACTCAGCTCGACCGGCAGCTCGTTCGGGATGCCGATCACCACGGCGTCATCGACGTCGCGCCGGCCGCGGGACGCCAGCCTGATCCGTTCGAAGCGCTCAAGGTCGGGCGATTGCGGCGTCTGGAGAGTCTCGGTCTCGCGCACCAGCTCGGGCCGGGTCAGTGGACGATGGACGCGGCCGCCGAGACCACCTTGCGCGAACTCGGCGAGCGCGGCGACATCATCAAGCGCATCCACCGCAGCCTGACCGAGCGCGGCATTGAGCGGGCTGCCGCAAGCTACGTCCTCGCCGGCGAGAGCCTAGACGTTCCGGTCATCGGCCGCCTGGTCGATCGCGGTCTCGACGATGAGCTGAAGGGTACGGCCTACGCTGTCGTCGACGGCGTCGACGGGCGGACCCACCACATCAAGCTTCCCGATCTCGACGCCGCCGGCGACAGCGCGTCGGGCTCGATCGTCGAGCTGCGCAAGTTCGACGATGCGCAAGGGCGGCGGCGTATCGCCATCGCGGTGCGCTCGGACCTCGCCATCGAAGACCAGGTGACGGCCAGCGGCGCGACCTGGCTGGATCGCCAGGCCGTCGCGCGCGATCCGGTAGCGCTCGGCCAGGCCGGCTTCGGCGCCGAGGTCCGCGAGGCGATGGATCGCCGGGCCGACCAACTCATCGAGCAGGGCCTCGCCGAGCGACAAGCGCGGGGGATCGTGTTCCCCTCCGGCCTGATCGGAACGCTTCGACGGCGGGAGGTAGAGGCGCTGGGCGAGCAACTCGCCGCCGAAACCGGCCAGCCGTTCAAAGGCGCGGCGACAGGCGAGTATGTCGCCGGGACCTATCGGCAGCGCTTCGCGCTCGCCTCCGGCCGTTTCGCCATGATCGATGACGGCCTCGGCTTCCAGCTCGTGCCCTGGACACCCTCCCTTGAGAAACAGCTTGGCCGCCACGTCTCCGGTGTCACCCGCGCGGATGGCGGGATCGACTGGGGCTTCGGCCGCAATCGGGGACTCGGGCTGTGAACGAACCTTCCAATCATCGACCTCAGGAAAGGACGTCTTCTATGTCCGCGACCAAGATTCTCTGGGGCCAGGTCATCACCGTCTTCACGATCGTCCTCATGGCGATCTGGACCGCGACGGAGTGGACGGCTTGGCGCCTCGGCTTCCAGCCCCAGCTCGGACACCCCTGGTTCGAGCTGCTGCATTTCCCGTTCTACCTTCCGCCGGCCTTCTTCTGGTGGTGGTACGCCTACGATGCCTACGCGCCCGACATCTTCATCGAGGGCGCCTACATAGCCGCATCGGGCGGCATCATCGCCGCGGCTGTCGCGATCGGCATGTCCGTCTGGCGCGCCCGCGAAGCGAAGAATGCCGAGACCTATGGCTCCGCACGATGGGCTCAGCCGAAGGAGATCGAGCGCGCCGGCTTGCTCGGTCCCGACGGCGTGGTCCTGGGGCGCCACCAGCGCGCCTACCTCCGCCACGACGGGCCGGAGCATGTCCTGTGCTTCGCCCCAACCAGGAGCGGCAAGGGCGTTGGCTTGGTCATCCCCTCGCTCTTGACCTGGCCAGGTAGCGCCATTGTGCATGACATCAAGGGCGAGAACTGGCAGCTCACCGCGGGCTTCCGCGCCCAGCATGGCCGCGTGCTCCTGTTCGATCCCACCAATGCGAAGTCGTCGGCCTACAATCCGCTGCTGGAGGTCCGCCGCGGCGAGTGGGAGGTGCGCGACGTCCAGAATATCGCCGACATCCTCGTCGATCCCGAAGGCAGCCTGGAAAAGCGAAACCACTGGGAAAAGACCAGCCACGCGCTCTTGGTCGGCGCCATTCTGCACGTCCTCTATGCCGAGCAAGACAAGACGCTCGCGGGCGTCGCGTCGTTCTTGTCCGATCCCAAGCGCCCGATCGAATCCACGCTATCGGCCATGATGCGAACACCGCATCTCGGCGAGGCCGGCGTCCATCCCGTCGTCGCCAGCGCCGCCCGCGAGCTGTTGAACAAGTCGGGTAACGAGCGGTCCGGCGTGCTGAGCACGGCCATGTCGTTCCTTGGCCTCTATCGCGATCCGGTGGCCGCCGAGGTGACGCGGCGCTGCGACTGGCGGATTGGAGACATCTTGACCGGCGAACGGCCCACGACGCTCTACCTCGTCGTGCCGCCCTCGGACATCAACCGCACCAAGCCGCTGATCCGCCTGATTCTCAATCAGATCGGCCGGCGTCTGACCGAGGACCTGCAGGCTAAGGCCGGGCGTCGCCGACTTCTGCTGATGTTGGACGAGTTCCCGGCGCTCGGTCGGCTCGATTTCTTCGAGAGCGCGTTGGCCTTCATGGCGGGCTACGGCATCAAGAGCTTCCTGATCGCCCAGTCGCTGAACCAGATCGAGAAGGCTTACGGCCCGAACAACTCGATCCTCGACAACTGCCATGTGCGGGTGAGCTTCGCGACCAATGATGAGCGGACCGCCAAGCGCGTCAGCGATGCGCTCGGGACCGCGACCGAGATGAAGGCGATGAAGAACTATGCCGGCAGCCGCCTCTCGCCCTGGCTCGGCCATCTGATGGTCTCTCGATCGGAGACAGCGCGGCCGCTACTGACGCCGGGCGAAGTCATGCAACTCCCGTCTACCGACGAGATCGTCATGGTGTCAGGGCTCCACCCGCTCCGCGCGAAGAAGGCTCGCTACTACGAGGACCCACGCTTGCAGGAGCGCATCCTGCCGCCGCCTGTCCCCACTCGGCCGAAGGAGAGTCGGCTGGACGACTGGAGTTCACGACCACTGCCGCCGCAGCCACCGTTGCCCGCAATGCGTGACGGCGAGGAGGCCGACGATGAAGATCCGAAGAACTCGGACCGCCGTCGCCAGCCTGAACTGAACCAGGAGACGGTCGAGAAGAAGCAGCCGATCGACAACGAATTCGCCCTCGATCCGACCGACGAGCTTGAGGAGGATGCGCCCCGCGTAGGTCGGATGAACGACCTCATGCAGGGCTTGGCGCGCCAAGCCTCCCTCGACCCCGGCGACGACCTGGGACTGTGAGGCTGGGATGCCGGCGCCGAAGAAGAAGGCTCAGGTCTCCGTCTATCTCGGTCCGGACGTGATGCGGTCCCTGTCGGTCTACGCGGCGCGGCGAGAGCAACCGATGTCGCTGATCGCCGAGGCCGCCATCGCCTCGTTCCTTTCGCCGGACGCAGATGAGCGGCGCGAGGCTGCCATCGCCAAACGCCTTGATCAGCAGGACCGGCGCCTGGCGCGGCTCGAGCGCGACGTCGGCATCGCCGTCGAGACACTCGCCCTGTTCATCCGCTTCTGGCTCACCACGACACCGGCGCTTCCTGAACCGGCTGCCAAGGCGGCGCGGGCGCAGGCTGGACCTCGCTACGACAACTTCGTCGCCGCGCTTGGCCGGCGCCTCAGCCAGGGGCCAAAGCTTCGGCAAGAGATCCCCGACGATGTGCGGGAAGACCCGACTCGATCGGCGGACACCGACTAGACGCGATCCCGAATAACCGGAGCGTCACCGAAGCCGTCGAAACCGAGTCCGAACCCAGCAAGTATTTTTTCTCTGCTTTACGCCTGGCCCCTACGCCATCTGAATACTTGTTGAATCGCCCTACTTACTGCCTTTTCTAATCGTCCCCGTCGCTAGTCGCGTGTCGCGATTGGCCAATGACGGGGACGATCGTGGCGGTCACACCACTTCATTCCGAGGCCTTCTCCCGCGGTGCGCGCATGCNNTGATGCTCAACCCCGACGGCCGGCTTTGGATAGACCGGCTGTCGGGTGGTCTGGAGGACAGCGGCCGGACGATGTCCGCCGCCGATGGCGAGCGGATCGTGCGCTTGGTCGCGCACCATGTCGGCGCGGAGGTCCATGCCGACAAACCGCGTGTCTCGGCCGAGCTGCCCGAAACGGGAGAGCGGTTCGAGGGACTTCTGCCGCCGGTGGTGGCCGCCCCGGCCTTTGCGATCCGCAAGCCTGCCGTCGCGGTGTTCACCCTCGACGATTATGTCGCCGCCGGCATCATGCTCGTCGGGCAGGCCGCGGCGCTCCGCGCCGCCGTGGCAGATCGCAAGAACATCCTCGTCGCCGGCGGCACCTCGACCGGCAAGACCA
>PKWC01000246.1 GCA_003131925.1 Alphaproteobacteria bacterium | reverse complement strand
CGTGCAGGCGCGCGCGCTCGACGCGATTCTCGCGCTCAAGCCGCGCGCGGTCGTCGTCGATGTGATGTTCGTCGATCCGAGAAAGGACGACACGCTTCCCGAACTCGTCGACGAGATCGGGCGCTACAAGCGCGCGGGCGTTCCGCTCTATCTCACCGGCGAAACGGACGCGCCGCCCGGATCGCCTGCCGTGCGCCGGGAGCTCGCGGCGACGGGCGTGCGCATTCTCGATCCCACCATACTCTTCATTCAAGGAGTCGTGCGCCAATATCCCGCAACCGGGCAGTGCTTCCGCGCGAAGGTTCAGGATCAATCGTGCCTCTCGCTGGCGCTCCAGGTGTACAAGGACCTCTTTCCGCAAACGCCGCTAACGCCTATGAACGGACTGATGGAAATTGTCTGGGGCACGCGCACCAATCCAATCAACGCGAGATGGATGCGGGTGACGGATGATAGTGGCGTTTCGCATGCCTGCGGCGAAAACCAGGACATTGGCTGGTTCCGAAGGACCTACCTCGCCTTTTTCGATCCCAAGAGCGTCCGCTCATGGTGCCCGTATACAGGCGTGATCCCGGCCCAGGCGCTCCTCGATGGCCGAGAAGATCCAGATATCACGGCGCTTGCGCATAATCGCATCGTCTTCTATGGCGCGTCTCTTTCGGGCGTGCAGGACAAATCCTTCACGCCGGTCAACGGCCTGATCGCCAGTGTGTTCGTGCACGCGATGGCGCTCGACAATCTCATCAGTTTCCACGGACACCCCGAGCAGAACGTCGTTTCGATCGGAAACGTCACGCTCGACAATAACACCGCGCAGATGATCGCGATCGTGCCCATCATTCTGATCCTCGCCTGGATGCACATGCGGCGGCTGAAGAGCAGGCGCGTTCGGCCCGAGCGCGGCGCCATGCTCGAATACCTTCTGGACAAAGCGTTCCAGTCGGCCTGGCACTGGCTTGCATTGGCGCTGGCGCTGGCGGTCGGCCTGGCGCTGACGCTCACTGCCGGCCTTTCGGTCGCCAACTGGGTCGAAGTCGTCTTCGTCTCTGTCGAGCTTGCAGCGATGCTGCTGATCGGCCTGCCCGATACGATCTGGGGATATCTCCATCACGTCGCGGGCGGCATTCCACAATTTCCCACTGCACAGGAGGAGGGGGGCTGATGCGATACCTTTCATGTTTGATATTTTGCGGCGCAATTCTTTCGGCCACACCGGCATTGGCCGACGACACCTGCAGCACATCCACGGGCGACGTGGTCCTGGCCGCGCGCACGCCGCAGGTCGACCTCTATGACGCGGCGATGGGCAAGCGCGTGATGACGATGGACGCCGACAAATTTCCGGACTGCGCACCGATTCTCGGCCGCGCCGCCAACATGATGCTCGAGGTCAGCGTCGGCGGCACGAAATACTGGGTGCCGCCGCACATGGTGAAATACCGCTTCGCGGGATCGCTGCCCGCCATCTGCCGCAATCTCGCGATGGGCAGCAACGAGACCAAGGCCGGATCGACGCGCGGTCTGGGCGAAGGTTGTCCGAAGCCAGGAGGCAAATGATGCGCAGGCATACTTTCATCGCGCTCGCGGCGGGCGCAATTCTCGCGCTCCCATTTCACGCGTCCGCCAGCGGATATCCCGGCCGGGGCAAATCGATCCAGGACTTGTCGCCCGCTTCGGATTACAGCGACCTTTTGCAGACGCGCACCCGCGCGCTCGGCATCATGCGCGCCCGCGCGCAGGGCTTCGTGCCGTCTCCCGAGCTGCACGACTACGTCAGAAGCGTGCTGATGCGCGATCTGGCGGGCGTGCCATTGCCCGCATCGTTCCAGCCTGACGTGCACATCCTTGCCGCGCCCGAATTCACCGCTCTGTGCACGCCCGACGGCACCGTCATCGTCACCATCGGCCTTCTGGAGCAGCTCGAGAACGAGGACGAGCTTGCTTTCGTGCTGGGACACGAGATTTCGCACGCCATCTACCGGCACCATGATTCGGACTGGCTGGCGCGGTCGCAATATTACGCCGTGGTCAACGCCGCGGCTGTCGACGACGTGGCGCAACATGCGAGCTTTGCAATCGGCGCCGCGAATGCCTCGAAAGTCGCGCGCGGCTTCGACGTGATGCAGCACCTCTACAAGCTCAGCGCCAATGTGCTTGCACCGCAGATGACGCGTTCGCAGGAAGACCAGGCGGACTCGCTCGGCTTCGATCTGATGGTCAGGGCAGGCTATGATTCCGAAGCGGCGCTCTCCGTCATGGACAAGCTCGCCCGCCAGGAAGCCGAAGCCGCGCGCGCGGCCCAGCAGGCCAAAGCCGCGGAGGCCTCAAGCGGCGGAGGCGGCAATTCCGTCTCTTCGATGGGCAGCACGCTGCTCGGCGGCCTCAGCAAGCTGGCCGACAATGGATTCAGCGTCAGCAGCATGGCGAAGAACGGCGACATGACCGATTTCGCCTTCACGGTGTTCGATTCCGCCGTCGATTCCATGTCCGACGAGGCGGCCTCGCACCATCCCGCGACGGAGCGCGAAGAGTTGTTGAGCGCCTACGAGTTCCGGGAGTACCGCGACTTTCTTCCCGTCAATCCGAAGCCGCTCCCCTGGAGTCCCGTGAGCAATTCGCCGCTCAAGCCCCGGCTGACGGCGCTGCTTTCCCACTACAGTTCCGCCGAGGATGCCGCGGGCTACGTCGCCGATGCCGGCTCGTCGACGCCGGCAAGAGCACAGGCAGCCGTGCTGCGCTCGACCGCCGCGCCGACCCACGATCACGCCTACACCGAATTCGTGGCCTCGGAATTCTACGGCACGGCAGGCAAGCCGCAGCTTTCGGAACTTGCCTTGGAAAAAGCCGTCAAGGGTCCTGAACCGTCCTGGGAGATTTATTCGCGCCTGCTCGATGTCTACATGGCCCGCAACGATTATGCGCGCGCCGAAGCGCT
This sequence comes from Alphaproteobacteria bacterium, assembly GCA_003131925.1. Lineage (GTDB taxonomy): Bacteria > Pseudomonadota > Alphaproteobacteria > Micropepsales > Micropepsaceae > Rhizomicrobium. The sequence goes on along the minus strand of PKWC01000246.1, from coordinate 4,151 downwards.
AATGAACGAAGCGGTCATCAGACTCGACAATTCACCCGTGCTTCTGCCCAAGCGCATCGCAATCCTGCACGCCGCCGGCCAGGACGCGGAAGCCGCCAAGCTCCTTCCGCAATGCAACGGCTATGACATCCGCGAGCTCAAATCGGAATGCGAAAAGGCGGCGGGAAAGGGATAGCAACGCGGTCCTCAGTACCGGCTTTTGACCGTGTGACTCCTAGACCGGCGCCTCTATAGCGCAGAGGACGCAGAGGCAGCGCAGGGGACGCGGGAACATGGCGCGCGAAGCGCGCAAAAATCCCCTGCGTCCACTGCGAATCCTCTGCGTCCTCTGCGCTGAATTCTTTCTGTGTCACACCGGCTTGATTTCGGGCGCTACCGCCGCGCGAGAGAGCGCAGTCCGTAGATGATCGCGATGAACACGCCGAACACGAGCGCGTAGACGGCGAGCGTGTGCATTGGCATCGCCAGGAAATCGTGCCAGTCAGAACGGGCGATGCCCTGCGCGTCTTTTGCCGTCAGGGCGGCGCGCGCGAAATTAGCCAGGGCAAAGATGATCAGCGCCCCAAACGTCGCGGTCACGATGGACCCCATGCCGGTCATCATGAAACCCGCACCGACCGAAACGAGCGCCATGATGGCGAAGCTGATGGGGTCGAACGAGCCGAAAACCGTGCCGATCGATTGCCAAAGATCAACGAAAATGGACATGCCAACCCCTATGAACCGTCCCGGCGACAATACACCAGACGGCGAGCGCGCGGCAGCCACCCTCGCTCGGCACGTAGGATGGGACCCGACAGTACATCCGGCAGCGTCCCTCGGAGGCGCGCGCTTCGTACATTAACTGGCGCGACTTCCGTAAATTCTTGCTTAAGGATTGGCCTGTCTGAACGCGATCGCAGTGCCGTCGGGCGCGTGTCAGTGGCGGTATTGCTGGACGCGCGTTGCGCGGAGCCCAGCGAGTCCGAAGCGGTCGATGGCGCGCTGCCAGGCGAGAAACTCCTCGACCGTCAGCGTGTAACGGCGGCAGGCCTCGTCGAGGCTCAACAGGCCTCCGCGCACCGCGGCCACCACTTCCGCCTTCCTTCGGATCACCCAGCGCTTGGTGCCCGGAGCCGGAAGATCGGCCATGGTGAGCGGGCTTCCATCGGGGCCGATGACGTAACTCGCCCGGCCCCTGCGCTCCTCGATCATACTCATAGTGCTCCAGACGCTGTTCGCGCGAACGACACTCTACGCGCCGCCCCTTTAACGACAGGCTACCGCTGCCGCCTTTAAAAAAACGCGAAGGTCCAAGGTAAAGGAAAACATAAGCAATTCAGGTTTCGACAATATGTGTGCAACGCGCAGCACTTGCGTGTCGGGCAGCTCTTGCGCTTGCCACCCCGGCGCGACCGACCTATAGCGCACGGCCATGAACGGACGAAACAGCCTTGGCTTCGCCAAAGAGCCGCGCGACACACGCGTTGTCGTCGCCATGTCGGGCGGCGTCGATTCCTCCGTCGTCGCGGGTCTCTTGAAGCGCGAGGGTTATGATGCAATCGGCGTCACGCTGCAGCTTTACAATCACGGCGCCGCGGCGAAGAAAAAGGGCGCCTGCTGCGCCGGACAGGATATCCACGATGCGCGGCGCGTGGCGGAGCGGCTCGCCATTCCGCATTACGTACTCGACTACGAGGCACGGTTCCGCGAACGCGTGATCGCGGATTTCGCGAATTCCTACGCGAAGGGTCTTACGCCCATTCCCTGCGTGCGCTGCAACGAGAAGATCAAATTCGCCGATCTCCTCGACATGACGCGCGAACTCGGCGCCGATGCGCTGGCGACCGGACATTATGTGCGCCGCGTCGAGGGCGCGAACGGTCCCGAGCTTCATCGGGCGCACGATGCGGCACGCGACCAGAGCTATTTCTTGTTCCGGACCACGAACGAGCAGTTGCAGGTGCTGCGTTTTCCGCTAGGCGGCATGGAGAAGCGCGAAGTGCGCGCCATTGCCGCCGGGCTCGATCTCGCGGTTGCGGACAAGCCGGACAGCCAGGACATCTGCTTCGTGCCCGATGGCGACTATGCGCGGGTGGTGCAACGCTTCGCGGCAGATGCAGCGCAGCCGGGCGATATTGTGGACATGAGCGGCCGCGTGATCGGCCGCCATTCCGGCGTGATTCATTTCACGGTGGGACAGCGCAAGGGTCTTGGCATCTCCGGCGAAGCCACGCCGCTCTTTGTCGTCGCCCTCGATGCGCCGAGCGCCCGCGTGATCTTAGGTCCGCGCGACGCGCTGCGCGTGCGCAAGATTGCCCTCACGGAAGTCAATTGGCTCGCTCCGATGGCTGATGCTGTCGATTGCGCGGTGAAAGTTCGTTCCACGCGCGAGCCGGTTGCCGCGCGCGTATTCGCGAAAGATGACGGTTGCGCGGAAGTGGAGCTTTCCGGCGGCGAAAGCGCGGTGGCACCCGGCCAGGGCTGCGTGTTCTACGACGGCACGCGCGTCCTCGGCGGCGGCTGGATCAGCAGCGCCGAGCCTCTGTCGCGGGCGGCGTAATTTCGTTCCTTGACACGCCTTCGTGCCCAACCTTACATCGCGCGCTCCGGCCGGCAGCGTAGCTCAGTGGTAGAGCAGGGGAATCATAATCCCTTGGTCGGGGGTTCAAATCCCTCCGCTGCTACCAGCCCGGACAAACAGATACGCGCGTTCGAAAAAAAAAGAAAAGACGGGAAGATGGACAAATCGCCCGACGCCGCGCCGACATTCGAAGAGGTGACGCTCGCCGATGTGCGCGCCGCGGCGGAGCGCATCAAGGGCGCGGTGATGCGCACGCCGAGCCATCATTCGCGCACGCTGTCGCAGCTCGCCGGCTGCGACATCCATCTGAAGTTCGAAAACCTGCATTTCACCGCCTCGTTCAAGGAACGCGGCGCGCTCAACAAGATTCTCTCTCTCACACCGGAGGAGCGAAAGCGCGGGATTGCCGCGATGTCGGCCGGCAATCACGCGCAGGCGGTGGCCTATCATGCGGGCCGGCTCGGCATTCCGGTCACGATCGTGATGCCGGAGGGCACGCCGTTCAACAAGGTGAAACACACCAGGGCGTTCGGCGCGCGAATCGTGCTGGACGGCGCCTCGCTCGAAGCGGCCTTTGAGCGGGCGCGGAAGATCGCCGACGCCGAACATCTCGTCTTTGTGCATCCTTACGACGATCCGCTCGTCGTCGCCGGCCAGGGCACGGTTTCCCTCGAGCTGCTCGAAGACGCGCCCGACCTGGACGCGCTCGTCGTGCCGATCGGAGGCGGCGGACTCATTTCCGGCATCGCGCTGGCGGCAAAGGCGCTCAAGCCCGATATCGAGATCTACGGCGTCGAGGCGAAGCTCTATCCTTCTATGTACGACGCGGTGAAGGGCGAGCAATTGCCGTGCGCGGGGCAGACGATTGCCGAAGGAATCGCGGTGAAGCGGCCGGGGCCGTTTGCAAAACGCGTGGTTGATGCGCTGGTCAAGGACGTATTGCTCGTGCGCGAGGACGAAATCGAAAGCGCTCTCGTACGACTCCTCGAAATCGAAAAGACCGTTGTCGAAGGCGCGGGCGCGGCATCGCTGGCGGCCGTGCTGGGCAATCCGGAATTGTTTCGGGGGCGGAAGATCGGCGTCGTGCTCTCGGGCGGCAATATCGACATGCGGCTGCTCTCCAACGTTGTGCTGCGCGAGCTGGCGCGCGAGGGCCGCATACTTTCCCTCGTGATCGAGATCGAGGACCGGCCGGGGCTCCTGGCAAAGATCGCCACGCTGGTGAGCGACAAGGGCGGCAATATTCTCGAAGTCTCGCACAACCGCATGATGATGGACATGCCGGCGAAATCCGCCGATCTGGGCCTCGTCATCGAGGCGCGCGACGCCAGCCACGCCGACGAAATCCGCAGCGGCCTGGAAGCTGCGGGCTTCACCGTGAAGACGGGTTTGAGCACGTAGACGTGCTCCGTTCATACTAAACATGTCATCCCCGCGAAAGCGCCAGGTCATCTGCACATCTCGCCGATTACGGTAGATATTTCGACCGCGGCTTCTTTGAACCTCTCCCTTGTGGGGAGGTCGAAAAACGTTCTTCACGTTTTTCGGGTGGGGGTAACGGCGCAACGCACAGACCCCCACCCGAAAT
>PKWC01000005.1:3837-4211 GCA_003131925.1 Alphaproteobacteria bacterium | reverse complement strand
CGGTGATCGCCAAGGCCGAAGCGCTGCTGAAGCGCCGCGGGATCGATCTCGACACCCAGAATATCGGCTTCGAGGACGCCGCCACTTTCGAGATGCTGTCGCGTGGCGACAGCGTCGGCGTGTTCCAGCTCGAGGGAGCGGGCATGCGCGATCTCATGCGCAAGATGCGGCCCGACCACATCAACGATCTGGTCGCGCTCGTCGCGCTCTACCGGCCGGNNTCGAGCCGATCCTCAAGGAAACCTTCGGCGTCATGACGTATCAGGAAGACGTCATGCGCATCGCGCGCGAGCTTGCCGGCTATTCGATGGGTCAGGCCGATCTTCTGCGCCGTGCGATGGGCAAGAAGATCGCCGCCGAAATGGCTACCCACC
>PKWC01000005.1:0-3827 GCA_003131925.1 Alphaproteobacteria bacterium | reverse complement strand
CTATCTCAAGGCGAACTATCCGACGGAATTTCTTGCCGCCTCGATGACTCTCGACATCGGTACGACGGACCGGCTGAACGTCTTTCGCCAGGAGGCCGGTCGGCTCGGCATCAAGGTGCTGCCGCCGGACATCAATCGTTCCGATGCCTTCTTCACCTGCGACAGCGCGGCCGGCGTGATCTTCTATGCGCTTGCTGCCGTGAAAGGGGTGGGCCGGCAGGCCATGGAGCATGTGGTGGCGATGCGCGAGCAGGAGGGCCCGTTCCGCAGCATCGCCGATTTCGCCCGGCGTGTGGATGTGCGGCACGTCAACAAGCGTGCATTCGAAAGCCTCGCGCGGGCGGGCGCTTTCACTGCGTTGAGCCCTAATCGGCGCCAGCTTGTCGAATCTTCCGATGCCATTCTGAGCGACGCGGCGCGCACGACGCGCGAGCGCGAGAGCGGCCAGTCGACTTTGTTCGGGGCCACGGCGGTTGCCGAGGAATTGCACCTTGCCTCCGTCGCGGACTGGCTACCGCATGAGCGGCTCGGCGAGGAATTCAGCGCCATCGGCTTTTATCTTTCCGGACATCCGCTCGACGCCTACGACGCAGCACTGAAAAGGCTCGGCGTGGTGAGCTGGGCAGCGCTTCAGGAAGACCGCCGCCGTTCGAGCTTTCGTGCGGTACTTGCGGGCACCATCATCCGCAAGCAGGAGCGCCGCGGCCGCAACGATCAGCCCTACGGTTTCCTCTCGCTCTCCGATCCCACAGGTATGTTTGAGATCATGGTCTTCTCGGAGGTGCTCCTGAGCGCGCGGCCGCTTCTCGAAGCCGGCAAGTCGGTTCTATTGTCTGTGGCCGCGGACTGGATCGACGAAGAGCTGAAGCTGCGCGCGCTTTCCGTCTCCGATCTCGATCAGGCGGCGGCCCANNGGCCCAGGCGGGCGAGGGGTTGCGCATCCGTCTGGACGATACGCAGCCGCTGAACGCGATCGCGGGGCAGATGCGCGCGAACGGGAAGGGGATCGTCACCCTCATCGTTCCCGGCATCGAGGGCCAGGACGTGGAAATCCGCCTCAAGGACCGCCACCAGATTACCGCCGCCATGAAAAGCACGATCCAGTCGCTGCCGGGGGTCGCGGCGGTCGAATCGGTGTAATCTGACCGACTGCGGTACGATTGTCAGGGCGACCAGCGCACCCGCGCCCATCCTCTCTAGGAAAAGCCGAATGAATGCGGCTCAATGTTTGTTGACAGCAGCACGAAAATCTAAGTTTGGAACCGTGCTTGCTGATCCACCGTGGCGTTTCCTCAACCGAACGGGAAAGATTGCCCCTGAAAACAAACGCCTAACTCGATACGAAACGATGAGCACGGAGGAAATTTGTGCCCTACCCATAGCTTCGATTGTGAATGAACGAGCACATCTCTACCTCTGGGTTCCAAACGCAATATTGCCAGATGGTCTCCGTGTATTGGAAGCGTGGGGGTTCACATATAAGACCAACTTGATCTGGCATAAGGTGCGCAAGGACGGAGGCTCCGACGGCCGTGGGGTTGGCTTCTATTTTAGAAACGTCACTGAGATCTTGTTGTTTGGCGTGCGCGGCAAGAATGCGCGTACTCTTGACCCAGGTCGAGTCCAGGTAAACCTGCTGGCAAGTAGAAAGCGAGAACATAGCCGAAAACCTGAAGAACAGTATGCGATAATACAGGCATGCTCTCCTGGTCCGCGGATTGAACTTTTTGCACGTGGTCGAAAACGGGGCTGGACTGTGTGGGGTTGCGAGGCAAATGACGACTACGAACCGAGCTGGAGCACGTACAGGAACGGCTCGATTGTCGCCGCTTCGCACAACTTGCCTGTTCGGAGTTGATTGGGTCACCGTCATCCAATGGCGCATTTTGCATGTGTTTCGTTGCCCATCGGAGGCCGGTCACGCAATTTGAGCTAACGCTGGAGCGGGGATGCGCTCGATGCGCAGGTTTTCAGGTATCAAGCCGCCCATCATCGGTGCGTTAGCTATCGCACAATGGCCCGATGTGCGCGACGCGCTCACTGAGGTTTTTGTCATACTCCTATTCAGTCTAATGCCGCTTTGGTTGGGATTTTTGATAACAAAGCTCATTTTGTTACCGACAAATGCACTAGATTTTTTGGAGAAATTTGCTTCTAGTTCAGACTTAGGAATTTTATCTGCTGCGTTTCTCGGCCCTCTACTGTACGTTATTTTGCGCGAAGAGGGTCCATTGATCGGGGGCAAGAATTCAAACAAATTTCCAAGTGCCTTCTGGTTTGTGATAGGGATACTATTATGCTGCGTCATCTCTACTTTCATTTTCCAATACGAAGGAGGGCGACGAACAGCCAAGCATTGCGCTGTCAAATTTGTGTCGAGTGATTGATGGGCAGCATAGAATTGCTGGACTCGAAAACTACCATGGAGAGTGCTTCGAAGTTATGGTGGCTATATTCGTTGGAATAGACAAAGCCGATCAGGCTTACATTTTCGCGACTGTAAATTTGGAGCAGACAAAAGTTAGAAAGAGCTTGGCGTTTGATCTGTTTGAGTTAGCTCAAACACGGAGCCCCTACAAAACTTGCCACAACGTTGCAGTGGCACTGGACCGAAACGAGTCTAGTCCATTCTTTAGGAGGATAAAACGACTCGGTACCGCCACACCGGGTCGGGACTCGGAAACCATTACACAATCGACATTTGTGGAGCAGTTAGTAAGATACATATCACGAGATCCAAAGGGTGACCGAGACATACTGCTTCGGGGTGGTAGCCTGGAATTGATCGACTCAGACGCATCACGACACCTGTGTCTGCGTAACCTATTCATAAAGGGCGAAGACCTCATCATAGCAAGGTTGATTCAATCGTACTTTGACGCAGTGCGCGAAAGGTGGCCGGTGGCTTGGGACGAGTTTGGCCAAGGTTCGATGCTGAATAAGACAAATGGATTTAGCAGTCTGCTGAAAAACTCANNAAAAAGCTTTTTCCGCAAACTGTTAGAGCGTTAATGAGCCTCTTTGGACGAGCGTACGTTGATGTGGCTCGTCCAGGCGAAATAGCGCCGTCGAAAAAGTTTCTAGAACTATTTCGGCGGTCTAAGCTTGTTGACGGGGATTTCAATATCGAGAAATTTAAACCTGGAACGAGCGGAGAATCGAAACTTAGGGTTACGTTGATCGAAGAAATATTTCCGTAGTTGACTCACTATGCTCTACAGTTCAGCTACCGCCGTCCCCAGCCGCTCCAATCCCGTGTCGATCCGCTTCGTATCCTGCGCAAAGCAGATGCGCAGGTAGGAATCGCACTGGGCGTCGCCCTCTGGGCCGAATGCCGAGCCCGGTGCGACGCCGACGCGCGCTGTGCGCACGAGGCTCTGTGCGAAGCCCAAGCTGTCCTTCAGTCCGTCGACATGCAGAAAGCCGTAGAACGCGCCTTCGGGCTCGATCCAGCGGATGCGGTTCTGCGAGGCGATCCAGTCCTGAACCACTTTCTTGCCCGCGCGGCAGCGCGCGAGCATCTCACTGCGGAACGCGTCGCCTTCGGGCGATAGCGCAGCCAGCGCGCCCCATTGGGCGAAGGTTGTGGCGCCCGTGTTGTCGGCTGCCGACATCATCCACATCTGCCGGCCGAGCGAGATCGGATGCACCAGCCAGCCGATGCGCCAGCCCGTCATCGCCCACGGTTTCGAGAAGCTGTTGATCACGAACACCACGTCGTCGGGCTCCGCGATCTGCAGGAACGAGGGCGCGTGGCGGCGCCCGTCATAAAGGATCGTCCCGTAGACTTCGTCGCTGATGATGGCGATGCCGCGGGAACGGGCGAA
>PKWC01000114.1 GCA_003131925.1 Alphaproteobacteria bacterium | reverse complement strand
TACGGGCGGCGAATTCTGCTCAGTCGTGCGTGAGGGGTCCCACGGGCGAGGCGGATCAGTTCGGCTTCAACGGCGTCGCGGTCGCGCCGGGAGCGGGTTTCTGGATCGCGTGGGCGCGGCCGTCGGGCTTGCCGAATTCGGGGCGGCAATGGCCGTCGACATGCGCGCCGGAATCGATCCGCAGATCCTGATGGATGACGTCGCCGCTCATATGCGCGGTGCTGGTGAGCACCACCTTCCGCGCCTCGATCTTGCCGTCCACCTTCCCGGACAGCTCGACTTCATCGCCGTAGACCGTTCCTTTGATCCGTGCGTTGGTTCCGACCTTTACGGTCGCGGCGCGCACGTCGCCCTCGACTTCGCCTTCGATCTGAATGTCCTCGGTGCTCTCGAGTTGGCCCGTGATCTTCAGCGCCTTGCTGATGACCGACACGGACGATGCCTGCCCGGGCATGGCAGGCGCGGGAGCCCGCCGGGCTTCGACGGGAGCAGGCGCTGGGGCCGGCTGGGGCGACGGCGACGTGGCGGCCGGCTTCGGTACAGGTTCTTTGTCGCTGCGTGTGAACATGGTCATGGCTGCGTCTCCGGGAGGGTTTCGAGAGTTTCAAAGTAATTGACCGGCCGCCAGGGCATGCGCCCATCGATCCGCGCACCACTCGCGACCGAGACGGTGGTGTGGAAAATTCGTCCCCTGACATCCGCCGAAGCGTCGATCGTCACGTTCACTGCGAAGACGCGGCCGTTCATGCGCCCGCCAATATGGGCGTCGCGCGCCACCATGTCGCCTTCCACCGCGCCGTCCTTTTCGATGACCAGGCGGTCGGCCCGGATCTGACCGAGCACCTTCCCGTGGACACGGAGCTCGCCTTCGGTCTCCAGATTGCCTGTCACGGTGAGCCCGTGCCCCATNNCAGATGCGAAGTGGGCAATCCAGCATCGCTCCGGCGGGGTTGCGTCCTGATGAGCGCACGACTGGGCAGAGCGGACATTATTCGCCGTTCCTCAATCCAATGCTGATCCCCCGCGCAACCCGATCATGGCGCAGAACCATGCGGCCGGGCAAGCGATCCCTCCCGTTGCATGTTCCCGGGCTCTGACGTTCAAGGTTGTGCATGAACTACCGCCACGCCTTCCACGCCGGCAATTTCGCAGACGTCGTGAAGCACCTTGCGCTTTCGGCAGTCATTCTGCACCTCAGACGTAAAGAAAAAGCATTCTGCGCGATCGATACCCATGCCGCGGCGGCCCTCTATGACCTCGAGGGTGCCCAGGCGCTGCGCACCGGCGAAGCCAAAACCGGCATCGGCCGGCTTCGCGGATTGAGTGGCACTGACCTCCCCGAGGCGCTCGCGGCCTATCTCGATTGCGTCAGGCAGGAAGGGGAGGGTCGCTATCCCGGGTCGCCGCGGATCGCGGCGCGGCTCCTTCGCCCGCAGGACCGCCTGGTCGCGATCGAGAAGCTTCCCGAGGACGCGGCAGCCCTGCGCTCGGCGCTCTCCGAATTCCGCAATGTCCGCGTCGTCGAGGGCGACGGATATGAGCGCCTGCCGGGGCTGCTTCCGCCGGCGGAGCGGCGCGGCGTGATCCTCATCGATCCACCTTATGAAGCGGATGATGAATTCGAGCGTGCCGTGGAACTGCTTGCCGGTGCGCATAGGCGCTTCGCCACGGGAATTTATCTTCTATGGTTTCCCATCAAATTCAAGGGTACCGCCGACGCGTTCTGCGGCGAAGTGCGGACGCGGGTGCCTGCATCAATGTCGAGGCTCGACATCGATCTCGGGCGGCCCGCGGAATCGGAGAAGGAGCGCCTCTCCGCCGCCGGACTTCTGGTCGTCAATCCGCCATTCGGTTTCGAGGACGAAATGAATGCCGCGACCGCAATCCTATCAGCACTCCTCGGTCGCAGCGCGGAGCAGCCGGCAACGATTAAATTCGCGGCGGCATAGCGTCTCTGCAACTCGCCCTTCGACAAGCTCAGGGTGAGAAGAGTAGTTTATTTTCCTCATGCTGAGCTTGTCGAAGCATGAGCTTTCGAGCGTGTTCCACAACATCCGAGGGGAAACTTCATGCTGAGCCGCCGCGAACTTCTCGCCACGACCGCCGTGTTCGCGGTTCTGCCGCGATTCGCTTTTGCCGCCGAAACCGCCTCTGCGAGCGAGGCGGGAAAGCTCGACGCGCTGATGACCGCGTTCATCCAGGAGAATCTGCGGCAGAATCCCGAAGGCGCCACGCTGCTTGGCCTCGACGCCGGCGCGAACGCCGATCTGCACGGGAAACTGCGGGACGAGTCTTCCGCCGGAATCGCCGCGGCACGCGCACTCAATCTCGATCAGTTGAATCGCCTGAAAGGGATCGACCCAGATCAGCTGAGCGGCATGGAGCGGGTCAATTACGACACGCTTCTCTATACGGGCGAATCCCGGGCGGCGGTGGCGAAGTTCGATTTCGGCGGGACCTCCTTTGGACCGTCACCCTATGTGGTGAGCCAGCTGACTGGCGCCTACCAGTCGGTGCCCGATTTTCTGGATACCAAGCACCGGATTGAGAACGCGGCGGACGCGGACGCCTATCTTGCGCGCCTCGACGCTTTCGCCATGCAGATCGACGAGAACACGGCGCGCATGCAGCACGATGCGGCTCTCGGCGTCGTGCCGCCGGACTTTCTGCTCGACACCGCGCTATCGCAGATGACAGCCACGCGTACCACCGCCGACAAGTCTCTCCTCGTCACTTCGATCGCGCGACGCACGAAAGAGAAAGGGTTGGCCGACAGTTACGCGGCCAAGGCCGCAACGATCTACAATGCGAGAATCGGACCTGCGCTAGACCGCCAGATCGCAGAAACGCGGGCGCTTCGTGCGCATGCGACGCACGACGCGGGCCTTTGGAAGCTGAAGGACGGCGAGGCCTTTTACACCGCCGCGCTGCGTTTCTCGACCACGACGTCCAAGAATGCCGAGGAGATTCATCAGCTGGGCCTGGATCAGGCCGCCGAGATCGGCGCGCGGCTCGACGCGCTCTTGAGGGCGCAGGGGATGACGCAGGGCAGCGTGGGTGAGCGTATTGCCGCCCTCTACAAGGATTCGAAATATCTCTATCCGAACACCGATGCCGGCAACGCCGAGGCGATCGCCTATTGCAATGCGCGGCTTGTTGCTGTCCGGCCGCGTCTGCCCGGCGCGTTCAAGCGCCTGCCGAACTATACGTTTGAAGTTCGCCGTGTGCCGCCGCAGACCGAACCCGGCGCCGCATCCGCGTTTTCGCAGGCGCCTTCGCTCGATGGTTCACGTCCGGGCATCGTCTATTTCAACCTGCACGACAGCGCCGAATGGCCGAAATGGGCATTGTCGACAACAGTGTTCCACGAAGGCCTGCCCGGCCATCAGCTTGAGGGCGGGTTGCTTCTCTCCAACAAGAGCATGCCGTTGATCCGAAAGACGATAGGATTTTCCGGTTACGTCGAAGGCTGGGCGCTCTATGCCGAACAACTCGCCGACGAAATCGGCATGTATGACGACGATCCACTCGGCCGCATCGGCTATCTGAAATTCCAGCTCTTCCGCGCCAACCGCTGCGTCGTCGACACGGGCATCCATCACATGAAATGGACGCGCGAGCAGGCGATCCGGTATTTCATCGATCAGGAGGGCGACGCGCCGGGCTTCGTCACGCGCGAGGTCGAGCGGTACTGCGCGACGCCGGCGCAGGCCTGCAGCTACAAGATCGGCCACACCGTGTGGATAAAGGCGCGCGAGCGCACCAAAGCCGCACTGGGTTCGCGCTTCGACATCAAGAACTTCCACGAAGCCGGCCTGAATTGCGGACGCGTGCCGCTCGACGTGCTCGATGGAGTCATCAACCGCTATATCGTCCAGGCAAAGGCGGCGTGAGAGCCGGCGTCAGACTTTACGAATGGGACGATGCGACGGCGAGGCTTGCCAGATCGCGCCAACCGTAAGCGATCTCGACCAGTGTTTTCTGTCCATGTGCATTCGCGTTCTCTGCGATGATGTCTCCGCCCAGGCGCTCGTAGAATCGCTTGGCGACGCAATTGCTCTTCAGGCACCACAGGCTTGCCGCAGCAATCCCCTGCTCCAGAAGTGACGAAGCCACGGCCCGCAAGAGGGCTGTCCCTGTGCCCCCGCGCTGAAACCTCTGCAGGACGTAGATCGCGCTGATCTCTCCTGCAAATCCCTCCTTCTTTAGTGCCTCCGTTCGCTGCTGACAGCCTGATGCAAACCCGCAGGGATGCCCGTCGTTTTCCGCGATACAAACTGCGATTGTGCCAAAATCTGCCCGGTCACCGAGAATGCGTTTCCACCTGGCCGCTTTGTCTTCGATCGTCTCGGCGGACAGTATCGAGGCAGGCAAGAGACCAACATACGTCTCTTGCCACGAAGCCGCTTGGACGCGGGCAATGGCGTCGGCGTCTGCCGCCTCGGCACAACGGATGATCGTTTTGGCGTTCACGAATCGGCCTTGTGCAGCGCGACCCGGGCGCGGCTGCTTCGATACTGTCGAATCCTTGGTCGAAAGCGCTTCACTTGCAACGGGAATTGCTGCGAAGTGTGGGCAGGTGACCGTTCCAGAGACGGCCGCGTGGCGTGGAAGTGCAGCATGGACGCTTTCTCCTATCTCTCCGTCCTGATCTCGATCGTCCTGGGGCTTGGACTGACCAGTCTTCTGACCGGGTTCGCGTCGATGGTCCGGGCACGCGATCGACTTGTCATGTATTGGCCGCTGGCGGCACAGATGGGTCTGCTCTTCCTCGTGCACGTCCAGGTGTGGTGGGGGNNAGTTTTCTGAGCTTTCTCGTGGTGCTGATGCAGCCGGTGCTGCTTTATCTCGCAACAGCCATCCTGACGCCCGCCATCCCGGACGGTGAGTCGCTCGATCTCAGGCAGGCCTACTTCCGCGAGGCACGCTGGTATTTCGCGGCACTATTTCTGGGCATCCTGGACAGTCTTGCGAAGAGCGTCCTGCTGACGGGACGATTTCAGAATCGCTCCGACCTTGTGGGGCACGCGGCGTTCATCTGCCTGTGCATTGCAGGATTCATGTCCCGCAGTGACCTTGTCCACAAAACGGTCGCGTCACTTTCTCTGCTCGTTTATGCGGCTTATATCGCGCTGCTCTTTGCCTCGCTGCCGGGCTAGAACGGCTATCTCGCGGAGCATGCTGCGGGAACTTGGTAAATGCCCAAAGATAAATATCCATAAATTATAAATCCACTCCTGAACAACTCCGCCGGCCTGAGCGCTACTGTGCTATTTGTTTCAAATGCGAAGGATCGCCTTCGGCCGATGCAGGCAAGGCGAGGATCGAAGGGATCGTCATGGGGCACTTGTTCGAAGCATTAAGGTCTGTCGCCGGTCAGCACGACGCCCGGCTCGTCGTGGTCGCCGGCCTGATCTGCTTCCTCTCCTGCTACACGGCGCTCACCCTCATCGCGCGGTCGGGAAAGCCCGGGGCGACATCAAGCGACCCCTGGCTGACAGCCGCCTCCGTGGTGCTCGGATGCGGCGTATGGGCTGTGCATTTCGTGGCGTTGCTGGCCTTCGAACCCAATATGCGCATCGGTTACAACGCCGGGAACGCACTACTGGCGGCAGCAATCGGGCTCGTGTGCTCCGGGCTCGGATTCGCGGTGGTCGTCCGCCGCCACACGGCGTTGGGCGGCGCGATAGTCGGGGCGGCCGTAGCCGTGATGAACTACGCGGTCATGGGTGCGTTGCGTCTGCCGGCTCATGAATACTGGAACACCACTTATATCGGCATATCCTTCGTTGTCGGGATCGGCTTCGGCGCGGCGTCCCTGACGTTGTCGCGTCGCCGTCCCGGTTTGAGCGGGCAGATCGCCGCAGCACTGATCATGACGCTCGGCGCCTTGGGCACGCATTTTTTGGGTATGGCTGCCCTCAGCCTGACGCCGGATCCCTCCCTCGCCGTTCCCTCGGAAATGATTCCGCCGATCTGGTTTTCGGTCGCGATTACCGCAATCTGCATTCTGATCGTCGGTCTCGGCGTGATTGGCTCGCTCGTGGATCAGCACATCTCCGAGCTCGAGACGACCAAGCGCAAACTTGAGCAAACGGCTGAAATGCTGGGACTCGCGCTCAAGGATGCAGCAACAGCTGACGAGACCAAATCGCAGTTTCTGGCCAGCATGTCCCACGAACTGCGAACGCCGCTCAATGCAATCCTCGGTTTCTCGGAAATTCTGAAGGACCCGGATTCGGCGCTGCCCGATGTCGCCCGCGTGCGCAGTTACGCCACGAACATTTTTGACAGTGGCACGCACCTTCTCGCTCTCATCAATGACGTACTCGACGTTTCCAAATTCGACGCCGGCCATCTCGAATTGAATGAAGAAACAGTCGATGTGGGCGAAGTTGTTGCTTCCTGCATCCACTCCATGGGACCTTACGCGAAGAAGGCAAAAGTCCGGCTGGACATGGAGATTCCGCACGATGTTCCCAACCTCCTGGCGGATGAGCGCCGGTTTCGCCAGGTCCTGCTGAATCTGCTTTCAAACGCGCTCAAGTTCACGGCCGAGGGCGGCAGCGTAAAACTGCGGGTATTGCCGAGCCGCGATGGTTTGACCGTCGCGATCTCCGACACCGGCATCGGCATGACGGCCGAACAAATACCCGTAGCGCTTGAGCGCTTCGGTCAGATCGACAGCAAGCTCAGCCGCAGACATACGGGCACTGGGCTTGGTCTGCCCCTTTCTAAGCACCTCGTCGAACTTCACGGCGGCAGACTCGAAATTGCGAGCGAAGCGGGCGTCGGCACGACGGTGACGCTACTTTTTCCCGTCGAACGCAGTCTGTGGGAGCGCCGGGCAGCCTGAATTTGATTCAATTCCGTACGAGGTGCAGAAGCTCGATATCGCTCTCCTGGCCGAGCGCTGCAGGGTAGATCGTGGTGCCCGATATTGGATCGCCTGCAAAGTCCGCGTACCAGCAATACACTGGCACTTGCGCCATCACGCGCGCGCAGACGGCCCCGGCGAAGTCTAGCCGGGGTTGGTGCTTCTATTGCCTGTTGTCCGTTTTGAGCAGGCTTTCAAATCGCGGGTCGCCGCGTAGCCGGTCATACATGGGGTCGAGGCGCAAATCCGCTTGTGTCAGTCCTGCGGACTTCGCGGACCTTGAAATTTCGGCGACGGCTTTCCCGACATCGTCGAAGCGGGCAATCACTTTCAGACGAATTGCTACGGCGTCGGCGCCATCCTCTGCATCGCCCGACGCTCGAAGCAATTCAACCGTGTGGTCGGCCGCGCTCACCGCCATTCTGCGATCGCCGAGACCCGCGTAAACCAGCGGCAGAGGCAGAAGCAGGTCGGCGTTGCCCGGCTGCTCCTTCAGATTGCTCAGAATATAAGCGAGAGCCTTTGAGTAGTTTTCTTGGGCGCCCTTCGCATCGCCCGCCATGCGCTGGAAATCGCCCAGAGCCAGTCTGAGGGGCACAAGCATGGGGCGCGCATTTTCCGGTTCCTGTTCGATCAGGCCCCGGAAGAAAGCCGCACCCTTGCCGTACTGCCGCTCCAGCCAGAACTGGCTCCAGGTCACCCAGATGCTCTCTAGATCGTCAGGCGCCGCATGGACGTTCCTGAGCACGGCAGCTGCCAGGTCGAGTTCCCCCATGTGCTGATAGGTCGCGGCCTTGTTCGCAAGAAGTGAGCCGTTGTCGGGCCAGATCCGAAGCGCAGCGTCCAGAACGCGAATGGCATCCGGTGGATCGAGCAGCGACGCCAGGATTGCACGGTGGACAGGAACCAGAGGATCGAGCGCGACGAGCCTGACGTAGACGTCTCTGCTTTCTTTCGTTCTGCCCTGACGGCGCAGGATCAGGCCAAGAGCTTCCAGAGCTTCGGCGTTGTTCGGCCATCTAGCATGAACCCGCTCCAGTTCCTGCTGCGCGGCCGGATAATTCATTTCGCCGTAGTAAAGATAAAAGCCTTTGGCGACCTGCGCCTCGGCGAGTTCGGGCTGCAGTTCGAGAGCTTTCGCAAGTGCCGCATGCGCGGCCCCGCGCCGGACGGTAGCCAGATCGTTGCCGAAATGGGTGTAAGCCTGCATTCGGGCCAACCATGCCCAGGCCACCGCAAATTTCGGGTCTTCCTTCACCACCTGCTCGAGAAGCTGAATCGCCGTCCGCAAACTTGAGTCGTCGTTCTTGTGGGCAAATACCAGCGCGCGGAGATAAAGGTCGTAGGCTTGCGGATTTAATGTCGGCGGCGCAGCAATCTCTGCCTTTTCTCCCGGCGAGACTTTTGCGGCCAGCACCGTGGCAATCGCTCCGGCAACTTCGCTCTCGACCGAGAACACGTCGTCCATCTTGCGGTCGTAATCCTCCGCCCACAGATGATCGTCGCTCGCTGCCCGGATCAGCTGGACGTTGATGCGTACCGCGTTGCCGGATCTTTGCACGCTGCCTTCGAGGACATTCGCCACGCCAAGGCGTCTGGCGATTTCCGGAATATTCCCGGACGGGCTCATGAATTGATCGGCCGACGTTCGCGAGATCACCTTGAGCGAGCCGATCTTCGCGAGTCGCGTCAGGATTTCGTCCTGCACGCCCGCCGCGAAATAACCCGCATCTTTGTCGGAGCTCAAATTCTTGAATGGCAGAACGGCGATCGATGGCTGTTTCGCTGCCGGCGTAATGATGCCGCGCGTGAGCGGACCGGCGTGAATCCACAACTCGTACGCGACAAGTGCAGACGCGAAGAGAACGGCGACGCCCATAATCGCCGGCAAAAGGAAATTTCTCGCCCGGATGCTCTTCTGTTTGTCTTGTGGCGATTCCGGCGCCGCAGTGGGGGCCGCTTCGTTGGCCGCCGCGATCCGGTAGCCGACGCGCGGGATCGTTTCGATGTGGAATGTCTGCTCGCCGCCGGCCTCCGACAGATCGCGCAGTTTGCAGATGCAGCGGTTGATCGCAGCTTCGCCGACGATACGGCCTTCCCAGCAGCGCTGAATAAGATCGTCCCGCGACACGACCGCTCCCTCGGCGCGCGCGAGCGCAACCAGGACCTGCATCACGCGAGGCTCGAGCTGTTCCTTGGTCGCACCTCTGCGCACCTCGCGCAGGGAGGGCCGCACCTCGATGCCGCCGATCACAAAATCAGGCTCTTCCGAAAGCCGGATCGGCTCGGGTCGGGCCGGCGGCCTCGAACGCTGATTCATCAGCGTTCCATTATCGAACCATCACGGACCGATAACGCCCCCTGTATTTCGGCAAAGGGTCCGCTGCGCTCCAATTGCCTCGCGAGCCGGCACCATCGGCGCGACCTGTGAATGGGCAACAACAGCCCCGCAGTCATGGCGGATACCCCCGACGGCCCCGCGGCCTCAAGGTTGCATCCTACCTTGACTGACGGGTCTGGGAAACGGTGCTCCAGCCACAGTTTCGGCGATCAGGTGCCGGCTTGGCGGCCCCGATGGTCGGAGCCGCGCCAATCGGAGGGAACAAAGTCATGAAGCGTACACTCACCCTGGCCGCGGTCGCAGCGGCGACGGCTCTAAGCGGATATTCTGCGCATGCGAGCTGTGCAGATCCGAGGCCTGTGATCTCGGGTTCCATTCACCAGTCTCCCCCAATCGTGTTGCCGGCGCAGGTGGCGCCCGACATGCGCCACACAGGCGACGCGGGCACGCTTATCGTGGGCACGTGGCTTGTGACCTATATCGTGGAAGGAAGTCCGTTCGGACAAGCCTACATTCAGTGGCACAGCGACGGCACCGAATGGGAAAACATCAACTTGCCGCTCTCCGGCGGCAACATCTGCGTGGGCTCATGGAAGCAGATCGATGCAAAACATGTGTCCCGCAATCATTGGGGCTGGCTCTACACGAACAGTGACCTCTCGGGATATTTCAACGAAACCGAGACGGACAAGGTGACGCGGAGCGGCACCTATAGCGGCACCAACGAGCAGAAGGGTTACGACCTCAGCGGAAACCTGCTCTTCGATGTTACGGGGACTTCGTCCGCGGTTCTCATCACGCCCTGATTGAATACAACTTGGATCATGGCCCCCTCCCAAGGCGGCCATGATTCCTTATTCTCCACGTCTCCAGAATTCGTCATGGCCGGGTCGTTGCCCCGGCCATCCATGAACACCGCCTCACGAGAAGAGTGTGACGTCCACTGTCGTGCTTCCTGTTACTCATTACGTAAACGGCGATGATGGCATCGCGGGGAACCATGGCCAGCACGGTTTCATGGGTGGCCGGGACAGTTTACACTCCGGCCGCGCTCTCGCGCGGACCGGGGTGGCCCGGCCATGACGAACTATGTTTATCGTGAGAAAATCAAAGTAAACTCTTGATCGTCCCTTCGAGCGCATCGGGCTTTTTGAGCGGCGAATACCGCGCAACGACTCTGCCGGCTCGGTCGATCAGGAATTTGGTGAAATTCCATTTTATGTTCGTGGTGCCGAGCAGCCCACGTTTTTCGTGGGTAAGAAACTTGTACAGCGGATGCGCGTCGGCGCCGTTGACGTCGATCTTTGCAAACATCGGAAAGGCCACGCCGTAGTTTGATTGGCAGAACTGGCCGATCTCTTTAGCCCCACCAGGTTCTTGTTGGCCGAACTGGTTGCATGGAAAGCCGAGAACGGACAGGCCCTCGGCGCCATATTTTTCATGAAGCATTTCGAGGCCTTTATATTGGGGCGTAAATCCGCACTTGCTCGCGGTATTCACCACCAGCATCACCCGGCCTTTGAAGGCCGAGAGCGAAATCTCCATTCCCTGCAGCGTGTTCGCGCGAAAATCGTAAACGCTTGTCATTTGTGCCTCCACACGCCCCAATTCTAGCCCGTGACGCGTACATGCGGCAATCAAGTCCCGCAAAACGTCTGGTGCACCACCTGATCGGGCCGCGGCGGATCGGCGTAACGCGCAAAGTCTGGTTGGTCGTCGAACGGCGTGGACAGCACTTCAAGCAGGGTTTCGAACGGCGCGAAATCGCCATTGTACACGGCGGCCGCGATCGCTTCTTCAACCAGATGGTTGCGCGGAATGAAGGCCGGGTTGGCCGCGCGCATCGCCGCCTGGCGCGGGTTCGGTTCGCAATCTTCTTCCGCAATCCGGCTGCGCCATTTTGATTCCCAATCGTCAAAGGCAGTGGGGTCGGCGAACAGGTCGCGCACAGCCGCGGGGCCGTCAACAGCGTCGCACAATCGGCGGAAGGTCAATGTGAAATCGGCGCGATTTTTCGCCATGCGCTGAAGGATATCCTGCGCCAAAGAGAGATCGTCCGGTCGGGGTCGCAACAGACCAAGCTTGCGGCTGAAACCACCCGCCCAGGCAGTCTCGAATCCGGGGGCGAACGCATCGATGGCGTTTTGTGCAGCTTTGACGGCGCCGTCTTCGTCCTCCGCGAGCAGCGGCAGGATCGTCTCCGCGAAACGGACGAGGTTCCACTGGGCGATGTTTGGCTGGTTGCCGTAAGCGTAGCGGCCCATCGTGTCGATCGAACTGTAGACCGTCTGCGGATGATAGCTGTCCATGAAGGCGCAGGGTCCGTAGTCGATCGTCTCGCCCGCTATCGACGTGTTGTCGGTGTTCATCACGCCGTGGATGAAGCCGACGAGAAGCCATTTCGCGACGAGCTCGGCCTGGCGAGAGATGACGCCATCGAGAAGGGCGCGGTATCGGTTCTCGGCTTCGAGCGCTTCGGGGTAATGGCGGCCGATAACGTAATCGGCAAGGTTCGTGATCGCATCGCGATCGCCGCGCGCTGCGAAGAACTGGAAAGTGCCGACACGGATGTGGCTCGACGCGATGCGGGTCAGCACCGCACCGGGCAACGGACCCTCGCGCCAAACCGTCTCACCGGTTGTCACCGCTGCGAGCGCTCGGGTGGTGGGGATTCCAAGTGCCGCCATCGACTCGCTAAGGATGTATTCGCGCAGGACCGGCCCGAGGGCGGCGCGTCCGTCACCCTGCCGGGAAAACGGCGTTCGTCCCGCGCCCTTGAGCTGGATGTCGCGGCGCACGCCGTCGCGATCGATGACTTCACCCAACAGGATGGCTCGACCGTCGCCAAGTTGAGGCACGAAACTCCCGAACTGATGGCCGGCATAAGCCATGGCGAGCGGCTCGCCGCCCTCGGGCACGCGATTGCCCGCAAGGAACGCGATGCCCTCCGCGGTTGCGAGTTGAGCCGCATCGAGGCCAAGATGCCGGGCGAGACTCTCGTTGAGCCGAACGAGACGCGGCGTCGCAACGGGAACCGGCTGTTGCCGCACGAAAAATCGATCAGGCAAGCGCGCGTAGCTGTTGTCGAACGCGAATGGCCCAGCGGCTTCGGCGAGTACGGTCATTTGATCTCTTGTTTGGGATAACGGCGCGCGTCGCGCAACCGTTTATCCGTGAAAACTGTCGGCGCAAATTATTGTACTCTAAACTTCGTCATGGCCGGGCTGTTGT
>PKWC01000083.1:3731-13110 GCA_003131925.1 Alphaproteobacteria bacterium | reverse complement strand
AGACCGCCGGGACACGGACGACGACCGGCGCCCGGAAGTCGGCCGCCACGGGCGCAGCCGCCGGCACGCGCAAGGCAGCCGGCTCTCGCACGCCAGGCGATGGCACGGCCGGCGCAACAAGGGCGACGAGGACCGCCCGCAAGGCGGGCGGCAACCGGGCAGCCTCCTCCGGGGCTACCACGACAGCCGGCTCGACGGCCGGCTCGGCCGCGAAGCGCTCCTCTGGCGCCCCCAGGCGGACAAGCTCACCAGCGAAGCGGTCCTCTGGCGCCCCCAGGCGGACAAGCTCGCCGACAGGCACTCCGGCCGGCGCTGCCAGGGGCGCCGGCCCGAGCACCACAAAGGCGACAGGGTCGCGCAAGCGATCGACGAGCGGCTCCTCGGCGACGACAGCTGGCTGAGAGCGCCACGGCCCAAAGCAGCAGGCTTGCCGGAAGCCGTGCCAGACGTGGAGATCATGCGCCGCCCGGCAGCCCCTTCCCGACAGCGGGATGCTGGCAGTCAGCGCCCCCAACCGCGAGGATGAGCGCGTGAACATTCGGTCGGTGCTCCTCGTGGTGCACCCGAGCCGGCCCGCTGCCGCCGTCCTGGCCGAGGCCGCCCGGAGTGAGGGACTGGAGTTCTGAGGCCATGAGCGACATCCAGTACGAAGAGCGGACCATCCGGGTCAACCGGGTGGCCAAGGTCGTCAAGGGCGGCCGGCGCTTCGGTTTTGCGGCGCTCGTCATCATCGGCGATCAGCGCGGCCGGGTCGGATTTGGGCACGGCAAAGCGCGCGAAGTGCCCGAAGCGATCCGGAAGGCCACCGAGGCGGCCAAGCGCGCGCTGATCCGCGTTCCCCTCAAGGACGGCCGCACACTGCATCACGAAACGCGGGGTCACCATGGCGCGGGCAAAGTGCTCGTCCGGCCGGCGCCGGCGGGCACGGGAATCATCGCAGGCGGCCCGATGCGCGCCGTGTTCGAGTCGCTCGGTGTCGGCGATGTCGTGGCAAAATCGCTCGGCACATCGAATCCCTACAATATGGTGCGTGCGACGTTCGACGCGCTCAAGCTGCAACAGTCGCCGCGCATGGTGGCGCAGCGGCGCGGCCGCAGCGTCAGCGAGATCATCGCGCGGCGTGAAGGTGCACCGAAGGCCGAGCAGGCGGCGGCGGGGAGCTGAAGATGGCTGAGAAAAGCACGCTCATGGTGAGACAGATTCGCAGCGCCAATCGCCGGCCTGAGACACAGGCGGCGACATTGCGTGGGCTTGGCTTGGGCAAAATCAGGCGCACACGCACGCTCGAGGATACGCCCGCGGTGCGCGGAATGATCCGCGCCGTGCAAAACCTCGTCGAAATCGTTGAGGAAAGCGGCAAATGAAACTCAATCAGCTTGCCAACAACGAAGGTGCGCACCGGCGAAAGACGAAAGTCGGTCGAGGATCGTCGTCGGGCCTCGGCAAGACCTGTGGACGCGGCGTCAAAGGCGCCAAGGCGCGCACCGGCACCAAGGTCTACGGTTTCGAGGGCGGCCAGATGCCGCNNCTGCCGAAGCGCGGCTTCAACAACATCTTCGCAAATGATTTTTCCGAAGTCGGCCTTGCACGCATTCAAAAGGCGATCGACGAGAAGAAACTCGAAACGTCCGAAAAGATTACCGAAGGCGCACTAAGGAAAGCGGGTCTTGCGCGGTCGAGTCGCAATGGGGTTCGGTTGCTGGGCGGCGCGCTCACGTCGAGGGTTGAGATCGAAGTTGCGGGTGCATCGGTGGCGGCGGTCGAGCTGATTCGAAAGGCCGGCGGCTCCGTGACGCTGACGTTCAAGAAGCCCGTTCGAACGAACAAGAAAGGTCAGCCTGGCAAAAAGGCGCAGCGTCGGGCCAAGGCTGCAGAAAAAAGGGCCGCGCGCGCCAGCTAGCTCGCCGATCTTCGGCGAGGCGGCAGGCATGATTGGGTTCAGGAGTTTCTCATGGCCTCTGCGGCCGAACAGCTGGCGGCAAACTTCAACTTCTCCAATTTCGGCAAGGCCAAGGAGCTGCGCCAGCGCATCTTGTTCACGCTTGCGCTGCTCGTGGTGGCGCGACTCGGTACCTTCATTCCGATGCCTGGCATCGATCCGAGCGAGCTTGCCCGCCAGCTCAACCAGCAGCAGGGCGGAGTGCTGGACATTTTCAACATGCTCTCGGGCGGCGCCGTTCAGCGCATGGCCATCTTCGCGCTCGGCATCATGCCCTACATCTCGGCCTCGATCATCATTCAGCTCATGACGACCGTATTTCCGGAGCTGGAAGCGCTGAAGAAAGAAGGCGAGGCCGGGCGCAAGACGATCAATCAGTACACCCGATACGGGACGGTGGGGCTGGCGGCGCTGCAGGCCTACGGCATCGCAATCGGGCTGGAACACTGGGGAACTGTCGTCATTGCCCCCGGTTTCTTTTTCCGCATCTCGGCGGTGATCACCCTGACTGGCGGCACGATCCTGCTCATGTGGCTTGGTGAGCAGATCACCAGCCGCGGTGTGGGAAATGGCATCTCGTTGATCATATTTGCGGGCATCGTCGCCCGTTTTCCGACCTCCATTTCGCAGCTGTTCGAATCGGCGCGAACCGGCGCGATCGATCTTCCGGTGATCCTTGCCATACTTATCGGTGCCATCGGTCTTGTTCTCTTCATTGTCTTCATGGAGCGCGCGCAGAGGAGGCTGCTGGTCCAATATCCCAAGCGACAGGTCGGCAATCGCATGTTCGGCGGCGAATCATCGCATCTGCCGCTCAAGCTGAACGTATCCGGCGTCATCCCGCCGATATTTGCATCGTCGATCCTGCTCATGCCGACGACGGTGGCGAACTTCAACGGCCAGAGCGTGCCCGATTTCCTGCAGACGATCCTCACCTATATCGGGCCCGGCCGGCCGCTCTACCTTCTGCTCTACGCGCTTATGATCATCTTTTTCTCGTTCTTCTACACGTCGATCATCTTCAATCCCGAAGAGACGGCCGAGAATCTGAAGAAATATGGCGGATTCCTTCCCGGGATTCGCCCTGGCAAGAAAACGGCGGAGTATATCGATTACGTGCTGACGCGCATCACGGTGGTGGGTTCGCTTTATCTCGCGTTCGTCTGCGTCATTCCGGAGTTCTTCCGCGCCAACTATGCGATCCTGACATTCGGGGGTACCTCGATCCTGATTATCGTAAGCGTGACGATGGATACGGTGGCCCAAATCCACAGCCATCTCATCGCGCAGCAGTATGAAGGCCTCATCAAGAAGGCGAAGCTTCGGGGGGCGCGCCGTTGAATCTGGTCCTTTTCGGACCGCCGGGAGCGGGCAAGGGTACGCAAGCGAAGATTCTGCAGGAGCGCCGCGGTTGGCCGCAGCTCTCTACCGGGGAAATGCTGCGCCATGCGATAGGAACGGGAACCGAGCTCGGCAGGAAAACAAAAGACCTGATGGACCGTGGCGAGCTCGTCCCCGACGAGGTCGTGATTGCGATCATCGCCGAACGGGTCGACGAGCCTGACAGTGCCGCCGGAGCGGTTTTCGACGGATTCCCGCGGACCATCCCGCAGGCCCGGGCCCTCGACAGCATGCTTGGGCAGAGGGGCAAGCGGATCGCCCTTGTCATCGAGTTGATGGTCAGGGACGACGCACTGATCCAGCGTGTGGAACAGCGGATTCGGGAGGGCAATCAGCGCGCCGACGACACGCCGGAGACGCTCAGGCACCGGCTCTCGGTTTACTACCGCAACACCGCCCCCCTGCTCGACTACTATCGCGAGCAGGGCAAACTTGCCGGCGTTGACGGCATGGCCCCCATTCATGAGGTTACGGCAGCCATTGGAGGTCTGGTCGATTCCTGCGGAAATGGCGCCGGCGCGGGAAACGAGGGGCCGAATCGGCAACGGAAATCAGTGGTGGGAACCGGTTGACTGGACGCCGACGATACCTATAATTCGCGGCCTTGCGACGACCTGACCTCCCAGATTTGGCGAATTCGGCCCATTTTGCGAACGGGGAACGGGTGTTCGTGCGTTCCAAGAACCGGCCCGTTCAGCCGTCAGAAGGAGAGACACCGTGGCGCGCATAGCCGGCGTCAACATTCCGACCCAGAAGCGCGTGGAGATCGGGCTTCGGTACATTCACGGCATCGGCGCGACCAAGGCTAGGGATATCTGCCGCAAGGTCGGTATCGCCCAGAACCGGCGCGTGCATGATCTGACGGATTCCGAAGTGATCCAGATCCGCGAAGCAATCGACCGCGACTATGTCGTCGAGGGCGATCTGCGGCGCGAGGTGGCGATGAACATCAAGCGGCTGATGGATCTGGGATGCTATCGCGGGCTGCGTCACCGCAAGGGCCTTCCGGTTCGTGGGCAGCGCACACACACCAATGCACGCACCCGCAAAGGGCCTGCCAAGGCCATTGCCGGCAAGCGCAAAGTCACCAAATAACGGATTCGATCGATGGCAAAGCCGGCCGCGCGTGCGCGCAAGAAGGAAAAGAAGAATGTTGTCATGGGCGTGGCGCATGTCGCCGCGACATTCAACAACACTATCATCACCATCACCGACCCTCAGGGCAACACCGTGTCCTGGTCGTCGGCTGGTTCCTTGGGATTCAAGGGCTCGCGCAAATCGACGCCGTACGCGGCCCAGATTGCAGCGGAGGATGCCGGCAAAAAGGCCATCGAGCATGGAATGCGAACGCTCGAGGTGGAAGTAAGCGGTCCGGGTTCCGGCCGTGAGTCCGCGTTGCGCGCATTGCAGGCGGTTGGGCTTCAGGTCACTTCCATTCGTGACGTGACGCCGATCCCGCACAATGGTTGCAGGCCGCCCAAGCGCCGCCGCGTGTAGCGTTTTTGCGTTTCATACCCGTCGAACGAATAGGGCGCGCGACGCGCGCGTCCGGAAAACGATGAGGACAGACGTGTTCCAGAAAAATTGGCAAGAACTGATCAAGCCGCAAAAACTGAAAGTGGAATCCGGCCACGATACCGGGCGCTCTGCGACCTTGGTGGCGGAACCACTCGAGCGAGGATTCGGGCTGACGCTCGGCAACGCGCTGCGGCGCGTGCTGCTTTCTTCGCTGCAGGGCGCGGCCGTGACCTCGATTCACATCGAGGGCGTGCTGCATGAGTTTTCCTCCATCGCCGGCGTGCGCGAGGACGTGACTGACATCGTGCTGAATGTGAAGCAGATGGCGATGCGGATGCATGCAGAAGGGCCCAAACGCCTCTCTTTGCGCGCGACCGGTCCGGGCGAAGTCACGGCCGGGCAGATCACGCCGGTCGCGGACGTGGAGATTCTCAATCCGGGGCTTGTTCTTTGCACGCTCGACCAGAAAGTCGATTTCCGGATGGAGCTCACGGTCGCAACAGGTAAGGGCTATGTCCCTGCCGATCGCAATCGGCCGGAAGATGCGCCAATCGGGCTTATCCCGGTCGACTCCCTGTTCAGCCCCGTCAAAAAGGTAAGCTACAAGGTCGAGAACACCCGCGAGGGGCAGATTCTGGACTATGACAAGCTGACACTCAGCGTGGAAACGAATGGCGCGGTGTCGCCGGACAACGCGGTGGCCTATGCGGCGCGCATCCTGCAGGACCAGCTGCAGGTGTTCATCAACTTCGAAGAGCCGCGCGAGCGCGCGGCCGAGGAGGCCAAGCCCGACCTCGCGTTCAATCCGGTGTTGCTCAAGAAGGTCGACGAACTCGAACTGTCGGTCCGCTCAGCCAACTGCCTAAAGAACGACAACATCGTTTATATCGGCGATCTCATCCAGAAGACCGAAGCCGAGATGTTGCGCACCCCCAATTTCGGGCGCAAATCGCTGAACGAAATCAAGGCGGTGCTGGCGGAAATGGGACTGCATCTGGGCATGGAAGTGGTTGGCTGGCCGCCCGAGAACATCGAAGATCTGGCCAAGCGCTATGAAGACCAGTATTGACGGCGGCTGAAGCGGGGATTGGTAAAACGCCATGCGTCATCGCAACCAGGGCCGGAAGCTCGGCCGCACCTCGGCCCACCGGGAAGCCATGTTCGCCAACATGACGGCGGCATTGATCAAGCACGAGCAGATCAAGACGACGCTCCCCAAGGCCAAGGAATTGCGGCCGATCGTGGAAAAGCTCGTGACGCTGTCGCGCCGTGGAGGGGGCGATCTGCATGCGCGCCGTCAGGCTCTCGCAAGGGTCAAGGACGCGGTGCAGGTCCGCAAGCTGTTCGACGTGCTCGGTCCCCGCTACGCGGAACGCCCGGGCGGGTATACCCGCGTGCTAAAGGCCGGCTTTCGCTTCGGCGACAATGCGGAAATGGCCTTTATCGAGTTCGTGGATCGTGACGAGAGCGCCAAGGGCCTCGATTCGGGACAGACCGAAAAAGATGAAGATTCCGAAAGCAAGTAGCAATCTTCGCGACAGATTGATCAGCTACGAAGGGGCGGTTTATCAGACCGCCCCTTTTGCATTTGGCCCCGATCCAAGACGACGGAGAATAAAATGAGACTATCCGCATGGATTATCGCGGCAGCAGTTGCTTCGCAATTCTACGCGGGGACGGCGTCCACGGCGGCGCCCCAATCGATGCCGCAGGTCCAGCTTACTTTCGCACCAGTTGTGAAGCGGGTGGCGCCGGCCGTCGTCAATGTCTATTCGCAATCGGTCGTGCAGACAGCTGTCAATCCGCTGTTCTCGGACCCGATGTTTCAGCGTTTCTTCGGCGCGACGCCCGAACTTCGCCAGCGCGTGCAGCAATCGCTCGGATCGGGAGTCATCGTTCGGCCCGACGGCATCATCGTAACCAACAATCACGTTGTGCAGGGCGGACAAAACATCGTCGTCGCGCTCGCGGACCGGCGCGAGTTCAAAGCCCGAATCCTGCTCGCGGACAGCCGCACCGATCTCGCCGTAATCAAGATCGACACGAAAGGCGAGCGATTGCCCGTCATCGAACTTGGCGACAGCGACAGACTCTCGGTCGGCGATATCGTGCTGGCCATCGGCGATCCGTTCGGCGTCGGCCAGACCGTGACGATGGGCATCGTCTCCGCGCTCGCCCGCACCCAGATCGGCGCGAGCGACTACCAGTTCTTCATCCAGACGGATGCAGCCATCAATCCGGGCAATTCCGGAGGCGCGCTGGTGACGGCTGACGGCAAGCTCGCCGGCATCAACACCGCCATCTATTCCCGCACGGGCGAATACGCCGGCATAGGCTTTGCGACGCCTGCCAATCTCGTACGGCGCGTCGTCGAAGGTGCATTGGGGGGTGGAGTGAAGCTCCCTTGGATCGGCGCCGACGGCCAACCGGTGACTTCACAGATCGCGCAGGCGATGGCCCTGTCGCGCCCCGGCGGGGTGCTGCTCAAAGATGTCTATCCTGGCGGGCCGGCCGCTGCAGCCGGTCTCAAGAGCGGCGATGTCGTGCTTCAGGTCGACGGCGTCGACGTGGACGACATGCAGGGCCTCAATTATCGCGCTGCCACCCACCGCGTCGGCGACCAGGTGAAAGTATTGATCGCCCGCGGACATGACACGCGCGAAGTTTCGATCGTTCTCGCGTTGCCGCCCGAGAATCCGCCGCGCCAGCTCACGACCATCGGCGGCCACAATCCGCTGACCGGAGCCAAGGTCGAAAATCTCTCTCCCGCTGTCGCCGCGGACTTGCAACTCGGTCTCGAGGCAAAAGGCGTAGTCATTGTTTCGACGAGCGGGGGCACGCCTTCCGGCTCTTATGGCTTCCAGGCAGGTGACATCGTCCGTTCCATCAACGGAAAGGAAATCCGGTCCGTGCGGGAGCTTGAGACTGCCCTCGAATCGGCGAACGGTCGATGGGATCTGGTCGTGAACCGCGGCGCGCAGAGGCTATCATTGTCCGTCGACGAATGACGGACAACATCGTCGCTTTCGCGCCGATGAATTCCCGTCGCTCGCCGCGCTCGAGCCCGCTCCACTCAAATAAAATAAAATGACATTTTGGGGCGGCGATTCAAACCGATCGAAATCCGCGCTAATATAGGCCATGTCTGATCTCTTCGAGGCTGGCGGCTTGCAGAATGATGCGCCGCGGCCGCTTGCCGACAGGTTGCGACCGCAAACGCTTGCCGAGGTCGTCGGCCAGGACCATCTCCTCTCGCCGTCCGGTCCGATCGGGCGGATGGTCGCCGAGAACCGGCCGCATTCGATCATTTTGTGGGGACCTCCGGGCACGGGCAAAACCACGATTGCGCGCCTGCTCTCACACGCGTTCGGGCTCCACTTCGAACAATTGTCGGCGGTGTTTTCCGGTGTCGCCGATCTCAAGAAGGCGTTCGATGCCGCGCGCCAGCGCCGGCGGACCGGGCAGGGCACGCTGCTTTTCGTCGACGAGATTCACCGCTTCAACCGGGGCCAGCAGGACAGTTTCCTGCCGGTTGTGGAGGACGGCACGATCATTCTGGTGGGCGCAACGACCGAAAATCCGTCCTTCGAGTTGAATGGCGCTCTTCTTTCGCGTGCCCAGGTGCTCGTGTTGCGCCGGCTCGACGACGCGGCGCTCGAAATCCTGCTCGGCCGCGCAGAAACCTTTTATGGAGCGCCACTCTCCGTGACGGCGAACGCGCGCGAGACGCTGCGCGCAATGGCCGACGGCGACGGACGCTACATATTCAACCTTGCCGAGGAGATTGCCGCGGTCAAACCCGAACGGCCGCTCGACTCCGCGGAACTTGTCGCGCTCGTTCAGAAACGCGCTCCGCTCTACGACAAGAGCCGCGAAGAGCACTACAATCTGATTTCCGCCCTGCACAAATCGATACGCGGTTCCGATCCCGACGCAGCACTTTATTGGCTCGCACGGATGCTTGCGGTTGGGGAGCAGCCGCTTTATCTCGCGCGCAGGCTTGTGCGCGCCGCGGTGGAGGATATCGGACTTGCCGACCCGCAGGCCGTTGTGCAGGCGCTGGCGGCGAAAGATGTTTACGATTTCCTCGGCAGTCCGGAGGGTGAACTCGCGCTCGTCCAGGCCGTGATCTATCTCGCAAGCGCGCCCAAATCGAACGCGGTGTACACGGCCCACGGCGCGGCGACGCGCGCCGCTGCCGAGCATGGATCACTGATGCCGCCCGCGCACATCCTCAACGCGCCCACGAAGCTGATGAAAACGCTCGGTTACGGCAAGGGCTACGAATACGACCACGCTGCCGAGGACAGGTTCTCCGGCCAGAACTATTTTCCCGACGGAATGGCGCGGGACTCCTACTACAAGCCGAAAGATACGGGTTTCGAACGCGAGATCTCCAAGCGCCTGGAATACTGGGCGAAACTGCGCGAGAAGAAGGGCGGCGGGGAATAGCAGGGTCCCGTGCGGAGTGCGCGGCATAGGGTGAATCCGCAACTCCTCAAACCTCGTCATGGCCGGGCC
>PKWC01000083.1:0-3725 GCA_003131925.1 Alphaproteobacteria bacterium | reverse complement strand
GGTGTTCTTGGATGGCCGGGACGAGGGCCCGGCCAAGACGAGCGTTGGGATGTCGGTGTGACCGGCAGTTTCATTCGGTGCAACGCGCCCTGCGCTCTAATTAAGGCTCCTCGCCTGCCACGGCTTCGGCCTCGATTGTCTCCGGCTCTCCGGCGATTGCCTTGAAGTCGGGCTGGAACCAGGTCTGGGCGATGAGCGTGGGCACGACGGCGCTCGCGATCACGGCGGTGACGAGGATCGTGTATTGCGACTGGTCGATGATCTTGTTGGTCAGGCCGAACAGCGCCGAGATCGAGCCGAACGTCAGGCCTGTGGACATGAGCAGCGTCGTGTAGAGCCCCTCGCGCCGGTCGAACTCGTGATACGCCGTCAGGGGCAGGATGCCGACGAACTTTGTCGCCATCTTGATGCCGAGAAAAATGGCTATGAGGCCGACAGACGCGGCCGCGGCATGCCATTCGACCAGTGAGCCGGCCTTGAGAAAATAAAACGGTGTCAGAATCGCGAACGCGATGGTGCGCATGCGCTGTGCGAGTTCGCGCTCGGCAAGGAACGTTGGCGCGAGCGCCATCCCGACGAGATAGGCAGGAAGCACGGCTTCACTGCCGGCCACGCTAGCAAGCCCGCCGAGTCCGAACAGGATCAGCGTAACAAATTTCGTCTGCGGCTCGCTGACCCGGTGTCCGAGACTCTTGACCAGACGGGGCGCGTACAGCGCCAGCAGCACCAGAACGGCAATCGTCACCGCGGCAAAGACGAGCAGCGTGATGTCGTAATGCGCGAACACAATACCAAGCGCGAGCACCGTGCCCAGGTCATTGATGAAGCAGGCCGCCAGGATGATCTTGCCGAGTTCGGTCTTGTTGAATCCCGTCTCGATCATCACCGCGTACACGACCGCGACCGACGTGGTGGACAGCGAGATGCCGGCGATCTGCGCCTGGGGCCATGGCCAGTGAAGCCCCCAATGGGCATAGGCCAGCACGCCCAGATACGGCGCGAAGAAGCCCATGATCCCGATGCTCATGCTGGACCAGAAATGCTTCCTGACGATGCGCGGATCGATTTCCGTTCCGGCGAGAAATGTCAGCAGGATGGCGCCGAAACCCGCGAGAAAATTGACCCAATCGGTGATGTGCAGGCCGATGAGGTTTCCGGCAAACGCGCCGACCACGATCTCGACCAGCGCCACGGATACGGCGATCCGGATCGAAATAAGCGACGCCGCCAGTGCAAGACCGAGCCAGAGCGCCGACCCCAGCCAGACATTTGCCACGCGCATTCTCCCGTTTGCGTCGGGCGGGGCGAGCGTTTGCATCCGGCAAGACGCACTCCCGCCGCGATCTCCGTGCGGCAGGGGTCATCAGCCGTCTGGCTTCTCGAGCTTTCTGGCGGTTAAAGGGGAACCCCATCCCCTTTCGAGGCGGAAACGCTTAAGTGACTCCCATGGATGCGTCAATCGCTGCAGCGCCGCCGGGCGGCGCAACGAACGCGGCCGTCGAGAGCGACGATGACGGCGCGCGCCTCGACCGCTGGTTCCGGCGCCATTTCCCCGCGCTGGCGCATGGCGCACTCGAAAAGCTTTTGCGCACAGGTCAGGTGCGGCTCGACGGCAAACGAGCGAAGGCCGGCGACCGGATATTCACAGGCCAGATCATACGCTTGCCGCCACAAGTTCAGATCATCCACGAAGCTGTGGATGCTCGATCCACAAATTCACAGCCCGTCCCCACACAGGCTTCTGAACAGGCGAGGATATTCGCGGAGAGCCTTGTCATTCATAAGGATTCCGCGGTGCTGGTTCTCAACAAGCCCAGCGGCCTTGCGAGCCAGGGCGGCAGCGGAATCGGCGAGCACGTCGATGGCTTGCTGGGGTTACTGGCCTTTGGAAAAAAGCAGCGCCCCAGACTTGTCCACAGGCTCGATCGCGACACGTCGGGCGTGCTCGTCGTTGCGCGGACGGTGCCAGCGGCTGCGGCGCTGAGCGAATCGCTCAGGCGGCGCGACGCTTCGAAAATCTATTGGGCGCTGACGAAGGGAGTGCCCAATCCGGCGCGCGGAACGATTAAGTCTGCGCTCGCCAAGCAGACTGCGGGACGCGACGAGAAGATCGCCGAAGTCGAGCTCGATACCGTGGGCGCAAAATCCGCGATCACCGATTACGCGGTGGTCGACAAGGCGGGGTCGGACTACGCCTGGGTTGCCGTGCGGCCCCTCACCGGACGCATGCACCAGATCCGCGTGCACGTCGCCTCTCTTGGCACGCCCGTAGTCGGAGATTTCAAATATGGTGGTGCGGCGGCGCGTGTACGGGGCGCCATCGAGAACAAGCTTCATCTTCATGCGCGCGCGATTGACATCGCTCATCCCGACGGCGGGCGATTGAAGGTTTCCGCGCCGCTTCCTGCGCACATGCTGAAGACGTGGGAGCTCCTCGGCTTCGATCCCGACGCGGAAGCTTTTGCGGCCGGAGGCACCGCGCAGTCGAAACGCCGGAAGCGCAAGCCTCGATAAAACGGTTCACCACCACAAAGGACACGAAGAGCACAAAGAATCTTGGTACCGCGCGCGTACGTGGTCGGGTTAAACCCGACCATCCCGCGCTGGTATTCGGGCAGGCCTGCCGTCCCAGGCCGCACGATCACCTCGTGTTCTTTGTGCTCTTTGTGGTGAAATTTCGCGCATCTCCACAGTTCCGACCGTTGGATCTGGTTTGCCAAAGTGTCACGTTTGCAAGCATCGGGCGGAGCGATTCGATGAAGCATATCCTCAAGGAGCTCGAAGAGCGGCGGCAGCGGGCGCGCATGGGCGGCGGGGAAGCGCGGATCAAGGCCCAGCACGACCGCGGCAAGCTCACCGCCCGCGAGCGGATCGAGCTCCTTCTCGACGCCAATTCCTTCGAGGAGTTCGACATGTTCGTCGAGCACCGCAACACGGAATTCGGTGCGGAGAAAAACCGGATCCCGGGCGATGGAGTCGTGACCGGCTGGGGCACGATCAATGGCCGCATGGTTTACGTTTTTGCCAAGGACTTCACGGTCTTCGGTGGCTCTCTCTCCGAAACGCACGCCCTGAAGATCTGCAAGATCCAGGACATGGCGATGCAGAACCAGGCGCCGATCATCGGGCTGCTCGATGCCGGCGGCGCGCGCATCCAGGAGGGCGTTGCGAGTCTCGCGGGCTATGGCGAAGTCTTCAAGCGCAACGTGCTGGCGAGCGGCGTCGTGCCGCAAATTTCGGTGATCATGGGGCCCTGCGCCGGCGGCGATGTCTATTCGCCGGCNNCATCTTCATGGTGCGCGACACGTCCTACATGTTCATCACCGGTCCGGACGTGGTGAAAGCGGTCACGCAGGAAGACGTGACGCCCGAAGAGCTGGGCGGCGCCAGGGTGCACACCACAAAATCCGCGGTCGCCGACGGCGCTTACGACAACGACGTGATCACGATCGAGGAGATGCGCCGGTTTTACGACTTCCTGCCGCTCAATAACCGCGAGCAGCCTCCAGCATGGCCGACAAGCGACGATCCGCGCCGCGAGGAACCTTCACTCGATACGCTCGTGCCGGACAATGCGAACAAGCCCTACGACATGAAGGAACTTATTCTCAAGGTGGTGGACGAGGGCGACTTCTTCGATATCTCCGAAGCCTTCGCCAAGAACATCGTCACCGGTTTCGGCCGCATCGCCGGCCGCACCGTCGGCTTCGTCGCCAACCAGCCGA
>PKWC01000022.1 GCA_003131925.1 Alphaproteobacteria bacterium | reverse complement strand
ATGGCGTCGTCTATGTCGGCTCTTTCGACGACAATCTCTACGCCTTCAACGCCACCAGCGGCGCCATGCTGTGGACGGCAACGACCGGCGGCGAAATCGACGACCTCGGACCGGCGGTCGCGAACGGCATGGTCTATGTCGGCTCGGGCGATCACAGCCTCTATGCCTACGCGCTCAACGGCGGCAACGACGGCCGCTATCGCAGCAAGCGCAAGCCGCCAGCCATTTCGTCGCTGCATCCCGATTGGAGCCTGAAACCCGCGAACTGACACAAGTCTCGCGAGACAGCGAGCTTTCGGAGGGGAAACCCATGCGTCGATCGGGATTTGGACTGCGGCTTGCGGCGCTCGCCGCGGCCGCAGCGTGGGCTGCGGGCGCCTCCGGCGCGTGGGCTGCGGGTCCGAAAATTGCGATGAGCCCGGCCGAGAACCACCCCAACAGCAACACCCAGGTCAACGGCAACTCATTCGGCGCCGATGAAGCGGTAGACATCTACTTCGATACGACGGACGAGGCGCTCGCATTCACCAACAGCAATGGCGTGTTCGGGAAAACACCAGTCCCCGTGCCCGCTAGCGCCCTTCCCGGCACGCATTACATCACGGCCGTCCAGCGCAGCAATGGCGAGGGCGCCCAGAAGGCCTTCACCGTCAATACCGATTGGCCGCAGTTTCATTTCAACGAGAAGCACAAAGGACTGAACGCCTGGGAAAACGTCCTCGCGCCCAACAACGTCGCCGGCCTCGATGTCGCCTGGACGGCGGCTGTTGGCGAAACCTACTCTTCGCCCGCCGTGGTAGATGGCGTCGTCTATGAAGCCTCCATTCCCGGCGCGCTCTACGCCTTCAACGCCGGCAGTGGCGCCCTGCTCTGGTCGGCAACAACGGGCAGTTCCATCCTTTACTCGTCACCCTCAGTGGCGAATGGCGTCGTCTATGTGGGCTGCGAGGACGACAACCTTTACGCCTTCAACGCGACCACCGGCGCCCTGCTCTGGACGGCAGCGACGGGGAGCGCCATCGTCTCCTCTCCCGCCGTGGTAAATGGCGTCGTCTATGTGGGCTCCCTTGACCACAAGCTCTACGCCTTCGACGCCAGCAGCGGCTCCCTGCTCTGGACGGCAACGACGGGAAACATAATCTACTCCTCGCCCGCTGTTGCGAAGGGCGTCGTCTATGCGGGCTCCTTTGACCACAAGCTCTACGCCTTCGACGCCACGAACGGCGCCGTGCTCTGGACGGCAACGACGGGCAATGCCATCCAATCCTCGCCCGCCGTGGCGAATGGCGTCGTCTATGTCGGCTCCTATGACGACAAGCTCTACGCGTTCAACGCCGCTACAGGCGCCGTGCTCTGGACGGCAGCGACGGGCGCCGTGATCGAAGGCTGTCCCGCTGTGGCGAGTGGCGTCGTCTATGTCGGCTCCTATGACGACAATCTCTACGCCTTCAACGCCGCCAGCGGCGCCCTGCTGTGGTCGGCACCGACGGGCAATTCCATCTTCTCCTCGCCCGCCGTGGCGAATGGCGTCGTCTATGTGGGCTCCTTTGACCACAAGCTCNNAAGCTCTACGCCTTCGACGCCAGCAGCGGGGCCTCGCTCTGGACGGCAGCGACGGGCTCCCTGGTTGAAGGCTCTCCCGCCGTGTCGAACGGCATGGTCTATGCCGGGTCCTACGATGGCAATCTTTATGCCTATGCGCTCAATGGCGGGAACGACGCCGTCTATCGCGGCAAGCGCAAGCCGCCCGCGCTCTCGTCCCTGCAACCCGACTGGAGCCTGAAGCCGGCGAAGAATTGATCGCGTCACCGAAATACAGGACTATATCGAAGCGGCAGCCCTTCTCGACCGGGACCCCAACCCTGTTGTCGGCCGCAAGCTCGACGCCTTGCGCGATCGCGCAGCAATCAAGCTCGTTCCCGTCGATGAAAGGCAGGCGCATCTCGCGCGCGAAGCCTGGCGCGATTTCGGCAAGGGAAGCGGTCATCCCGCGAAGCTCAATCTCGGCGATTGCTTCGCCTCGGTTTTCATGGGTGGCTGGGACAACAGCCCGGCCACATGTGGCCGCGGCCAAGACCCGGCCATGACGGATTTGGTTTCGCGGTCAGAGTCCGAATATCAGCTTCACGGTGCTCTGGACTCATTTTCTTCCATTCCATCCACCCAGCGCGCGATGATGGTGAGGTCGCCTGTCATCGCCACGAGATCGGCGCGGGCGCCGGCGGTCAACGCACCGCGCTCGTGCTCAAGGCCGAGGAAACGCGCCGGAGTCGAAGAGGCGGAGTCAACGGTCCACCACCCGGCCGGCGTTTACGACCAAGTAGAGCCGCGTATCGAAGAGTTTTGGCGGCAGCTTCAGCGGCGCGCCATCCCGCGCCAGGCGGCGGCGCACTGCGTCCATCCGGAACACACCGACCCGGAAAATCCCCTTGTCGCGGACCGAAATATCCATCGGCGGGCCGCCGTGAGAAAAAATGAGGCCGATCTTGAGGATATCACGAAGCTGCCGACCGTATAGAGGGGCCAAGTCTTCGCCATCTTGGCGTGCGGGGCCCTCCCGCCGCGCGATGGCGCAACCGTAAGGGGAGAAATCATGACCAACTGTCGTTCATCTTCCGACACCCGCAGCAACCGCCGTGTCGTCTCAATGCTTATTCTGGCCGGTGTCGGAGCATTGAGTTGCGCTATCGCCGGCGAAGCCCAAGCCGCCGCTGGCTGGCAAGCTCCAGCCGTCGTAACCATCACAGCCGGTCAGGTCAGCGAGTTCATTCACTATGGCTGCCCCTCGAGCTTACCGGTCGCCCAGAACGGCTCCTTCGAGTTCAACTCCGTCGGCCAGGAGGACGATGTCTATCTCGGCTATAACGGGCCACGCTACGACGAGAGTCCGCCGGACTACAGCACCTGGGGATGGCATTTTTACTGGCCGTCCGGCGCGAAGTCGGGCGAAACGGTCGACCTCAACATCATGTGCGAGGCCAAAGAGTCGAAGTAATCCCGAAACTTGCCGGAATCCGATGCTTCTGAAGTCGGCGCAGCCGACTATCGGTTGCACAAGGCACCAAGATAAAATTCCGGTCCGCCGGCTGGTCGCCGGTCGTTGCGNNATTTTGACACTCATGCCGCCGCCTCCGTAACCCTCTCGTCTTCTGGTTTTTGGCGAATCTGGCACGCCTAGCGATGCCGGCCGTTCGATGGAGCGAAGCAGCCCCCGTTACCGCCGGCCAGGGTGACGCCGTAGAGATTGCCGTTGTCGAGGAGCACGGTGCCCTCCAGCGTTGCGCCGTCGGTGCCCCCCACGAAGCTGTAGAGCACCGTTTCGGTCCAGCCGCCGTTCTGCGGCGCAAGTTCGTACACGACGCCGAGATTGTTTTGTCCGCCGGCTTCCGTGAGGCCGTAAAAATAGCCGTCCGTGCTCAAGACTGCCGCCGCCGCCGGCGTTTCGCCATCGGCGTTCGACCCCTCGGGATCAACATATACGATTGCCTTGACCATCAATACCAAGGGCGCGATCGCGGGAAACTACGCAGGTAGCTGTTGTGAAGGTTTCGTGCGCGCCGCCGATGGAACGATCACGACATTCGACCCGTCGGGATCAATTGACACCAGTGTCCAGAGTATCAATGCCGGGGGCGCGTTCGCGGGAAACTACTATGATAGCACCGGCATTTGGCACGGCTTCGTCCGGGCCGCCGATGCAACGATGACGGCGTTCGACGCTTCGGGATCGACAACCTACACCGTTGCCGACAGCATCAATGCCAATGGCGCGATCACGGGATACTACCAGGATAGCAGCACGTCTGGCATGCCTACGTGCGCGCGCCCGATGGCACGATCACGGCGTTCGATCCTGCAGGATCGGTCGACAGCCAAGCGTACAGCATCAATGGCGGACGCGCGATTACGGGGTTCTACCGGGATAGCAACAACGTTTGGCACGGTTTCGTGCGTGCTGCCGATGGAACGATCAGGGCATTCGATCCTCCGGGATCAATCTACACGATTGGCGCCAGTATCAATGGCAACGGCGCGATTGCGGGAAGCTACGAGGATAGCGGCGGCACGTTTCACGGCTTTTTGCGAAGCCGGTAGGGTGGGCCTTGTGCGACCGGCGCTCTGACGGGCATCAAAACTCGATCTGCGCCAAAGCTTTCGCCGTGACAAATAAGCGACGTGAAATGCGCTTCCCTCAGAGCGCGGGGGCCGCTCAAGAGCCCTGGTTATCTCGCCAATTCACCCCTCTTTTCCTCCCCCAACGTGGGGAAGAAAATGTAAAGCCCAACGTTGATGCGCCCACGTTATAGCGTGGTTCGGGTCGACTCGCCCTCTTCCAGGCCATCAACCCAGCAGGCGACGACGGCGAGGTCGCCTGTCAGCGCAACGAGATCGGCGCGGGCGCCAGGAATAAGAGCGCCGCGCTCCTGCTCGAGGCCGAGGGACCGCGCCGGCGTCGAAGACGCGGCGCGCAGCGCATCCTCGAGGGGAATGCCGCACAGCGTCACCGCGTTCCTTACCGCCGTCGCCAGGTCGAGATGGGCGCCCGCGAGCGTGCCTTCGGCAGTCGCAAGCCGTCCGTTGCGCAGTGAAATCGTCCTGCTCATCAGCTGAAATGTTTCCATGCTCGCGCCGACCGTTGGCATCGCATCGGTGACGAGCGCGATTCCGTCGGCGCCTTTCGCGGCGAATGCCGCGCGCACCGACACGGGATCGACATGAATGCCGTCGACGATCAGGCCGGCAATGAGGCGAGGCTCAGCGAGCGTGGCGCCGACGAGGCCGGGCGCGCGGCCCTGCAATGGCGGCATTGCATTGAACAGATGCGTGACGCCGGTCATGCCTTCGTCCAGCGCGCGCATGACGATCT
The DNA here is from genome assembly GCA_003131925.1 of Alphaproteobacteria bacterium. Taxonomy (GTDB): domain Bacteria; phylum Pseudomonadota; class Alphaproteobacteria; order Micropepsales; family Micropepsaceae; genus Rhizomicrobium. The sequence continues at coordinate 415 of PKWC01000022.1, read as the reverse complement.
CGGCCGATGCTTCGCTGTGCCCCGCAGAAGCGCGAATGCCGCATTCGACCAGTGCGCGGATGAAGCCCGCCGGCACGCATTCCGGCGCCAGCGTGATCAGCGTNNCTGCGTGACCGAGCTCGCGCAGCCATTCGAGATCGCACATCTCGGCCCGCACGATGCGGTCGTGCGAATGAACGCCCGCGCGCGCGGGATTGATGAACGGACCTTCCAAATGCAGGCCGAGCACACCGTCCTTCCCGGCAACCGCGTGTGCTGCCGAAATGGCCGCGTCCATCTTTTCCCACGTGTCGGTAATAAGCGTCGGAAGCAGAGCGGTTGTCCCGAAGCGCCTATGGGCGCGGGCGATCGCGCGCATCGCTTCCGCCGACGGATCGTCGTTGAGCAGCACCCCGCCGCCGCCATTGACCTGCAG
>PKWC01000269.1:1458-14595 GCA_003131925.1 Alphaproteobacteria bacterium | reverse complement strand
CCATCATAACCGGCCCCAGTTCTGCCATCGCCGCTACCGTCACGTCGGGCGACTTCGACGGCCCGGTTCTCACTTCTGTACGGGACTGGCGCACCGGACAGGATTCGAACTTTCGGCTTTTGGAGTACTCGCACGTCCGCGCCTTATCTCCATCGCAGCAGCGGCGGCCCGAGAAGCCAGCCGAGAAGCGTGGCTGCTGCAATCCCGAGCGTGAACCAGACCGCGAGGAACGGCGCGCCGGTTTCCGTGCAGTGCCAGGCATAGGCGAACGCGCCCGCGCCACCGGCGGCGAGACCGATTGCAGCGCCGGCTTCGCGTAGGCGTGTCGGGGCGAGCCCGCGCATCGCCCACACAAGCCCTGCCAACGGTGGAGCAGAGGCAGAAAGGACGAAGAAAGGACAGACGCGCGCCGAGCCTCCCATCAAAAGCGGCACACGCGCCGCGGGAGCGGCGAAGATGAATTCCAGCGCCCCGAGTGCAAATACGAAAAGCAGCGGCGCAACGAGCCACGGAATTCGCGTGCGTGCGGAGGCGCCAGGACGCGCAAGGCGCTCGGCCGCGAGGCCGGCAATCAGCGCGAGAGAAAGCGGATAGGCGAGCTTCAGCCAGAACATGGCGGTGCGCATCGCGTCGTGCATGTCGGGCCGTGGCCCGAGCAACGTAAGCACAAGGAAAATGGAAATCGCGGCGCCGATTGCGATGCCAGCGAGAAGTCTCCCCGGCACATACCATTGCGACACCGGCGCAAGATCGGCGGACAGGTCTCTCGCCAGATCGCGCGGCATCAGCTTTCGCTTCCACTGCGCAGAAAGCCGGACAGCTTCTTGAGCCCGCGATGGACGGCAACCTTGACCGCCGTCTCCGTCATCCCTCTCGCGGCTGCCGCCTCTGCATTCGACATTTCTTTGAGCTTGATGTCGCGGATGAGCGCTTGCGTTGCGGGCGGAAGCCTCTGGAGCGCGCGTTCGATATCGTAACGCGCATCGACGCTCGCACTCCCGTCGGCCACGTACAGCGCAATGCTGTCGTCGATCGGTACGGTTGCGGCCCGGCCCTTGCGGCGAAAATGATCGACGAGCTTGTAGCGCGCGATCGCGTAGGCCCAGGCCGTGAACAATTGCGTGCGGTCGTAGGTGGCGCGCCGCATGTGAATGGCGATGAGCGATTCCTGGACCAGATCGTCGACCTCCGCTTCATTGTTGTTCAATCGCCGGCGGAAATAGGCCCCGAACCGCGCCTGCATCGCATCGAGAAGCGCGCGATAGGCGGCGGCATCGCCGGCAAGTCCGGCCAGCATCAGCGCCTTGAGATCGGCCTCCGACGATTGCACAGCCGCTCCAGGAGAATTCGATTGCGGGAGCGGGCAGGTTACACCGGATTCGCTGGAAAGTGCGCGGGTTCCCGCTCACCCGCGCTTGAGCGCTCGATAGCCCTCGACTTTGGGCCCTCTCCCACAAGGGGAGAGGGGAAGTTTCCTCCTGATTTTCCAACGCCGATGCAAGATTCCGATTCCCCTCTCCTCTTGCCCGCCTTCGCTAAAGCTACGGCGGGTCAGGCGGATCAGTTAGTCCGCCGAAGCCTTGGCGTAGGCGGATGGGAGAGGTGTGCAGATACGGGCTGCGAATTTTGCTCAGGCGTGGGTAGTGGTACAGTTTGAAATTCCGCGCTTCTAAGCTCCGCTCGCATCCTGCCGCGCCAGATGGCATATTGCGAGCATGGCAACCAAGCGACTCAAACGCCCCCGCGATCCTGTTGAGTTGGGCAAGCTCGTGGGGGATATCCTGACCGGGCAGGTCGAGGATGTAGCACCCGAAAGGGAGCCTGCCAGCCCGGCACACGAATTCGCACGCAAGGGGGGCCTCAAGGGCGGCAAAGCACGTGCCGCCAAGTTGTCGCCAGAGCGGCGCCGCGAGATAGCTAAGAAGGCCGCTCAGAAGCGATGGGAGCCGTGAGTTGGCGTGTAATTTCAAAACCAGGGTTACTTGCTTCGCCCGTTGTGAATCTGAGTATCGCAACTAGTAGTTCTCGGCCATCGACTGACAGAAATGCCTTGAGCCATCCAAGCGCGGGAATTGGGAATGGTGACATGTCGATGCGCATAAATATGCTTCCCATAGGTGAGTTAGCTTTCCGTCCATTTTCAAACGACGTCCGAATGATAACATCATCAATCGCGCCAACATCAACAACATCAGCATTTCCCGGCATTTGTAACCGCAATGATATGGAACCAATTATATCGTCTAAATTGAAATGCACGCGAATATAAAGGGCAAGTCTAGGCAACATGGTTCGCCCCGGGACAAATTCAGCCAAGTTCGCCGTCTCTGGCATAACGCCAATTATTGAAAACAAGCTTTCTCTTTCCGCGCGAACATCTTCACAAAAAAAGCCAACTGCCTGAATTGTCATGACGCGCCCACCACAACGCGCCACTCATTTGAGTTTGCACCGGCAATTGGTTGCGACGGCGAATTTGGAAACGCCTCCAATTTATGTACGGCTACCTTGGTTTGTGTCACACGCGCTATCAAGGGATGAATGTAATTTGGGGCGGAGCGGTCTTTGAAAAGCACGATTTCCGGAGGCTCGGCCTCTGCATCAAACGCCAACAGAAGATCGCTAATCGTGTTCAATGTCAGATTGCTTGGCGCACTCAAAAGCCTCGATACCTGGCCCGGGTCCTTGCCCATTCTTTCGGCCAAATCCTTCTTGGTAATTTGTTGTTTTTGACATTCTTCGGCTATCCAAGCGACGAGCTTTTCAAAGCAGCAATTCTCGTATCGCCGCCTGTAGTAAGCGATATCGCGGGCCGATTTAGCGGCGTTCTTTGTAAAAGACTTCATTGGACGCTCCAGAGAACACCTCGTTTGGACTAACAGTGATAATCGGTTGATAGGTATAGAAAAGCTTTCGCCAAATTGCCCGCGCCATTCGCTTTATGTTTTTCCATTGGCGTGATTGCCAGTCCACGAGCTTGCCTGCTCGCATTTCTACCAATGCCTCTCTGAGAGCAAAGTTTGTCGAAACAAATGTGTCCTTAATGGGAAACAGCCCAAGCACGCGAATGGAAGGATCGTCTCTCCTACTTCTGATCTCCCAAACAGCGTCAGCCATGGGATACAGCAGGAAAAGATATTTTGGTGATATCGTCTCTTCGGAGACGAACACCTCTAGATCGGCACGCAGCTTGCCGATGCGTTCGTCCCACGCCGTGTTGCCTTCCGTCGAGTTCAGGTCTGCCCATAATCCTTCCCCAACGAAGAGAGCCCGGCGGATCGTGGCACCTCTGGCCTGCGGGATGATCGGAAAGAGCATCCTGCGCTGGTAGCGGTCTACTATCTCTTCCTCGATTGACATATAAGTCAATCACCCCTTAACACCAAGTTATCGGATCACGATTTTTCTCAGAGCGGGAGTCCATACAGTCTCAAAGCAAAACTTTATGCTTGACACTCAAGCATTAAAATGCCAGTTTAATGGCATGAACAAGCTGCCCACCGAGAAACGCGCCCAAGCCCTCCAGATGATGGCCGAAGGCATTTCGCTCCGCGCCATGACCCGGCTAACCGGGATCAGCCGGACCACGCTGATTAAGCTCCTAGAGGATGCCGGTCAGGCGTTCTCCGCGTACATGGATCGCACGCTCGTAAATCTGCCGTGTAAGCGCGTGCAGCTCGATGAGTGCTGGGGGTTTTCCTACTGCAAGCAAAGGGCGGTCCCAACCGCGAAGGCCGCGCCAGCTGGTTCTGGCGACATCTGGACGTGGGTTGGCCTCGATGCCGATACCAAGCTTGTCGTCTCGTACTACGTTGGCGGACGCGACAGCGAAGCGGCCATGATGTTCGTCGACGATCTCGCGCCCCGTCTTGCCTCACGCGTGCAAATCACGAGTGACGGCCACCGGCCCTATATCGAAGCAATCGAAGGTGCGTTTGGCGGCAACGTTGATTATGCGATGCTTGTCAAAGTGTACGGCGAAGCGCCGGAAGGCCAGCGCCGCTACAGCCCCGCAGTCTGCACGGGCGCGATTGGAAAGCGGATCGAAGGCAATCCTGATGCCCGCCACGTCTCTACAAGCTTTGTAGAGCGCAGCAATCTCTCAATCCGCATGGGCAACCGCCGCATGACGCGGCTCACGAATGCCTTTTCGAAAAAGGCCGAAAACCACGCCCACATGATGGCTATCTACTTCATGCACTACAATTTCGTTCGCATCCATCAGACCTTGAAGGTCACGCCCGCGATGGCCGCAGGCGTGACTCCCAAGCTTTGGGAAATGTCTGATATGGTGAAGGTGTTAGAGGAGTGGGAAATGCAGAATGCCGGCTGACCGCCTCGCCTTTACACTACTCAGGTGGATTTTCCGGTGATAGACTTGAGCCTTCAAGGGGGGAGCTGATCCGATGAAAATGCTGTTAATCGCGACGACCGCTCTCGTGTGCGTTACTTCACTTGCCATGGCGGGCACTTTGCCGGAACGTCGCGCGGGGTCAGGCCCTATCGGGCTGGACACCAATCAGGAATTTCTTTGTACCTACGGCTTTCGGCTCTACGCTGCTACTGATACTGGCCAATTGTTTTGGAATCGGGCGGCAACTCCGGTCATTGGCCACGGTACCGCTGTCAACGAGATTATCGTTGAAGATGGTCCGTCCATGGGGAGCAGCCAGAATGGATTCCAGGTCGCAATATATACGTCGCACCTGGGCAAACCGAACAAGGAACTTGTCTCCGCAACCGCAACGCAGCCGGGATGCGGACGGGTGAAAGTGCCGATTTCCCCGATAACACTGGAGTACGGAAAGAAATACTGGATTGTGCAGAGTATGGTGACCCCTTTTAGTTCTTCGGCTACAACCTCGATTGTCTGGCTTTACGACACGAAGCGGACTCACGGAGCATTGTCGCAATCCGGGTCCTTCGTATCGGGCCACAGTCACGTGGGGTCCTGGATGCCCATAACGGGAGGGGTTCCCTTCGCACGCGTCCGGGAGAGCGCCGGGGCATCGGAACTGAATCGTCCTCCGCAGTCGCAGGGCGCCGGCGACGGCTCCATATCTCCCGTGGTCGTTCCAACAAGGCGTGGCGGCCATGAAGGCAACATTCCGAGATATCCGCCCTGAATCGTGCCCGCGTTTACAGCAGCCAACAGACATGGCGCACTTATCGCCAAACTGTACCACTACCCAGGCGTGGGAGAGGGGTACATTACGAATCTGCCGTGGTAGTCTCGTGTCGGCATCGCGTGTAACCAATCCGGCCGCGGGTGCGACTTAGGGACAGTTCCCCGGAATTGGCGATGAGCAGTCTGCCGGAATCACAATCGAATGCCCGCAAGCCGCTTCCCACATGGCTCGCCTGGTGTTGGCCGCGAGGCGAGAGTTTCTACCGCCACCGCGCGCCGGTGCGACTGGCGCACTGGATCAATGCGCTTGCGATCCTCTTTCTGCTCGGCAGCGGACTCAATATCTTCAACGCCCATCCGCGACTCTATTGGGGCATGTATGGGGCGGACGCGGACACGCCCTTCTTTTCCATCGGCGCTTACGACACGCCTGCCGGCACGCGCGGCATCACGCAGATCGGTTCGTGGCAGATCGACACCACGGGATTCCTCGGCTGGTCGAAATATATGGGCGCCTACGCGTCGCGCGCCTGGCCAAGCTGGCTGACCATTCCGAAATTCCAGGATCTCGCCGACGCGCGCCACTGGCATTTCATGTTCGCGTGGATCCTCGCCCTCAACGGGCTCGCCTATCTGGTGTGGAGTCTGTCCACGCGGCATATCCAGAAGGACATCTGGCCGACGCGCTCCGACATCAGGTCGATTCCGCAATCGGTGATCGACCACCTGAAGCTCAGACATCCGGCGGGCGAAGCGGCGAAGCGCTACAACGTGCTGCAGCGGCTCGCCTATCTGGGCGTGATCGTGCTGATTGCGCTGATGGTGCTGACCGGCCTTACCATGTCCCCGGGATTCGACGCCTTCTTTCCTTGGCTGCTGAACCTGTTCGGCGGAAGGCAGTCCGCGCGTAGCGTCCATTTCATCTCCGCCTCTCTGATCGTGCTCTTCATCGTCGTGCATCTCGCCGAAGTGATGCTGGCGGGCCCGATCAACGAAGTGCGGTCGATGCTCAGCGGACGCTACGTCGTGCCGAAGGACCACAGCTGATGGCTTCCACGAAAGACATCACGCGCCGCACCGCGATCGTCGCCGGTTTTGGCGCCGCGGGCGCTCTCATTTATGAGGTCAACGATCTGACGCTCGATCCGCGCTTCGGTCACGTGTTCCGCGGCGTGGAAGATTGGACCAGGCTCAATCAGCGCGCGCTCCTCGCGCCGGGGCAGTTCGCGCGGGAATTCGCGCCTGCGGACATCTCGCCTGTGTTCAAGGCGAACGGCACGCTCAATCCGGGCGGCGACGATTACAACCGCCACGTGGCGGAGAATTTCGCCAATTGGAGGCTCAGGATCGACGGAATGGTCGCCTATCCGATGTCGCTGTCGGTGGCGGAGCTGAAGAGGCTGCCGGCACGCACGCAGATCACGCGGCACGATTGCGTGGAAGGCTGGAGCGCGATCGGCATGTGGACGGGCGTGCCGCTCCGCTTGCTGCTCAAGGCGGCCGGCATGGCGGTGGGCGCGAAATACGCTGTGTTCCATTGCGCCGACAATCTGGAAGGCGAACCCGCGAAGGGCGGCGAACAGAGCCCCGGACAATATTATGAAAGCATCGGTCTCGCGGATGAGTTTCACCCGCAAACGCTCATCGCCTGGAGTCTCAACGGCAAGCCCCTCGACGTGGCGCATGGCGCGCCGCTCCGGCTGCGTGTGGAGCGGCAGCTCGGCTACAAACATGCCAAATACGTGAACCGCATTGAGATCACCGACAGTTTCGCGAAGATCGCAGGCGGGCAGGGCGGCTATTGGGAAGACCGCGGCTATGAATGGTATGCGGGGATATGAGGGAAATTCTCGGTCGCATGTAACCGGTGGCGATTTGCGGACGAATATGTTCGCGGGCTCACCCTTCGACCCGCCTACGCCGAAGGCTTCGGCGGACACGAGTGATAAACAGACCCGCCGAACCCCGGATCGCAGTCCGGGGGTAAGCGGGCAGGCTCAGGGTGAGGGCTTTACTTCCTCATCCTGAGCTTGTCGAAGGACGACTGAGCCGCGATCCTCGCGGCCTTTCTCAAGGAGAAATGAAATGCTTCGTTACGCAAGAGTTGCAGGCATTGCGGTGGTGATCGGCGTGGCACTGAGCGGCGCCGCGTTTGCACAGTCGTCGGGCAGCGGTTCGATGTCGAACGGAGCCGGCAGTCAGTCGTCCGGCTCCATGTCGTCGGGCTCGATGTCGTCCGGTTCGATGTCCAGCAGCCAATCATCCGGCGCGATGTCGAACGGCCAGATGTCGTCCGGCACTCAGATGGCGGCGCCCGCCAAGGCGAAGAAGCCCACGAAGAAGAGCGGCGCCATGTCAAATGGTTCCATGTCCAGTGGCTCGATGTCGAACAGCCAGACCACCACCGACACCACAAACCAGCCGCACTAAAGCTGAAGTGCACAGCGCCTGCGCTCCATTTTCCTCCCCCAACATGGGGGAGGCGGCCCCCACCGGTCCGCGCGAAGCGCGGCCGGAGGATAAACTCCGGGTCGGAGGGGGCATGGATGCGCGCGACGCCCCCCTCCGCCTCGCTGCGCTCGGTACCTCCCCCACGCTGGGGGAGGAAAAGAGAGGTTGGGACACATGCCGGATCGCGAAGTTACATTTCGTGGCGGCAAGGGGCGGCTGTTCGTGGAAGCGGCGTTGCGCGAAGGCGCGCGCGTTGTTTTGAGCGCCCCGCAAGCGCACTATCTCCTGCACGTCATGCGCGCGCGTGCTGGAGACCGCGTGCGGTTGTTCAACGGGTGCGAGGGCGAATGGCTGGCGCGGATCGACGAAGCGGGGCGACGCGACTGCGCACTTGTCTGCGAGCGCCGGACCGCGGAACAGGAAGCCGATTGCGATCTCTGGCTGGTCTTCGCGCCGATCAAGAAGACGCCGGTGGATTATCTCGCGCAAAAGGCGACCGAGCTGGGCGTATCGGTGCTGCAGCCTGTCTTCACCCGGCGAACCATTGTGCATCGCCTCAACACGGAGCGCATGCGGGCCAACGCAATCGAAGCCGCGGAGCAGTCGGGGCGGCTGACCGCGCCGGAAATCCGTGAGCCGCTCGATCTCGCGCGGCTGCTCGCGAATTGGCCGCGAGACCGGCAGTTGCTCTTTTGCGACGAGACAGGCGGCCCGCCGATTCTGGAAGCGCTTTCGCGCGCCTCAGCCGGACCGTGGGCGGTGCTGACTGGGCCGGAAGGTGGTTTCGACGAGTCCGAACGCACAATAATCCGCGCCCAACCCGCGACGGTGCCCGCGTCACTGGGCGCGCGCATTCTCCGCGCCGACACGGCGGCCCTGGCGGCGCTGGCAGTATGGCAGGCGCTGTACGGACGCCGGAACACGGGTCCCCGCTTTCGCGGGGAGGCTCAGTGCGGGAAAGGATAGCCCTGATTGTAGAATTCGGAGCCCGGCACGTTCGACGTGCCGTAGCCCGGTCGCGAGGAACCACCCGGCCGGTAGTAATAGCCCGGGTCGTTGGGAAATCCCGGATCGGATGACACGCTGAAATGGAAGCGGCCGAGGCTGTTGTCAGTGGTGGCGCCTTGATCGCTCGAGAAGTTGCTTTGCCCCGGAATGTCTACGCCTTGATAGGGCGCGCTGCCATCGTTGGGCTGCGGCAATGTCACGATCTGCATGGACCAGCATGGCGCGGCCGAACAGAAAAGCGCTGCGCACGCAACGGCAGTCACAATCCTCGATGTCATAGCCGAACTCCTCGAGCTGCACGGGAAAATCAAATCACGTTTGTGGCCTTTATGGCAATGGCGGCAAGTGAGCCCCGCTTGCCGGGGCGGGGCGCCGCGCCTACATACCCGGCCAGCCCGCTTAATAACTTCCACGGGCTGATCCCTTCGAGGGGGAAAGCCAGGAGGACCGCCGATGTCGATCCCCCAATCCGCGGGCGGACCGATAGAGTCGCGCGACGATCTCGTGCGCTATCTGGAGCAAGGCGGCAAGCCGCGCGCGCAATGGCGCATCGGCACCGAGCACGAGAAATTCGTCTACGACCTCGCTACCCACATGCCGCTCTCCTACGCGGGCAGGCCGGGCATTCGCGCGCTCCTCGAAGGCATGCGCCGTTTCGGCTGGGAGCCAGTGATGGAGGGCGATCACATCATCGGTCTGTCGCAAGGTGCGGCCTCGATCAGCCTGGAGCCGGGCGGACAGTTTGAGCTGTCCGGCGCGCCGCTCAGATCGCTGCATCAGACCTGCGCGGAGGTGAACACGCATCAGACGCAGGTGCGCGAGGTTGCGGCCGAAATCGGCGCCGGCGTTCTGGGGCTCGGATTTGCGCCGACCTGGCGGCTCGAAGACGTGGACCAGATGCCCAAGGGCCGCTACGCGATCATGCGGCGCTACATGCCGAAGGTCGGCGGCTACGGCCTCGAAATGATGTTTCGCACCTGCACGGTGCAGGTCAATCTCGACTTCGCCGACGAAGCCGACATGGTGAAGAAATTCCGCGTGGCGCTCGCGCTGCAGCCGGTGGCCACGGCCCTATTCGCGAATTCGCCTTTCCGCGAAGGCCAGCCGAACGGCTTTCTTTCCTATCGGAGCCAAATCTGGACCGACGTCGACAATCAGCGCGCGGGGATGCTGCCCTTCGTGTTCGAAAACGGATTCGGCTACGAGCGCTACGTCGACTACGCCCTCGACGTGCCCATGTACTTCGTCTATCGCGACGGGCGCTACATCGACGTGGCAGGCAAGAGCTTCCGCGATTTCCTGGCCCGACGCGTCCCGGAATTGAAGGATATCGGGCCCTCGCTCTCCGACTGGGCCGATCATCTCACCACGATCTTTCCTGAAGCGCGGCTGAAGCATTTCCTTGAAATGCGCGGCGCCGATTGCGGCACATGGCGTCGCATCTGCGGTCTGCCCGCTTTGTGGGTCGGCATCCTGTATGACTCGATGGCTCTCGATGCGGCGTGGGATCTGGTGAAGGACTGGACACGCGAAGAGCGCGAGGCGATGCGCGCCGCGGTTCCGGTGCTCGCCTTCAATACGCCGTTCCGCGGCCGGACGTTGCGCGATCTGGCGCGCGACATGCTGGAGATTTCGCAAACCGGTCTTCGCAGCCGCGCGAAGGAAGATGCGATCGGCACCACCGAGGAAGGATTCCTCCAGCCGCTCAACGATCTCGTCGAACGCGGCTACACGCGCGCCGAGGAATTGCTCCGCCGATGGCGGACCGAGTGGAACGGTGATCTATCGAGGCTGTTCACGGAATACAATTTTCTCTGAGATCGGATGCTGTAGCGATTCCGCGTTAGATGGTTCGGAAACGCACAGGCTGCTCAAAGGAAACTTGAACCGCGCCCTCTTTTCCTCCCCCAACATGGGGGAGGTGCTGAGCGCAGCGAGGCGGAGGGGGACGTNNCACGTTGGGGGAGGAAACGCGCAGCCCTCCACGCATTTGTTTCATCCATTGGAATCGAATTCATGTCCGTGAGAACTCATTTGAGTTTGGAGCGCGACGAGCATTCCGGTTCAAGAATAAGCCGGGCGCCTCGCTCGTAAGTGAGATAGCGCCATACCCATTGTGCGACGACCAGCAGCCGATGCTCAAATCCCACAAGCAGATAGACGTGAATCAACGCCCAGAGGAGCCACGCCGGCCAGCCTTTGACCCGGCACCAACCGAAATCGAACACGGCTGAATGGCGGCCGATGATTGCGGTGTTGCCGCGGTTGTTGAAGACGAAGGGCGCGCTGTCCGCGCCTGCGATTATCTTCTTGACGAGTGCGCGGCCGAGATAGGCGCCCTGTTGCTTTGCAACTTGCGCCAGGCCGGGCAGCGCTCGTCCCTGCCTGTCGCGCACGAGCGCAAGATCGCCAGCAACATAAACACCCTCCATGCCGGGAACCGAAAGATCGGGGTTCACTTCGATACGCCCGGCTTTGTCCGCCTGCACTCCAAGGGTAGCGCCGAGCGGCGAGGCTGCGACGCCGGCCGCCCAGATCGCAAGGCCCATGGGAATTTTCTCGCCGCCCGCGACAAGCCAGCGTTCCGTAATATCNNAGCGACAAGCCAGCGTTCCGTGATATCGGAGACCGGGCAATTGGTACGGACCTCGACACCGAGACGGGCGAGTTGCTTCCTGGCGTAGCGTGCAAGCGAGTCCGGAAACGATGTCAGTATTCGGTCACCGGCTTCGAAAAGAAGCACTTTTGCGGAGCGCGGATTGATGCGGCGAAAATCTTTCGCGAGCGCGTAGCGCGCCAATTCAACGATTGAGCCGGCCATTTCGACGCCGGTGGGCCCACCGCCGACCACCCCAAAGGTCATCAGGCGGCGTTGTTCGACGGGATCACGGGATTCTTCCGCAAGTTCGAAGCTCCGCAGAAGCCTTGCGCGAACGGAGCGCGCGTCCTCGATCGTCTTGACGCCGGGGGCCACCTGCCCCCACTCGTCGTGGCCGAAATATGAGTGGGTCGCGCCCGCAGCCAGGACAAGCCATCGATAGGCAAGGCTCTCGCCCGTAGAAAGCAGAACGGTCCGCGCCGGATGATCGATGCGCACCACCTCGGCAAGTCTCACCTCCACCGAAGAATAACGCCGGACCATCTTGCGAATGGGCTCTGCGATATCGGCAGGCGAGAGCGCCGCAGTGGCGACCTGATAAAGCAACGGCTGAAATAGATGAAAATTCTGGCGATCCACGAGAACCGTGGGGATATTTGCAGCGCCAAGCGTTCGCGCAACTTCGATGCCGGCGAAGCCGGCTCCGACGATAACGACGTTCGCGCCGGTGATAGGAACAGTCGATTCGACGGCCATGTCCTGGATGCTGCACCATGCAGGCAACGACGGACAAGCCAACTGCCAACGCTTCGCCGTTGCACGCCTATCGCGCGCTTGGCGAACTTTTTTGCCACCTCGGTGGCACTTGGACGATTCGGTCAAGTCTTGAATCGCGATTATAAGAGTCAGGCTTGCTCCAGCACTCTTGAGCGATGACGTGTGTCGGACTTCGAAAGGAGGGGCTCTCTTGCGACCCGTGCACATTGCAATGACGGCGCTGCTCGCCATGGCATCCCCGTTCGGGCAAAATTCTTGGGGCCAATCGCCTGCGCCGCAGCCGCCTGCCATCCCGGCGCCACGGGATCGGCCCTATCCAGGTACGATACGGCTCGCCGTCGATGCGACCGACACGNNGTCTTTCGCGTGCATGAATCCATCCCGGTGCAGTCCGGATCCATGGTGCTGCTCTTTCCGAAATGGCTCCCGGGAAACCACGGGCCGAGCGGCCCCATCGACAAGCTCGCCGGGCTGGCCATCCGCGCGGGTTCGGCAAAGCTGGCGTGGACGCGTGACACCATCGACGCCTACGCCTTCCACGTCACCGTCCCTGACGGCGCCCGCGCGCTCGATCTCGATTTCCAGTTCGTGTCGCCGGTCGAGACGAAAGAGGGGCGTGTGGTGATGACCTCGGAAATGTTGAACCTGCAATGGAACGCAGTTGTGCTCTATCCCGCGGGATACTTCTCACGGGACATCACGGTGCAGCCGAGCATCAAGCTTCCGCAAGGATGGAAATTCGGCACGGCGCTCGAAATCGCATCCACTTCGGGCGGTTTGACGGCGTTCAAGCCCATACCCCTCAACACCCTTGTCGATTCGCCCGTCTTCGCGGGCCGCTATTTCGCGCGCGTCGATCTTGATCCCGGCGCGCGCGTGCCCGTCCATATGGACATCGTCGCCGATCGGCCCGACGAACTTTCGATCAGCCCCGCGGAACTTGAAGCGCACCGCAACCTCGTGCAGCAGGCGTATCGGACATTCGGCTCGCACCACTACGACCATTACGATTTCCTGCTCGGCCTCAGCAATGTCATGAGCGGCATCGGCCTCGAACACCACCGCTCGAGCGAGGACGGAACCACTGCGCAGTATCTCAAGGAATGGGACAAGACGATCGCCTCGCGCGATCTGCTCAGCCACGAATACACCCATTCCTGGAACGGCAAGTTCC
>PKWC01000269.1:0-1449 GCA_003131925.1 Alphaproteobacteria bacterium | reverse complement strand
TTCAACGTGCCCATGCGCGACAGTCTGCTCTGGGTCTATGAAGGGCAGACTCAATATTGGGGCGAGGTGCTGGCGGCGCGTTCAGGGCTATGGACGAAGGCGCAGGCCCTCGACGCGATGGCGGACAACGCTGCCACATTCGACAACCGCGCCGGCCTCAGATGGCGGCCGCTCGAGGACACCACCAACGATCCCATCACCACGATGCGGCGGCCAATTCCGTGGCGGAGCTGGCAGCGCAGCGGGATTATTACGGGCAAGGCGCGCTGATCTGGCTCGATGCGGACACGCTCATCCGGCAGAAGACCGGCGGCGCGAAATCGCTCGACGATTTCGCGCGTGCATTCTTCGGCATAAACGACGGCAGCTATGTCACCGTCACCTACAGTTTCGACGACATCGTGCGCGCGTTGAACGGCGTGCTGCCTTACGACTGGACAACGTTCCTGAAGACCCGTCTGGACAGCGCCGGCATCCCCGCTCCGCTCGATGGCATCAGGCGCGGCGGCTATCGGCTCGTCTACGTGGACAAGGAGTCGGACTACACGAAATCATCCGAACATGTCCACAAGCTCACCAATCTTCTCTATTCGCTCGGTGTCATCATCGACCACACCGGCGCGGTGAGTGAGGTGCTGTGGGACGGCCCCGCCTTCAATGCCGGGGTGACGGTGGGCAGCCAGATCGTGGCCGTGAACGGCGTGGCCTATGATTCCGACGATCTCAAGGACGCAATTACCAATGCGAAGGGTTCGCACGCGTCCGTCCAGCTCCTGCTCAAGCGCGGCGACCGCTATGCTACATGCACGGTGAACTGGCACGGCGGCCTGCGCTACCCGCACCTGGAGCGCATTGCCGGAACGCAACCGCTTCTCGACGATCTCCTCAAGCCGAGGCAATAGACAGGCGCGCGGCGCGTGCGTTCGCTCCNNGAGGCCAACCGCCAGACCGATCCATGCCCATTTTGTCTGATTGATCATGAAGCTCGAAGCGGGCCAGTGGATGTAGCCGGTGCCCTGCCCGAACCAGAGCAGGCCGACGAGCAGCGCAACGATGCCGATGACGAAAAGTATCGTCTTCGTGTTCATGGGAGGTGATTCCCTCTGCAAGGCCCGAGCATACGTAGCATGATTTGTTAATTCGTGCAGCTGGAACACCGAGCCAGCGCAGAAACCCACCAAAGGACCGACCCACCTGCGAGCGATTTCAAGGGTTGCGATCATTTCCGGACGGCGGCACTGCGACGCTCTTGCCGCTGGTTGCGCGCGAACGTGTAAGCGAATCCGACATCGTGACCTTCAGTTCGGGACAAGCTCAGCCGATAGAAAAATTCTCTCGGGTTCCTTGCCGGGTAGGAAGGCGTCGCTTCGCCTCAGGCCGCGGTGCCGCCGACCGTCAGCCCGTCGATGCGCAGCGTTGGCTGGCCCACGCCTACGGGGACGGACTGGC
>PKWC01000064.1 GCA_003131925.1 Alphaproteobacteria bacterium | reverse complement strand
AGCGCACGCAATCGTCCCAGAATTCATGCACCGAGAATTTCCGGCGCAGCACGACGGAGCCGCCGCAGGTGAGCGCCACGCCCACCGCGCAGATGCCGCCCGCCGAATGGTAGAGCGGCAGAACATCGTACATGCGGTCCGACGCGCGGGCGCCCAGGGCACCGGCGAATCCGTGCATCATGAAGAGCGTGCGAAGATGGCTGACATTCGCCGCCTTGGGCAGGCCGGTCGTCCCCGAGGTGAAAATGTAGAAGGCCTTGTCGGCGCAAATGAGACCTGCTCGCCATTCGGGATTTGCAGGGGCGAGACCGGCAGCGTCGAGCGCCGCATCCAGATTCTCCAGTCCGGCCTGCATGCCGCCGGTGATCCATCCAACTGGCGGCGCCGCGAGCGCCGAGCGGGCGTCGAGATATTCAGCGGCCAATTCGACGCCGATGACGATGTGCCGCGTGCCGCTGATCGCAATCGAGTGGGCGAGCGCGCCGCCGCGCAGATTGGTGTTGATCAGCGCGGCGATCGCTCCAAGCTTGAAGAGACCGAGCCAGGCGAACAGATATTCCGGGCGGTTCTCCATCAGGAGCGCGACGCAGTCTCCGCGGCCGATTCCCTGGGCGTGTGCCCAACAGGCGTAGCGGTCCGCCGCGGCGTTGAGCGCATGGTAGGTGACCGTGGCATCTCCGCAGAGAACGGCCGGATTGGCGGGAGTTCTCCGCGCCCAGCCTTCGACGATGTCGACGATAGTGACGGGCGATTGGGGCCTGACGCCGCGCAGGCGCCAGAATGTCCGCGCAAGGCTTGTGATATACGTGGATTCGCGCGAAACCGCAGAGAGTACGTCCATCGGCAAATCGCGCCCCTCTTCCGCGTTTCGTGGCAAGATAGGTCGCGAAGCGTGCCTCCGTCCACGAAAGATGCATACGTCCACGCTCGACCTCAGAGGGTTGAAATGTCCGCTGCCCGCGCTTTTGGCGCGCCGCGCGCTGATGCGCGCAGAGGCCGGCACGACACTCGGGGTTCTGGCCGACGATCCTCTCGCCGCCATCGACATACCCCACATGTGCCGCCAGGAAGGCTACGAAGTGCTCGACTTCGAAAAGCACGCCGCGCACACGCGATTCGTGGTGCGCCGTCCGCCGCCCGAAAGCCACGCATGCTGATGCCGATGTTCTGGATCATGCTCGCGGCATCGCCGTTCATCGGCAGTTTTCTGGGCGTTCTGGCGTTGCGTCTTCCGGAAGGTCGCTCCTTCGCGGTGTCGCGTTCCGCCTGCGACCATTGCGGACACGTGCTTGCGGCGCGCGACCTCGTTCCCATCGCAAGCTTTCTGGCGCTTCGCGGGCGCTGCCGGTATTGCCACGCCCCCATCGGCGGCTTCGTTCTTGTCATCGAGCTCGCCGCAATGCTCGTCGCCGGATCGGCCGGGATGCAGGTTTCCGGCTGGATTCTCGTCGCGAGTTGCCTGCTTGGCTGGATGCTGCTCCTGCTCGCGGCGATCGACTGGCGCGTGCAACTCCTGCCCGATGTGCTGACGCTGCCCTTGCTGATGGCGGGCCTCGCGGTTGCTTATTTCGTGTTGCGCGAAACCTGGTCCGATCATCTGATCGGCGCCGTGGCGGGTTTCGCCGTGCTGGGCGCGATCGCGTTGCTTTACCGACGCTTGAGACACCGGGAAGGTCTTGGACTGGGTGACGCCAAATTGCTGGCGGCGCTTGGCGCCTGGGTCGCATGGCAGGGGCTGCCGACGGTGGTTCTCTGGGGGTCGATGCTCGGCCTTGTCTTTGCCCTTGTTCGGTCGATGACGGGCAGGGGAGTGCAATGGTCCGACCGCATTCCGTTTGGCGTGTTTCTCGCCGCCGGAGGCTGGCTGGTCTGGCTCTATGGTCCGCTGATGCCGGCGCTGCGGTGAAAAATATTGCTCCGTTTACGCAGGGGCATCGATTGAATCATGGACGGGGAAATCCGCCCATGATTGTTTGTATTGGGCGGTGCACGGATCGCTGCCTCAAAGAACCTTGATCGGCGCTACATTCTGCTCGGCGTGCGCTGCTCGTCTCGATCGAGGACCTGGTCCAGCCAGGTGAGGGTTCCTGCGGTGATTTTCTCCCAGCCGGGCTCGCCGAGGAGCCAATGACTGTGACCGGGAAGCTCCTCGAAACGTGCACGTCCGTGGTAGCGGCGTGCGAGGCGACGTACCGTAGAGGGTGCCGTCACCCGATCCTGCGCTCCCACCAGGCACAGGATCGGACAGACGACCGCGCGCGCGTCGACATGGCTCGCCCGTCCGGCATCCAGCATCCAGTGCATCGCCTCGAAGGTGGCACGACCCGACTCGGGCACGAGCCGCGCCAGAATGGTCGCGCGCTCCGATTCCGGAACGAGATCAAGCATGTTCGCCTCTGCAATCCAGCGGTGGGGCGCGAGAGGTCTGCTCCAGAAGGGTCCATCGAGATAAAGCGCCTGTGCGGAAAAAAACTCGAATGGCGTCGACGGCAGCATGCCCCAGGGTGCCGACGGCGCCAGAAGCACGAGGGCCCGGACCGGCTTGAGCGCCGCCAGCATCTGGGCGAGCAGCGCGCCAAGAGAGTGCCCGACGAGAACGGGCGCGGTCTCGAACGTGTCGAGGAGGTCTGCGAGATCCGACGCATAGTGGCGCAGGCTCGTCTTGCCGAGCATATCTGCGCTGCTGCTCGAGGGCTCATGATGCCGCAGGGTGGGCGTATGCACCTCGAAACCGCGAGACTCGTAAGCAGCGCGCCACCCCTCGAACGCCCAGCCGCCGCAGAAGGCGCCGTGAATCATGACGACGGGAGAACGTGTCATGACGAACGACTCATTCCGCAGGCCTGGCCAGATCGCGGAACGCTTCGATGACCGTCGTGTAGATGTTGCGCTTGAAGGGGACGACGATGCGCGGCAAAGTTTCGAGATCGATCCAATTCCAGCGCGCAAATTCGGGCTCCGCGGTGTTGATGTTGATGTCCGAATCCTCGCCCAGAAATCGCAAGGCCAGCCATCGCTGCCGCTGTCCGCGATAGCGCCCGCGCAAAGCGACGCCGAGAAGGTGCGGGGGCAGATCGTAAGAAAGCCATGCGTCGAGTTCGCGCAGCAAAACGGCATTGCGCGTTCCGATCTCCTCCTCCATTTCCCGGAAGCCGGCATCGACGACGCTTTCGCCCTCGTCGATTCCGCCCTGCGGCAATTGCCAGCCCTCCGCCCTCTGATCGATGCGCTTGCCGACGAACACCAGCCCGCTGCGATTGAGCAGCATCATGCCGACACTGGGGCGATAGGGGAGATCGTCGTGACTAAGGGGGCGGGCGCGCAAAGCCATGCGGGAAATCAGCCAATCTGCGGATGCCGCCACTATGGACGAACCTGGACCGGGAACAAAGCCCAGACCGATTCAGCGGGCGCTGGTGCGCTTTCCCGCTTCTGGGATTTTTCCGTCCATCAGCTTCACCGCATAGGTGAGCTGGAAGTCGTCGATCTTCTTTCCGGCGGGAGGGCGCACCACGTTCACTTTCGGCTGGGGCGGGGGTTGTTCT
>PKWC01000171.1:34336-44492 GCA_003131925.1 Alphaproteobacteria bacterium | reverse complement strand
GCTGGTGCGCGCGCTGGACCAGGTCTGGACCGCGCACAGGCTCGCGCGGGCCGCGTAGAGCGCGCTCTCTAGCCGCGGCGGCGGCTTTTTGTGGCGGGAGCCGTTCGCCCCAGCCCGATCTTCTTGGCGAATTCGGAACGCTGCGCGGCATAGTCGGGGGCAACCATCGGATAGTCTGCGGGCAGACCCCATTTCGTACGGTATTCGTCCGGCGTGAGCCCGTAGCGCGAGCGGAGATAGCGCTTCAGCATCTTGAGCTTCTTTCCGTCTTCCAGGCAGACGATGTACCCCGGCGTGACCGATTTCTTGACCGTTACGGCAGGTTTTTGCGTCGTCGGCATGTCCTGGCCCGACGCACCAGAGAGACTGCCCAGTGTTGCGTGGATGCTCTTGATCATGCCCGGAATCTCCGAAATCGGAGTGGGATTGTTGCTGACATAGGCTGCGACGATGTCGGTTGCGAATTTGATCAGATCGTCGGGTTTCGTCGAATGTCCGTCGCTGGATGAGCTCATTTTTGTTTTGCCTTCGAGTGCCGTGAGTTGTGACGAGTTGCGTTTGTATTTGCTGCATGGATGGGAAATCAAGGAGAAATAAAACCAGGCGCGCAACCGATAAACCGCCAAGACGCCAAGCCGGCATAGGCGCCGAAGCGCAGAAAGGACATTGAACCACAGAGATACGGCCCGTCTTCGCTAAAGCTTCGGCGGGTCTTTTGAATTCAACCGGTCCGCCGAAGCCTTTGGGGCGTAGGCGGAAGAGCAGGGAGGAAGGAAAAATGCGCGCGTCTGCGCGCGAACCTTTTTCTCAGTGTCTTCTGCGTCTCCGTGGTGAATCTGTTTGCTTGGCGGCCTTGGCGGTACGCAAATTGGCAATTTGGGCCTCATCCGTCAGAATTGGACCACTAGCATTGGTGCGTGGATGCGGGTACACCCCATTAGCGTGGGTCCGTGCCCGGGTCAGGGTCAAATCTTACGAGAGGCGCAATATGTCGGTCATTGCCGGCACGGCCCAAGCCAGGGGAAACGGCTTCTTTTCGGCGTCCCTGGCGGAAGCCGACCCCGACATTGCGCGCGCCATCGAGGACGAGCGGCGCCGGCAGCAGAACAAGATCGAGCTGATCGCATCGGAGAACATCGTCTCCTGCGCGGTGCTCGAAGCCCAGGGCTCGGTTCTCACCAACAAATATGCCGAGGGTTATCCGGGACGCCGGTATTACGGCGGCTGCGAATTTGTGGACGTTGCCGAAGAGTTGGCGATCGAGCGCGCGAAGAAGCTGTTCAATTGCGATTTCGCCAATGTTCAGCCGCACTCCGGCGCGCAGGCGAACCAGGCCGTGTTCTTCGCGCTGCTGCAGCCGGGCGACACGTTCATGGGCCTCAGCCTCGATGCCGGAGGTCATCTGACGCATGGCTCGCCGGTGAACCAGTCCGGCAAATGGTTTCGGCCGGTGGCATATGGTGTGCGGCGGCAGGATCAGCTCATCGACATGGACGCTGTCGCCGCTCTCGCGAGCGAGCATCGTCCCAAGCTCATCCTCGCCGGCGGCTCAGCCTATTCGCGCGTCATCGATTTTGCGCGCTTCCGGGAGATTGCAGATTCCATCGGCGCCATTTTCATGGTCGACATGGCGCATTTCGCGGGTCTGGTGGCAGGCGGCGCGCACCCCAATCCGCTCGATCACGCCCATGTGGTGACGACTACGACGCACAAGACGTTGCGGGGACCGCGAGGCGGAATGATCCTTGCGCAGGACGCGCAACTCGGAAAGAAAATCAACTCCGCCGTGTTTCCCGGTCTTCAGGGCGGACCTCTCATGCATGTGATCGCGGCCAAGGCTGTAGCGCTCGGCGAAGCGCTGAAGCCGGATTTCAAGCTCTACGCGCGGGCCGTTGTGGAAAATGCGAAGGCGCTGGCGCAAACCCTGCAGACGCTTGGGCTCGACATCGTGTCGGGAGGCACGGACACTCATCTCATGTTGGTCGATCTGCGCCCCAAAGGTGCGACAGGGCGCGAGGCGGAGAAAGCTCTCGATCGCGCGTCCATAACCTGCAACAAGAACGCCATCCCCTTCGATAGCGAAAAACCGGCGATCACATCCGGCGTTCGGCTCGGCACCCCGGCTGGAACCACGCGCGGTTTCGGCACGGCGGAGTTCAGGGAAATCGGCCAGTGGATCGTCGAGATCGTCGATGCCGTCGCACAGGGCGACGGCGAAAGCGATCCGGGCCCCGAAGCCCGCGTGCGTTCACGCGTCGAAGATCTGTGCAGGAGATTTCCGATCTACATGCATACTCGACCCACCCAATAAAGGGGAGCACGCGCCCATGCGCTGCCCGTTCTGCGGACACGACGATTCTCAGGTCAAGGACAGCCGGCCGAGCGAAGACAATTCCGCCATCCGCCGCCGCCGGCATTGTCCGGCCTGCGGGGGACGCTTCACGACTTTCGAGCGCGTCCAGTTGCGCGAACTGATCGTCGTGAAGAAGAACGGCCGCCGCGAGCCCTTCGAGCGCGACAAGCTCGAACGGTCTCTGACCCACGCGCTGCGCAAGCGGCCGGTGGAATCCGACCGTGTCGACCGCATGGTCACGGGAATCGTCCGCCGCCTAGAAAGCATGGGCGAAAACGAGATTCCATCGAACGTCGTCGGCGAGCTGGTGATGCAGGCGCTCGCAAGCCTCGACAAGGTGGCCTATGTGCGCTTCGCCTCGGTCTACCGCAACTTTCGCGAGGCCAAGGACTTTGAAGCCGTGCTGGGCGAGCTCTCCGGCGACGNNTCGGTCTATCGAAATTTCCGCGAAACCAAGGACTTCGAAGCGCTGATCGGCGAAATGGAGGGTGGCGACCGGGAGTGAGCTCTTGGAGCCCCTAAACGACATTCGTCATATGCGGCATGCGCTCGTCCTGGCGGCGCGCGGCTTGGGGCGTGTTGCACCCAATCCCGCTGTCGGCTGCGTGATAGTTTCGCAAAACGGAACGATCGTGGGGCGCGGCTGGACCGGAAGAGGCGGTCGGCCTCACGCGGAAACGATCGCTCTCGCCCAGGCGGGCGAAGGCGCGCGCGGCGCGACGGCGTACATAACGCTCGAGCCCTGCGCACATCAGGGCGAAACGCCGCCCTGCACGAATGCCCTGATCGAAGCCGGCGTCGCGCGCGTAGTAGCGCCGATTGAGGATCCCGATCCGCGCGTCTGCGGGCGCGGGTTCGAGAAATTGCGCGGGGCCGGAATCGACGTCGCGACGGGCATCCTGGCGAAAGAAGCTGCCGAACTGAATGCGGGATTCTTCCTGCGCCTGTGCGAGAGGCGGCCGTTCGTCACGCTCAAGATCGCGGCGAGTTTCGACGGACGCACCACCGATTCTGCAGGCGACAGCCGATGGGTCACGGGCGAGGAGTCTCGCCGCTTCGGCCACCTCCTGCGCGCCAGACACGATGCAATTCTCGTTGGGGCGGAGACGGCGATCTCTGACGATCCGCTCCTGACTTGCCGGATCGCCGGTCTGGAGGATCGTTCCCCCATTCGTGTGGTGCTCGACACGCGGCTGCGGCTTGACGAGTCTGCGAAGCTCGCAAAAACGGCGTGCGAAATTCCGACCTGGGTTTTTACCGCGTCGGAAGGAGGCGGCGCGCTCAGGGCGCGCGGGGTGAGTGTCATTTCGGTTGCGAAGGATGCGCGCGGCCGTCCGGATATCGGCACAGTTCTCAACGAACTTGCGGCTCGCGGCGTGACGCGTCTTCTGGTCGAAGGCGGCGCGACCGTGCTCGCAACTTTCCTCGATCGGCGCCTCGCCGACCGCGTCGAGCTGTTCCGCGCGCCCGTTGCGCTCGGAGCCGCCGGTCACGCCGCCATCGAAGCGCTCGCCGCGTTGGGGCTCGACGAGGCGCCGCGTTTTTCAAGCGTCGGCACGCAGCGGCTCGGACCCGACCTTCTGGAAAGCTTCTCCGTCAGGGCCTAAAAGAACTCATGTTCACAGGAATTGTCAGCGATGTCGGCGAGGTGCGCCATGTCGAGAAGCGCGGCGACACGCACGTCGTGATCGCAACGCGTTTCGACGTATCGGCGCTTGGGATCGGCGCCTCGATCGCCTGTGCCGGCATCTGCATGACCGTGGTCGACCGGGGCGGCGCAACGGACCGCTGGTTCGCGGTCACGGCTTCGGGCGAAACTCTGTCGAAAACGACCGTTGCGGACTGGCTGGAGGGCCACGCCGTCAATCTCGAGCGCCCGCTGCGGGTCGGCGACGAACTCGGAGGACACATCGTGACCGGCCACGTGGACGGGACGTCGGAAATCGTCGCCGCGGCGCCCGAAGGCGAATCGATGCGCATGACCTTCGAGGCTCCGCAAGCGCTCGCGCGCTTCATCGCTCCGAAGGGTTCGATCACGCTCGATGGCGTTTCGCTCACCGTCAATGATGTCGACGGCGCGCGCTTCGGCGTCAATCTCATCCCGCACACGCTCGCCGCCACCACGTTCAGCCGCGCGCGCAAAGGCTCTCGCGTTAATCTCGAGATTGACGTTTTGGCGCGTTACGTGGCGCGGCTGACAAAGGGCCTGGCATGATGTTCCGTGACTACCTTTCTACGATGGAGGAATTGATCGAGGACGCCCGCAACGGGCGCATGTTCATCCTGGTCGATGCGGAAGATCGCGAGAACGAAGGCGACCTGGTGATCCCGGCGCAGATGTGCACGCCGCAGGCGGTGAACTTCATGGCCAAACACGGCCGCGGGCTCATCTGTCTCGCACTCACGCAGGAGCGAGCGAACGCGCTGCGCATTCCAATGATGACGCAGTTCAACGGCACCCCCCAAAAAACGGCGTTCACCGTATCGATAGAGGCAAAGGAAGGAATTTCGACCGGAATTTCGGCGCATGACCGCGCCCATACCATCTCGGTGGCGATCGACGCGACCAAGGGTCCCGACGACATTACTATGCCCGGGCACGTCTTTCCGCTCGTGGCGCGCCATGGCGGCTCGCTCGTGCGGGCGGGGCACACCGAGGCCGCGGTCGATATTGCACGGCTCGCGGGCCTCTACCCGGCTGGGGTTATCTGCGAGATCATGAATGACGACGGCACCATGGCGCGGCTGCCCGATCTCGTGCAGTTCGCGCAATTGCACGGATTGAAGATCGGCACCATCGCCGAACTCATCGCCTTTCGCCGCCGTTACGATCATTTTGTCCAGCGCACCATCGAAAGCGATTTCCACAGCCATTTCGGCGGACAGTGGAAGCTGATGGTGTATGTCAACACCATCGAATATGCGGAGCACATCGCATTGGTGAAAGGCGATCTCGGCGGNNAAATTCTCGCCGAATCCATGCGCATCGTGGCGGAGAAGGGGCGCGGCGTGGTCGTGGTTCTCAGACAGACGCGCCCGACCTTCGTGTCCGATCTTCTTTCGCGGCGCATCTCCGACGACATCGACCGCAGGCGGGTAAAAGAATACGGCGTCGGGGCGCAGATCCTTCTCGATCTGGGCATATCCAACATGATCCTGCTGACCGACACGGCGGAGAAGAAGATCGTGGCGCTCGATGGTTACGGCCTCAACATCGTCGGCACGCACGCGATCCGCGGAAACAGGCAGCCAGGCAGGAAGTCGTGACGCCCAGCATCCTCATCGTCGAGGCGCGCTTTTACTCGAACATTTCGGACGCGCTCCTCGACGGCGCGACGGCGGCGCTGGAGCGGGCGGGTGCCTGGTCCGAGCGCATCAGCGTGCCCGGAGCACTCGAAATTCCCCCGGCAATCCTTTTTGCAGCGGAGGTGGGCGAAGGCGGCGGCAAGAATTATGACGGCTACATCGCATTGGGCTGCGTCATCCGCGGCGACACCTATCATTTCGAGATCGTGGCGAACCAGTCTGCCCGCGGGCTGATGGAGCTTGGGCTGCGCCACGGCTTGTGTATCGGCAACGGCATCCTGACCTGTGACACGGAAGAGCAGGCAATCGCGCGCGCTTCGCGCGGCGAACTCGACAAGGGTGGAGACGCGGCCCGCGCCTGCCTTGCGCTCATCGAGACGCGCAGGCGTCTGGGAGCGACACGATGATCGCGCCCGCACCACGCAACGAAATCGCGGGAGGCGCACGCGCGGAGCGGCGCTCGGCGCGGCTGGCGGCGGTTCAGGCGCTCTACCAGATGGAACTGGCCGGCGGCGACGCGGAAACGGTAGCGCAGGAATTTCTCGATCATCGCTTTCAGCGCGAGCCCGAATTGGCAGAAGCGGGAGCGCCTGATGAGGCGCTGTTTCGCGCCATCCTTGCGGGCGTGCCGCACCACCAGGCAGAGATCGATCGCGCGATTGCCTCGTGCCTGACTGCGAGCTGGCGATTGGAGCGAATCGATTCCATTCTTCGCGCGATTTTGCGTGCAGCGGCATGCGAGCTGATCGCCCGGCACGACGTTCCGGCGCGCGTGGTGATCGACGAATATCTCGAAATCGCACACGGCTTCTGCGGCGAAGAGGAGCGCGCCTTCGTGAATGCCGTTCTCGATCGCCTGGCGCGCCGCAAACGCCCGGCCGAGTTCGGAGAGGCTCCACCCGATGAAGAGCCCGGATTCTGAAGCGAAGGTTCGTCCGGGCGAATTCGAGCTGATCGCAAAGCTCTTTGCGCCGCTTTCGCGCGGCGTATCCGGCGCGTTCGCCCTCACCGATGACGTGGCGTTGCTCGAGCCAAAGCCGGGTCACGAACTTGTTCTTAAGACGGATTCGCTGATCGAGAGCGTGCATTTTCTGCGTAGTGACCCGGCAGGAACGGTGGCGCAGAAGGCGTTGCGGCGGGCGCTGTCGGATCTTGCCGCAAAGGGCGCGGAACCGTCCGTCTATCTTCTTGCCCTTGCTCTCCCGTCATGGCCCGACATGAACTGGCTTGAAGCTTTCGCGGCTGGTTTGGCCGAGGACCAGGAGAGATTTGAATGCGCACTTGCGGGCGGGGAGACCAATGCAACACCGGGTCCCGTGACGGTCACCATCACGGTGGTGGGATACGTGCCGCAAGGGGCGCTGATCCGGCGCAACGGCGCAACACCGGGCGACAGCGTCTTCGTGAGCGGCACGATCGGCGATGCAGGCGCGGGACTTGGCCTCCTCACGAACGGCGACACTCCTGCGAGGGCGGCAGCGCGGGATTTTCTCATCTCGCGCTATCGTTTGCCTGACCCCAGGCTGGAGCTCGGCCGCGAATTGCGCGGACTCGCGAGCGCGTCGCTCGATGTCTCGGATGGCTTGCTGGCGGATCTCGGGCATGTCGCCGAGGCGTCGCAGGTGCGCATCGAGATCGACGCGGCGCGCGTGCCGATGTCGGACGCCTTGCGCGAATTGAGGGGCGAGGGGACCTCGGGGCGTGCGCGCGCCGCGACTGCGGGCGATGATTACGAGATCGCGTTTACAGCACCGCGCTCCCGGGCGGACGCGATCCTCGAGGCTGCGCGCCGGACTGGGACTCAGGTGACGGAAATCGGGCGCGTGGTTTCCGGCGGCGGCGTTGCGCTTCTCGACGGAAGCTGCAATCCCATTCAAGTGCCCCGCCAGGGTTACACGCATTTCTGAGCCAAAACGTCAGACACGGGCCTTGTGTCGCATGGGCCAACGCGGCGTTGCCTCTCCAACGTCCTTTTGGCATGTTCCCCCGCCTTTTCGCGCCGCGGCGCGGGGGAGGGGAATGCGGCGCCGGCCCCGGCGACGGTCTGCACGGTTTTCCGTATGACGCAAAGGAACGAATGATGGGCCTGCAGCTTGAACTCATCCTGGCCAGTGGTGTGCTGGCGCTCCTCTACGGTGCTTGGACGAGTCGTTCGGTCATGGCCATGAGCCCCGGCAATGCGCGCATGCAGGAAATTGCCGCGGCGATCCAGGAAGGCGCAGCCGCCTATCTCAATCGTCAGTACACGACCATCGCGATCGCGGGCGTCGTGATCCTCATTATCGCCTTTGCGATCTTCGGCTGGCAGGTGGCGCTCGGCTATCTGATCGGCGCGTCGTTCTCAGGCATTGCGGGTTATGTCGGCATGAACGTGTCGGTGCGCGCCAATGTGCGCACCGCGGAGGCATCGCGGCACGGGCTTGCGGCAGGCCTTTCGATCGCCTTCCGCTCGGGTGCGGTGACGGGACTGCTCGTCGCCGGACTGGGCCTCATCGGCGTCGCCGGCTATTACACGTTTCTTCGCTACGGCCTCCATCTCGACATCAATGACGAAGCACAAGGGCGTTTGATCTCCAACGCTCTCGTCGCCCTCGGTTTCGGCGCTTCGCTCATCTCGATCTTCGCGCGGCTCGGCGGCGGCATATTCACCAAGGGCGCCGATGTCGGCGGCGACATGGTGGGCAAGGTGGAAGCGGGAATTCCCGAGGACGATCCGCGCAATCCCGCCACCATCGCCGACAATGTCGGCGACAATGTCGGGGACTGCGCCGGCATGGCGGCGGACCTGTTCGAGACCTTTGCGGTCACGACCGTCGCCACAATGGTGCTGGCTTCGATCTATTTCACCGGAGGCTTGCGCGCTGCGCTCATGCTGCTGCCGCTCGGCATTGCGGCCATGTGCATCGTTACATCCATCATCGGCACGTTTTTCGTGCAGCTCGGCAAAAACGGCTCGATCATGGGCGCGCTCTACAAGGGCGTGCTGGCGACGGGCGTGCTGTCGCTCATCGGCTTGTGGCCGCTCACCGACTGGTTCGTCGGCCTCGACACGGTGCTCACCACAATCTCCGGCCACGATGTCACCGGCCGCTCGCTGTTCTTCTGCGGCGCGGTCGGGCTTGCCGTCACCGGCGCGATCATCTGGATCACGGAGTATTACACCGGCAGTGGGTTCCGCCCTGTAAGGGTGATCGCAGAGGCTTCGCGCACGGGTCACGGCACCAATGTCATCCAGGGTCTCGCGATCTCGATGGAATCGACGGCGCTGCCGGCGCTGGTCATCTGCGTGGGCATCGTCGTTGCGAACTGGCTCGCCGGTCTCTTCGGCATTGCCATCGCGGTCTCCACCATGCTGTCGCTCGCCGGCATGATCGTGGCGCTCGATGCGTTCGGTCCGGTGACGGACAATGCCGGGGGCATCGCGGAAATGGCTGGTCTCGAAGGCGATGTGCGCAAGACGACCGACGCGCTCGATGCGGTCGGCAATACCACCAAGGCCGTCACCAAGGGTTATGCAATCGGCTCGGCGGGCTTGGGTGCGCTGGTGCTCTTCGCCGCCTACACCGAGGATCTCAAATATTTCATCGCCCATTCCGACGTGTACGGATATTTCCGCGGCCTCGCCATGCCGACTTTCTCGCTCTATGATCCGTGGGTGGTGGTGGGGCTCTTCATCGGCGGCCTTCTTCCCTATCTCTTCGGCGGTATCGCCTTGACGGCCGTGGGCCGCGCCGCAGGCGCGGTGGTGGAAGAAGTGCGCAGGCAGTTTCGCGAGATGCCTGGCATCATGCAGGGTACGCAGAAACCCGATTACGGTCGCGCCGTCGACATGCTGACGAAGGCCGCAATCCGCGAGATGATCATTCCCTCGCTCCTGCCGGTTCTGTCGCCGATCGTGCTCTATGTAATCGTCGACAACATCGCGGGAAAAGCCCAGGCCTTTGCGGCTTTGGGCGCCATGTTGCTGGGTGTGATCGTGACCGGTCTGTTCGTGGCGATCTCGATGACCTCAGGCGGCGGCGCCTGGGACAACGCCAAGAAGTTCATCGAGGACGGGCATTTCGGCGGCAAGGGCTCCGACGCGCACAAGGCGGCGGTTACCGGCGACACGGTGGGCGATCCCTACAAGGATACGGCGGGCCCGGCGGTCAATCCGATGATCAAGATCACCAACATCGTGGCGCTTCTCCTGCTGGCCACGCTCGCGCACGGGATTTGAGAAGCGGGTTCGCCCATCAGCCGCATCTGAGTGGTTGCTCACCCCTCACCCGCGCTTGAGCAGATTTCACCGCACATATCTGCACGCCTCTCCCACAANNCCCACAAGGGGAGAGGGGGAACGGAATCCTGCATCAACGATGTTCGATCAGCGCGCGGGATTCCCTCTCCCCTTGTAGGAGAGGGGCTACGCACGAGCACTACCAACCGCCACAACGCGGGTGAGGGGTGAGCAATCGCTCAGGCGGCTGAAGTGTGCGCCCTCACGGATAGGGCGAG
>PKWC01000171.1:30071-34269 GCA_003131925.1 Alphaproteobacteria bacterium | reverse complement strand
GGACCTTGCCGTCCTTGTCGAAATGGATGGCGAGGATCGCGCGTGTTTCAGTCTTGGGATCGAAAAAGGCAAGCTGCCTCTCGACGCTGGAAATGTAGTACCACGAGTCGGCGCCGAACGTGGCGCGGGTCGATGGATCCCCGAGCCGTGCCTGCACCGAGGTTTCGGTATCGGTTCCGATCCTGATGGACGCTTCGCCCAGGGGATCGCGCAAATAGCCGCGCTGGTTCGTCACCGGCACGCAACCCGCCAGCACCAGCATCGCAATCGCAAGAACCGGACGCCGCATCGAAGACACCTCGCACCTGACCCTGCGCCCCGCCTCCCATGTGCTAGCGTTGCGCCCGCGGCGTTGCAAGAGGCGGCGCCGATGACGAGGAAGCCGATGCTCGAGGCGCTCAAGCTGCGCGGCGAACGCAAGCGTGTCGCAGAATGCCTCTGTGCGCAGATTTCGGAGCGCGCGCGCGAGCCCGTGTTCTTCAGGAGTTTTGCGGTTTCCGACACGATCGACGGCCGGTTCGACCTGGTCGTGCTGCACGCCTGGCTCGTACTCGAAATTTTGGAGACCAGGAGTGAGGCGACGCTCGCCCAGGCGCTCGTCGATGCGCTTTTCGCCTGTTTCGACGAAGCCTTGCGCGAGCAGGGCGCGGGCGANNTTCTATGGGCGTCTGCGCGCCTACCGCGAAGCGGGCAGCGAAGGCGAACTTGCCGCTGCGATCGCCCGCAACCTCTATCGCGGCGAGACTTCGCGGGTTGAACTGGCGGGAATGCTTGCCAAATATGTGCTCGACGCGCGCGCAGGCTTCGTGAGTCTCTGCCTCGATCGGGGACAACTGGATTTTGGTCCCCTGCCTGCGCCGGCCGGAACGAAGGCATGACGATCACGGCCCCCCTGGAACGGTTTCGCAATCTGGCCGATCTGCCGCATGCGGGTTACGAAAGCGCGATCATCGCGAGCGCGGACGAACTTCGCCGCCTCGCGGAATGGGCCGGTGTCGACGAGGTCACGCGCCTCGTGGGACATGTCGACATCCGACCGCAATCGCGGACGCGCTTTCTGCTCGAGACCGAATTCGCGGCCGATATCGTGCAGAAGAGCGTGGTCACGCTGAAACCGCTGCGTTCGACGATCGCGAGGAGCTTCACGCGCACGCTTCAGCTGTCGCCGGGTTTGCAGCGCCATGCCGACAAAGGTGGACTCGTGACGCCGGCTTCCGCCGATGACGAGGCGCCGGAAGAGATCGACCGCACCCGCTACGATCTCGCCGGACCCCTGCGGGAGGAATTGTTGCTGGCGATCGACCCCTATCCCCGCGCGCCCGGCGAGACGTTCGAGCTGCCCGGAGATGACGATGCGCCGGAGAGCCCGTTTGCGGTGCTCGAAAGGCTCAGGCGTGAACGCTGACGCGCGACATCGGGGACGGGGGCGCGGGGCGGGGCGATCGCATTTGCGCGTAGGGAGGCTGAAGAATACCGCCAAGGCGCCAAGACGCCAAGGACAAGTGGCGCGCGAAGGCGCGCAAGAATCCCTTGGCGCCTTGGCGTCTTGGCGGTTCATCTATCTTCTGCAGTGGCTCCGCGGATAGGCGAAATCCAGCGCCGCTGACCGCCTGATGGATATATGCGATCGCCGGGCGCGGGGGAGGCGGGTTCCGTTTCATTTACCAATTCGTGAAACAAATAGAAATATGAGGACGGAATTCAGGCAGCCCGGTTCGAACTGAGAGCAGGAAGAAATGCCGGTCAGGTTTCGTATCGGGACGGCTGCAATCTTCGGAGCAGCGCTGGGGATTTTTCTGGCCTCCGCCGGGCGCCTCGAAAACGGGGGCAAATTCGTCCCGAGCGCCGGCTGGTGGAGCGGATTCGTGATCGGCGGCATGGTCGCGGGCGCGGTTCTGTTCGTGACACTTGCCGTCATCTACAATCTGGTTCGGGCAGCGCAGTCGGGGTCGGGGTCGGACTAAGGTCGGATGGGCTCGCCGTCCTTGCTCCGCCACGTGGAACTGAGAGAGCATTTTTGAACGAGTTGCCATTGCCGAATGTCGAAGTAGACAGCGCGACGGATTGGCCCGCGGTGCTTTCCTCGGTGCGCGATTACTGGAACGGAAAGCGCGGCTCCCGCGCGATGCCCAGCCGGAGCGATATTTCGCCCGCGCAACTCAAATCGTTCCTGCCCTACATCCTTCTGGCCGACGTCGTCGATGGGGGAAACGACTTTCGCTATCGCGTGGTCGGCACGCAGCTGCGCGAATTCTTCTATTTCGAGCCGACCGGAAAATTGATGAGCGAGACCATCGCGCCTTTCGGCCACGAGACGGTTCGGGCCACGCTTGCCGGGTATCGCGCGGTCATGGAGCGCCGCGCGCCCATGCGGCTCACCGGTTCAGGCTCATGGTTCGGACAGACTCCCAAATATTTCGATGCGCTTCTGGCGCCGATGTCGGATGACGGCGAGGCCGTGAACATGATCCTCGGCACCTTCATTTTTGTCTGGGATCGTGAGCATCAGTTCCGCACGCCGCTCGCCCCCCGGCTCGGAGGATATGTCTCCGCTTAGACGGGCAGCCCGTCCCTCGTAGGCTGCCTTGAATCCGGGGCGGCTTTCCTGTTCACTCCGCGACTTGTTTTGCCCGCCCGGTCCGCCAGTGGCAGAAGCGCCGAAAGACGCCGCCCCAATCGGATTCGGCTTCAGTTTGAAGGAGTTGCACCGCCATGGCGGTACCCAAGAGAAAAACATCGCCGTCGCGGCGCAATATGCGCCGGTCTCATGACCGGCTCACCCCGAACGCCCACATCGAATGCCCGCAATGCGGCGAGCAGAAGAGGCCTCATCACGTCTGCGCCAAATGCGGCCATTATGGCGGCCGCGAAGTGGTGAAGGTCGAAGCCTGACACGCGCCGCCCGCGCGGACCGCGCGCGGGGACAGTCGCAGCGAGGCGAGGGTGAGCCCCGAAATAACGGTTTCGATCGATGCGATGGGCGGCGATGCCGGTCCGGGCGTGGTTATGGCTGCGCTCTCGCGCTCGCTCGTGCGCCATCCGGGCGTGCGATTTCTGCTGCATGGCGACGAAGCCGTCCTGAAGCCTCTTCTCGCCAAGCGCGCGAAGCTGGCCGCGCGCGCCGCGGTTCGCCACAGTGCGGAACAAGTGCGCATGGACGAGAAACCGGGCCAGGCCCTCAGGCGCGGGCGCAACACCAGCATGTGGCGGGCCATCGAATCCGTCGCCAAGAAGGAAGCGCAAGTGGCCGTCTCGGCCGGCAATACGGGTGCGCTGATGGCGATGTCGATGTTCCAGCTCGGACTGCTGGACGGGATCGACAGACCTGCGATCGCAGCCTTGTGGCCGACAATGCGCGGACAGAGCGTGGTGCTCGACGTCGGCGCCAACATCGCCACCGACTCGCAGCAGCTTGTCGACTTTGCGGTGATGGGCGAGGCCTTCGCGCGCGCCATCCTGGGGCTCGAGCGTCCGATCGTCGGCCTGCTCAACGTCGGCGCCGAGGACGTGAAGGGCAATGATGCCGTGCGCGGCGCGGCGCAGATCCTGCGCGGCGCCGACCTGCCGATCGAGTTCTGCGGTTTCGTCGAGGGCGACGACATCTCAGAGGGAACCGCGGACGTGGTGGTGACCGACGGCTTCACCGGCAACNNCTGCGCCGCAAGCTCGATCCGCGCGCGGCCAATGGCGGCATCTTTCTGGGGTTGAACGGTGTGGTGGTGAAAAGCCATGGCGGCACAGACGCGCTCGGCTTTGCGAGCGCGCTCGACATGGCGGTCGACATGGCACGCGCCGAAGTGATCTCCAAGATCGTCGCGGACCGCGCGGCGGTGGCGCCGCTTCTCGGCGCTGCTGCGAGTTCCGGAGCTGCGGCTTCGTGAGATTCGTTCGTTCACTCATTGCCGGTCTTGGCGCGTATCTGCCGACGACCATCCTGACCAACGCCGATCTGGCTAAACGGGTGGATACGACCGACGCGTGGATCGTGGAGCGCACGGGCATCCATCGCCGCCATGTTGCGCGGCCCGGCGAAACCACCTCCGACCTCGCGCTGAAGGCGGCCCAAGCTGCGCTTGTCGATGCGGGGCTCGGCGCCGACGCGATCGATCTTGTCATCGTTGCCACGACGACTCCCGACGAGACGTTTCCCGCCGTCGCCACAAATATCCAGGCGAGGCTCGGCATGACGCGCGGCGCG
>PKWC01000171.1:0-30056 GCA_003131925.1 Alphaproteobacteria bacterium | reverse complement strand
ACCTGCGTGCTGTTCGGCGATGGCGCGGGCGCGCTCGTGCTGCAGGCGGGCGAGGGCAAAGGTGATTCCTCCGACCGCGGCGTGCTCAACACGCTTCTTTATTCCGATGGGCGTCTGCACGATCTTCTCTATGTCGATGGCGGTCCATCGACGACGCAGACGACGGGCCATCTGCGGATGCAGGGACGCGATGTTTTCAGACATGCCGTGATCAACACGGTCGCTGCCATCGAAGCAGCGACGAAGGCGAGCGGCGTTGCCGTTTCCGACATCGACTGGATTGTGCCGCACCAGGCCAATCAGCGCATCCTCGATGCGACGGCGCGGCGGCTGGGCATTCCGGCGGAGCGCGTCATCTCGACCATCGCCGACCATGGCAACACCTCCGCAGCCTCGGTGCCGCTCGCCCTTGGCGTGGCGGCGNNCGGCGGCTTCACCTGGGGCGCCTCGCTGGTGAGGTGGTGAAACCGCGCGCATAGGCCAGATTTCATCTGTCCTCGCCATCCCGGACTCGTCGGAAAAAGATTCACGCGGAGCCGCGGAGGAAGCGGAGCCGCGGAGACGAAACATCCGCGCGCCTTCGGCGCGCNNTAAATCCGGGGCTTGGCGGTTCATCTTTTTCCTTCCTCCGCGGCTCCGCGGCTCCGCGTGCCCCCTTTTTTGCGAAAACGACGGGAGCGGCAACGCGGAGGAGGGCCGCGAGCGCCATAACCCGCAATCTCAAATCACCCCCTTATCCCTTTGATGTTGACGGGAAAAATTGACGCTCCTACGCTTGCGGGACGTGATGCAGGGGAGTCACAATTTTGATGCACAACCATACTCTGACGCGGGCCGATCTGACCGAGGCCGTGTTCAAAGCCGTTGGCCTTTCGCGCAATGAATCGGCCCAGATGGTCGAAGATATTCTCGAGGAGGTCTGCTGCGCGCTGGCGCGGGGCGAATCGGTCAAACTGTCGTCGTTTGGAACTTTTTCCGTGAGGCAGAAATCGCAGCGCATGGGCCGCAATCCGAAGACCGGTCACGAAGTGCCGATCGCGCCCCGGCGCGTGCTCGTGTTCCGGCCGAGCCATGTGCTCAAAGCGGTGATCAACGGCGAGATGCCGGAACTCCAACTGGCCGGGGAGTGAGCATGGCGCAGGCCGCCGCGTTGAGCGTGAAATCGCCGGAAGCGTTCCGCACGATCAGCGAAGTGGCCGACGCGCTCGACGTACCACAGCACGTGCTGCGCTTCTGGGAGACGCGCTTCGCCCATATCCGGCCGGTCAAGCGTGCGGGCGGCCGGCGCTTCTACCGGCCCGAAGACGTCGATCTCCTGCGCGGCATCCGCGCGCTCCTCTATTTCGAAGGCTACACCATCAAGGGCGTGCAGAAGATCCTGCGCGAAAAGGGCGTGCGTTTCGCCGCCGAGCTCGGCCGCAACGCGTTAAAGCTCCACGGCAAGCGCGGCACACCGACAGAGATCACCGCTTCCGACAGCGGGGAGTTCGACGCAATCGCCACGCTTTCGCGCGTCCACAGCGATGCGGCCGAGACCGTTGCACTGGACGAAACGCACCACGCCGATCTCGATGCGGTGCTGACGCAACTGCTTTCGCTGAAATCCCGCCTCTCCGCCGCGCGCCGCCATGTGGGCGGGTGAGACGCGCGCATGCAGCATCATGCGTTTCCGTGGCCCGCTGCCGCCTTCTTCATTGTGGCGGTGATCGGTCTTGGGATCACTTGTCTGTGCTTTGCCGATCATCTGTGCGACTGGCAGATCCGGATCCTTCAATCCCGCTGGTATCGGTGGACAACCCGAGGGTACGGTGTGGTCCTGATCTTTTTCGGGCTCTTTTTTGCGCTGCTGTTCGCACAGCATAAATCGGGCTAGCAACGCTTTAGCGGCGCATGCACCACGAATAAATACTCACCCTCGCCCTGAGCCTGTCGAAGGGCGATGACGAATGTGCGCGATCGGCGCAAATCGCGTTGCCCCGCACGCGTCTCGCGCCTATAGTCCGCGTCCCGCGGGATGACCCTCCGCGGTAAGGTCACGGAGCGTGGCGCAGCCTGGTTAGCGCACCAGTCTGGGGGACTGGGGGTCGAGAGTTCAAATCTCTCCGCTCCGACCAGCAAGCAAGCCACTGATTTTAAGGCACTAATTTGAACGATAGCTTTAGTACCCACGCGCAAATTTCAATGGGCTAACTCTGGGGCTAACAGGCAATTGAAAGCAACAAAGGGTTGGTCCAACCAGCCCGTTCCTTATTTTTTTGGACCGCGAATATCAAAGGTTCGAATCCTCTCCGGTGCACCGGAGAGGATGATACTGAGAACCGATGGGTCGTCGTGGTCCACAGCGGCTGAAGTCAACAAACCCATGGCGCCGGGCCGGCAAAGAAGTGTAGTATCAAGCCGAATTTCTTCCTTGGCGTCACTCCCGAGAATTGAAAGAGGAGGATCAACGCAATGCGCGCGCTTGATGTTCGCGGCAAACATATTTTGGCCGGCGCTGCCGCACTTGCCATGCTCGCATCGCTCAACATGGCTCATGCCGCCGGATTTCGTGTTCTCTATAGTTTCACCGGTGGAAGCGACGGAGCTTACCCCGAGGCCAGCCTGATCAAGGACTCGGCGGGCAACCTGTACGGCACAACGGCGGGTGGCGGCATCGGCTATGGCTACGGAACTGTTTTCGAGCTGGCCCCCGACGGCACTGAAACGGTTCTCTATGCCTTCACCGGCGGCAGCGACGGCAATGACCCCACAGCCGGCCTGCTCAAGGACAAGGCTGGCAATTTCTACGGCACGACGGCTTTCGGTGGCGCCCATCACTACGGAACCGTTTTCAAGCTCGCTCCCGACGGCACCGAAACAGTGCTCCATGCTTTCACCAGCGGAGCCGACGGTGCTGACCCCTTTGCCGGTCTGATCAAAGATAAAGCAGGCAACCTCTTCGGCACGACGGATTTCGGTGGCGGAACCTCTGGAAATGGAACCGTGTTCAAGCTCGCGCCCGACGGCACCGAAACGGTGCTCCACGCCTTCACCGGCGGAAACGACGGCGATGACCCCATTGGCGGCCTGATCAAGGACTCGGCGGGCAACCTCTATGGCGTGACGGCGCTTGGCGGCAGCGCTGACTGCGAGGGTTCCGGTTGCGGAACCGTTTTCGAGCTCGCTCCCGACGGCACCGAAACGGTGCTCTATGCCTTCACCGGTGGAAGCGATGGCGCCGGCCCTTCGGCCAGCCTGATCAGGGACTCAGCGGGCAACCTGTACGGCACGACGCAAGGTGGCGGCGACACTGGGTGTAACAACCCTTACGGTTGCGGAACCGTCTTCACGCTCAGGAAGTAGAGACGGCGGCGCGCGCGAAGAACCGTGCTCACTTGGCGGCGGCACGACAGATGCGGATGTTATTTCCGCGCGCCGCAATCGCCGAAGAAAGCCATGCGGCGCGCCGCTCATGGTGCGCACAGGAAAGAGCGGACGCTACCGCTACTATGCCTGTGCCTCGCACCGGCTGAAGGGCAGTCTTGCCTGTTCCAATCCCGTGGCCATTCGGGAATCACAACTGGACGACATGGTTCTCACCGCCCTTGCGGGACAGCTGATGACGCCCGAACGGCTCCCGGTGCTTCTGTCCGAAGCACGGAAGCACCAACGCGCAACATCGAGCGTCAACATCGAGAGACGCGCCGCCTACGCCCTGGATGCAGTTTGCGAATCGAAGTTGCTCATGCGTACCCCTCAAAAACCTTTTTCAACAACCTGCTAGGGCGCACCAAAATCTGATTCCCCTGTTTGATTTCATTGGAAAATTCAGCGCGGTTGTCCCACCCGCCAATTTCGGGAGTCCCATCAGGCCGCTATCATGCCAACATGAGGCACGATGTGCTCCGGTCCGTTGCGCACAATATCGCCGCGTCTCTGGCGAGTGGGATCGGCTTGCTTATCGGTGTCTACGATTTCGACGTTTTTGGCGACGCTCGCCGCAACGCCCCGGGGTATATCACCGTTGATTTTCTGAACGGTACGATTTCAGATAGCAGGCCATCTCAAAAATTGGCAATGGCGGTCCAGTTATATCGAGACGCGCTGCCAGGGCTTTGTCAGAAGCATTGGATTTTGGCCTCTGATTTTACGATGCTAACTGCCCGGTATTGGACCACGGCCACAACCGCTCGTTTCAGTGTCACGGTGCGGGATGGGCTGGGCCGCATTACATGCAACGAATATCAAGGTCGCGGCGGTGCGCGCTTTAGGGTGCAGGATCGCGAAGGCCGTGTTCGTCCAACGCCAGTAAAGCGTTTTCGGCAAATTTCGACATAGCAATGATTAGGAAACTTCCCGTGGGAGCGCCATGTCTGTTGGCTGTTGTAAACGCGGGCACGATTCAGGGCGGATATCTCGGAATGTTGCCTTCATGGCCGCCACGCCTTGTTGGAACGGCCACGGGAGATATGGCGCCGATGCTGGCGCCTTGCGATTGCGGAGGACGATTCAGTTCCGATGCCCCGGCGCTCTCCCGGACGCGTGCGAAGGGAACTCCTCCTGTTATGGGCGTCCAAGGCCCCGGGTGATCGCAGCACGATGACGAGTGCCCCGATTGCGACAATGCTCCGTGAGTCCGCTTCTGGTCGTAAAGCCAGCGAATCGAGTTTGAAGCCTCGGAATTATGAGGGTGCAACCGCACACTTTGCACAATCCAGTATTTCTTTCCGTACTCCAGTGTTATCGGGGAAATCGGCACTTTCACGCGTCCGCATCCCGGCTGCGTTGCGGATGCGGAGACAAGTTCCGTTGCCGGTTTGCCCAGGTGCGACGTATATATTGCGACTTGGAATCCACTGGGGGTGCCCGTAGACGGACCATCTTCAACGACAATCTCGTTGACCGCAGTGCCCTTGCCAATGACCGGAGTTGCCGCACGTTCCCAAGACACGAAGGAGCGGGAGATGGAGGAACTGGAATATCCAAAAACGCGGAGCTTAAAGCCGTAATTACAAAGAAACTCCTGATTGGCGTCCAGCCTGCTATGGCCAGATCCAGCCTGACGTTCCGGCAAAGTGCCCGCTGTGGCAAGTGAAGTAACGCATACGAGAGCGGTCGTCGCGATCAGGAGCATTTTCATCGGATCAGCTCTGTCTGTTGGCTGTTGTAAACGCGGGCACGATTCAGGGCGGATATCTCGGAATGTCGCCCTCATGGCCGCCGCGCCTTGTTGGAACGGCCACCGGAGTTGTGGAGCCGACGCTGGCGCCTTGCGACTGCCGAGGACGATTCAATTCCGATGCCCCGGCGCTCTCCCGGACACGTGCGAAGGGGACGCCTCCCGTTATGGGCTGCCAGGGCCCGGGGTGACTGACGCACGATGCGGAGCAAACCGAGGACCCGGATTGCGACAATGCTCCGTGAGTCCGATTCATGTCGTAAAGCCAGACAATCGAGTTTGGAGTCGAGGAATTACTCGGGCGCAGTGCGCTTTGCACGATCCAGTATTTCTTTCCTTTCTCCAGCGTTATCGGAGAAATCGGCACCTTCACGCGTCCGCATCCCGGCTGGCTTCCGAATCCGGAGACAAGTTTCGTTTTCGGTTTGCCGAGGTGCGACGTATATATTGCGACCTGGAATCCCGAGTGGGACGATCCCGTGGATGAGCCGTCTGCAACGATAATCTCGTTGACCGGTTCGCCCGTGCCGATGACCGGAGTTGCCGCTCGTTCCCAAAGGTAAAAGAAGAAGTCGTCCACATTGGAATTGTGGATCTTAAAGCCATAATTACAAAGAAATTCGTCGTTGGAGTCGAGCGAACTCTGTCCCGATCCGGTCTGGCGTTCCGGCAAAGTGCCGGCTGCGGCAAGCGAAGTGACACACACGAGAGCGGTCGTCGCGATCAGGAGCATTTTCATCGGATCAGCACTCCCTTTAGGGCTCCGGTCTATCGCCGGAATTCACATGGCTCCACTAGGGCGCGCCATGTCGGTTGGCTGCTGTAAGCGCGGGCACGATTCAGGGCGGATATCTCGGAATGTTGCCTTCATGGCCGCCACGCCTTGTTGGAACGACCACGGGAGATATGGAGCCGTCGCTGGCACCTTGCGACTGCGGAGGACGATTCAGTTCCGATGCCCCGGCGCTCTCCCGGACACGTGCGTAGGGAACTCCTCCTGTTATGGGCGTCCAGGGCCCCGGGTGATAGAAGCACGATCCGGCGGAGGAGCAACTCGAGTGCCCGGATTGCGACAATGCTCCGTGAGTTCGCTTCGTGTCGTAAACCCAGACAAGCGAGCTTGATCCCCCAGACTCAGGGATAATTACGCTTTGCACAATCCAGTATTTCTTTCCGTTCTCCAGTTTTATCGGGGAAATCGGCACTTTCACGCGTCCGCATCCCGACGCGTATGAGGATGCCTGGACAAGTTCGTTGCTCGGTGTGCCCAGGTGCGACGTATATATCGCGACTTGGAATCCATTGCCGCTGCCCCCCTCAGACGGACCATCTTTAACGATAATCTTGTTGACCGATTCGCCCTTGCCAATGACCGGAGTTGCCGCACGTTCCCAACGCCAGGAATGCAAACTGGAACTTCTAAAGGCGTGGAGCTTAAAGCCGTAAGTACAAAGAAATTCCTCATTGGTGCCCAGCCCGCTATGGCCTGATCCAGCCTGACGTTCCGGCAAAGTGGCCGCCATGGCAAGCGAAGTGACACACACGAGTGCGGTCGTCGCGAT
Organism: Alphaproteobacteria bacterium; assembly: GCA_003131925.1. Classification (GTDB taxonomy): domain Bacteria; phylum Pseudomonadota; class Alphaproteobacteria; order Micropepsales; family Micropepsaceae; genus Rhizomicrobium. The sequence continues at coordinate 23,336 of PKWC01000171.1, read as the reverse complement.
TAACAGCATTTTCATCGGATCGGCTCCCCCTTGAAGGCTCAAGTCTATCGCCGGAAAACCCACCCTGGCAATCGGGCAGCTCCTGCATGACTGATGTCGAGCGCGTCATGCCGATCTTCGTGGCCTGCCCGCGCTTCAGAAGGCGGTTCGGCAAAAGAGTCCCAACTGATCGCGGAGGCATCGAGAAGCCATTTATCCGGTGGGGACGCTTGCCTGCGATGCGCACGATGCGGAATGGCCCCCGAATTCAGGACCGAGAGTTTGCTTATACGGGAAATTCGGGCACCCCGGGATACGCGTCAAGCACCGGGCCGAGGGCGGCCTTCAGCGGACCCAGCCAGGGTTCGTAGGCGCGCCAGCGGTCCACGCCTTCCTTGAAAATGGGGCGTCTCACCTGTTCATTGCTGAATGAACTGAAGGCGCGGTCGCTCTTGTAATATTCGAGACAGCCCGGTTCGAACGGCAGCCCTATAAAGTCGAGCATTCTGCGCACTTCACATTCGAGATCCGCCACGAGATTCTCGTAGATGACACGATGAATCTTGCCGGGAATGACGTGATCGAAGTGCGCCATGAGGCACACGTAATCGTGGTAGAAGCGGCCTATGTCGGTGAGCTTGTAGGAAAGCGGCGGAGCATGCGCAAAACTCATCGTGAAATTCGCCCAGCACGCGGCGAGCGGGTGGCGCCGGACATCGATGATCTTGGCATTGGGCAGCATGAGATGGATCAAGCCGACCTGCCATATGTTGTAACAGTTCTTGTCGACAAAAAACGGCTTGCCCTGTGACAGCCTGGTGCGGGTCTGCTCCAGATATTTCTCGCCCAGTGACCGCAGATCGTCGGGCGTGAGGCGATCCATGCCGTTGGGATAATCCGGGCCGGTTTTCGGCATTACGTCTGCCCCGACTATCTGGATCAGCGTCTGGAGTTCGCCCGCGCCTTCGATCTGCGAGTGGGAACCGAGAATCTGCTCGGTCAGCGTAGAACCCGAGCGTTGCAGGCTCACGACGAATATCGGCTCCGCCGAAGGACAGCCGGCATGCTCAAGTTCGCGGAAAAGTTCCGGCGTGAAGACCGCCCGGGCGCGCGACACCATCCGGGTTGTCGAATCGGGATTGTAGTTCAGGTCGACTCGCCGGATCGCATTCCCCTTCGAATAATACTGAAATGACTTTTCGTATCGCTTGACGTCCCCGCAAGCCTTGCCGAGCGCATAGTACAGGTCGCTGCGCTCGGCCGGGCCGATGCCGGATTTTGCGAGTTGCTCCTCCATGATACGGGCATCGTCGTCCGTGAAGCGAACTGTCTTCATGGACGCCAGGGCCCACCATGCCGAGCCGCAGGCGGGATCGAAACCGGTTACCGTCCGCAGGCACGAAACGACCTCGTCGGTATGTCCGCCAAGGCTCCGGAGCGCATTGGCGAGCCCCATCCAGACCTCGGCGGAATCCGGACATGCCACTGTCAACTCGCGGAACAGGTCTGCCGCCCCGGCGTATTTCCTGGTCCTGGCCAGCAAATGGGCCTTCAGGCATCGAAAAAGGGGATTGTCGGGATTCTTCGCCAGCAATATTTCGCTTTCCGCAAGCGCGCCCTGCAACTTGTCCCCCTCCATCAGCGCGACAACGTAGTTGTACCGGTAGGTCGGGTGGTCCGGCGCGCACTGGACGCATTGCATGAGAAAACGTTCCGCGTCCCTCACGTTGTGTGCGCGCGCGGCGATTTCGCCCATGATATTCAACGCATCGGCACTTCGCGGATGCTTTGCCAGAAACTTCGATGCAATCCGCTTTGCGTTGCCTGTCTCGTCATTCTCCAATGCAGTGGCCGCTTCGATCAGTTTCGGGTCGCGGACCGGCCGCTGGCTGTACAAATCTGCGCGCGCCTGCGCCAGGCTACCGCGGTCAGCCCACGCTGGCCGCAACGCAACGTCGGGAATCTGGAGGGTCGGGCTCACGGATTGCATGTTTCGGACTCCGGGTGGTGTCCTAATTTGGGCGACTGTCCCGAAGTTGACGGATGGAGCGGGCATTTTTGTGTCCTTACCGCCGCTTACTTACTTGCTTTCATCGCGGCTGGATTGAACCCGGCGACATACGGAATTGTCGGGTATGTGAAACCCTTCTCTCCCACCATGATTACCGGAAGGTCCGGCGAAAGATCAGCCAACGGTGTTTGGCTGCGATCCCCGCAACCGACTGCTATGCCAGCCTTCGAAAAGGCTTGGTACAGCGGTTCTTTAATGAACTCAGTTGGTTTCGTAGGAACCACAATATACACGCCAGACCACGTAAGCCCGATCCGTGGCTGCCCGCTATGCACTTCTACGCCCGCATATTGCAGCGCCATCCCAATTTGGGCGGCAAATCTCGTTGATTCGAAATCAGCGGCACAAGTTACGGTTACGGCAGAAACGACGCCTTTCAACTCCAAAAGCTGTTCGACTTGTTCTCTTGCCAAGGAGCGCGGCGCAAGCTGCAATTCCGCTTTCGCGGCCCGCTCATTCGCTGCAGCGGCACGCGCATTTGCTTCGGTGGCAACTCTCAAGGCTGCGGCCAACAACGCGTTTGATCGCCGTGTTAATTCGCTTTGGAGGCCACTACCCCTGAACCCAAAGGCGACTTCTAGTCCGACTCCAATGGCAACTAATGCATCCGCCCATACTGGCCCCCAGTATCCTAGTGGCTCAATTAGCGGGAAATGGCCAAATGCAAGCACGATCTCGAATGTCACGCCTATAAATATCACACCGCCAAAGAAAACGGCGATCCGTTCGCAAAGTGAGACAGCGCTCAAGGGTGCCATCGCTCGCGTTCATCACGTCGTTTCTGAGGCGCAACGCAAAAAGCAAAGGATCATTCTTTGCTGGCGTGCTATCGGGAGCGGTAATTTTTGCCATCCTTATCGCGTTTGCGTATTTCGTAAAATGAAAACACCAACTGAATCGGCTTGGCCCCTCGCCGTATATGCTCAAGCCGAAGGGACCCCCAAGGGCCGACCGAAAAAAGTTTTGCACTCCCGCCCTAACGCATTGAATCATTTAGGCTGGAAATCGACCCGTTTTGCAGTTAAACCCTTGGGCTGCTTGAAAAATGGTCCGCTTTGGGAGCAGAGGGTCGCGTGTCCGAATCACGCCGCCCCGAGCACTATTCGTCTTGTTCGATGTCGATGAATTCGAGGCCCTTGACCTGCGACGACCGGCGAGGGGAAAGGCAGGCGTCGTCGACGGCTATGGCTACAAACACCTTCTTCCGGAGCGCACGGGTCGCGCCGGGCGCGCTTTTTGGTCGCGACCAACGAAACCTCGCAATTGGCGGGTCAGGAACATACTGGGGGACTGGGGGTCGAGAGTTCAAATCTCTCCGCTCCGACCAATTGCTCCAATAAATACAAATACTTACAAAGCAGAAGAAAGCGGAATCGGGCGGCTCGAACTGGGTATCAGCCAACTATCAGGATGCCAAAATATGCCCGCTGCGGGATCGGGCTGGAACGAGAACGCGGCTCCTCGCGGGCAAACCGGCGAGCAGTTGAGAGTGACGAGGAAGGGTTTCAATTGGGCCGTGCGCAGCCAGCTTGGGAGCTTCGAGGGCAGTGATTGCGGTTGTGGATAGGATGATTGAGTGTCCAGCATGGAGTGGCATTGTGCGGGCCAGTGGAGAAGTAACGGGCCTAAGAGTCTGTCCGGAGACATTATACGGGATTGCAAAGTTTTCGAAGCATGAGCCGGATTGAGGCGAGGCGCAGGAACGCGAGCGCCTTGCGGTTGAGGCACTCCCAATCCTTGGCAAGCCTTCGACATCGGTTGATCCAGGCGATCGTGCGCTTGACTATCCATCGTTTCGGCAGCACGGCGAATGAGTGCAATTCGTTGCGTTTGACGATTTCAATGATCCAGCTGCCGGAACTGGCGGCGGTCAGCGCGGCACGCGGTCCCTGATAGCCTGCATCGGCGAAGATGCGCAGAATGAATGGGAACAACGCTCGCGTGCGCGCATCGACCACGAATGCAGCGCCGTCGCGATCCTGGAGCTCGGCGGAATGCACCGCGGCGCTCAACAGCAGGCCGAGCGTATCTACGAGAATGTGGCGCTTCTTGCCCTTGATTTTCTTGCCCGCATCATAGCCATGCGGATCGATGCAGGCCCCCCTTNNATCTACGAGAATGTGGCGCTTCGCCGTCTTGCACACGATCGATTATCTCGACGGAAGCCGCGTGCCTCGGTTCTAGTCCGGCACATTCGGGTAGCCGTCCAAGATCGAACCGAGAGCAGACTTGAGGGGACCGAGCCACGGCTCATAGGAACGCCATTGGCCGACGTCGTTCTGGTAAAGCGGCATGCGAACCTGCTCCGAACTTTGCGTCTTGACCGGACGCTCGTTATCATAAAACCGAAGACATTGTTCCTCGAAGGGCAGTTCCAGATAGTCGAAAAGACGCCCGAGCTCCGCCTCCGCATCCGCAACCAGATGCTCATAAAACACGCGGTGGATTCTGCCGGGCAGGACCTTGTCGAAATGGGCCATTAGCCTGACGTAATTCACATAATCCTGCCCGATGTCGCTGAGCCTCAATGAGTNNCTGCCCGGGAACTGGCTCTTGAAGCAGGACCAGCCGCAATCGAGGGGATGTCTGCGTGCATCGACGATTTTGGAATTCGGCAGAATGAGATGAATCAGTCCGACATAGAAATAGTTGGCAAGTGCTTTGTTGGTAAAGAACGGCTGATCCGTGAGCCGCCGCCGGCCCGTTGATTGCAGATAGCGTTCTCCCATAGATCCAAATTGATCGGCGCCGAGGCGATCAATGATCTGCATATAGGCATTCATCAGGCCGGGTTTGTCGACCCCCCCATCCCCATCTGTGAATTGTTCAAGCTGAACTTCCTTCCTAAAATTGGCGAGCGGCCGAACGAGCGCGGAATCGAGGTCTTCGAGTTCCCCCAGGCCTTCGATGGCGCTGTGGCTGGAAACGATTTGTTCCAGCAGCGTGGAGCCGGATCGCGGCAGGCCAACGATAAAGATGGGCGCATTGGAACCGCATCCCCAGCCCATCCGCTCGCGAAAAAAACTTTCAGTGAAAAAAACCTCGGTGGCTTTCCGGGATGCAGTCACACGTTCTATATCAAAACCGGTCTGAATGCGTCGCAGGGCGTTGCTCCTGGCATAATTCTCGAACGACTTGTCGTAGCGATTCAGATCACCGTAGGCCTTACCCAACCCTTGATGCAGCCCAGCCCTGTTTTCTGTCGACAAAGGGGCTGATTTTAATTGCCTTTCCATTGCCTCTAAATCGTCATGCGTAAAGCGATACACCTTCAATGAGGCAAGATTCGAATAAACAGCCTCGAAGGAGGGCTCGACTTCCAGCGCTTTACGATAGGCAGCGATGCACTCGGTTTGGAAACCCGCGTCACGCAACGCGTGGGCATAGCGTACCAGCATGTCAGGCGATTGCGGAAATTCCTCAGCGAGCTCTCGGCGGTAGACGAGCGCTTCGGCATGTTTCCCCATTGCGGTCAACAGAGTGGCCTTTTGATCGCGATACAGAACATTGCCGAGATCTACAGTCAGCAGCTCGTCCAGCTGCGCCAACGCCTCCCCGTATTTGTGCAGGCGGCGAAGGACGACAGCGTAGTTGTATCTAAAACCTTCTGTACCTGGAGACTGCGCCACGCAGCGACTGAGGAGCTGCTCGGCGGCGTCAAACCGGTTTGTGCGCCGGGCAATGTCCGCCATCAGGTTCAGTGCATTGGCGTCTCCCGGTTTTGACTCCAGAAACTTCGACACCAGCGACTCGGCGACGATGAGCTGATTCGCGGCGACGGCCTCGGCAGCCTGAACCAATATGCGATCTTGGACCCGGAGGAGTAAGCGCTGTTTGGCTTCGGCAAAGCGATGGTCTGCGCTTTCGTCCTTGTTCCGATGCTCAGGCGAACTACCATCAGCCATCAGTATTTCCCAACGAAATTGGCGCCGTCCGCCGCACCATCTGCTGCTCCCGAACTAAGTGGGCCCAACTTAGCAGGCTCTATCGCATTCTGACTGCTTGAGAAACATCTCGCCGCTACCGGAGCAGCACGATCCGATTTCCGCGCGGAGATACTGACTACCCCACAGGAAGGGCATGATTGCAGGGATGTTGAACTCATCGCTTCCGCCGATGAAAGCACAACGTGTCTGCAGTTCGTTTGGTCAGAACCTCACGCAAAAGCCGGTACATCAGGATAGGCGTCAAGAACCGGACCAAGCGTTTTTTTCGTCGGCCCAAGCCAGGGTTCGTAATGGCGCCACCGCTCAAGACCATCCCGAAATATCGGCATGCGCACCTGCTCGGAANNCTCGAGGCACGCCCCCTCGAAGGGCAAACCCAAATACGCGAACAGGCGGCGGACCTCTGCCTCGGGATCCGCTACCAGGCGCTCGTAGATCACGCGATGAATCGTTCCCGGAAGCACGCGGTCGAAATGCTCCATGAGCTCAACGTAATCCCGATACAGCCGCGCGCCATCCGTCAGGCGGAACCTGTGCTCGTGTCCTTTCGCGAAGTACTCCGTGAAATTCGACAGGCAGCAGGCAAGAGGGTGCCGGCGCACGTCCACGATTTTGGCGTTGGGCAATATTAGCTGAAGCAAACCCACGTGCATCGCGTTCTCGCCCATTTTGTCCGTGAAAAACGGGCGGCCAAGTCTTCTGTGAATGCGCGTTGCTTTCAGATATCTCTCCCCCAGCCGGTCGAAAGTTGCTGCGTCGAAAGTTTGCAGGACTTCGGGATAATCGGCGCCAGGACACAGGATGTCGGTTCTTACGAGTTCAGGCAGCTCAAGCAGTTCTTTGGTTCCTTCGATCTGCGTATGGCTGGCGAGAATCTGTTCGACCAAAGTCGAGCCGGAACGTGGCATTCCGATAATGAAGATCGGCGCATTGTCGCCGGCTCCGCATCCGGCGCGCGCACCGAAGAAATCGACCGTGAAGAATTTCTTGCATTGCGCGACATAAGCCGTTGCGATGTCGGGATCATATTTGATGTCTAGACGCTGGAGAGCATTTCCTCTCGCATAGTTGCTGAATGACCTATCGTAGAGCCCCATATCCGCGTATGCCTTGCCGAGTGCAAGATGCAGCAGCGGGCGATCCTCGGCGGGCAAATCCGCGCGACGAATATGAGATTCCATCTGCTCGATTTCGATGTCGCTAAACCGGAACGTCTTGATACTCGCGAGACTCCAGTGGGCGCGGCCGAAGGAGGGATTGAGCTCAATCGCGTTGCGATAAGCGGTGATGGATTGCTGCCAGCGGCCCAGATACCTGACCGCATGGCCGAAGCGCAGCCAGCCCACATCGGTCGCGTAATCCTGGACCAGTCCCTGCCACAGTGCCGCGGCGCTTTCATACTCCTCTATTGCTTCCAGCGAAATGGCCTTCAGCCCCCAAAACGTCGAATTCCGCGGATCGTCCGTCAGCACCTTTTCAATTTCTTGCAGTGCCGCATCGGGCTTGTTTGCCGTAATGAGCGTGCTCACGTACGAGAATTCGAGATCTCTCGAGCCCGGCGCTAGCTTCACGCACTTTGCCAGCAGGTCTTCTGCATCTTTGTTACGGCCCTCGCGGGCCGCGATTTCGGCCAAGAGACGCAGAGCACCAACAACCACCGGATGTTTTGCCACAAAATCTTCAAGCACCGTCCTTGCGCGGCGGAGATGGCCGGCTCCCAGAAGGGTTGCCGCTTCTCGCAAACAGGGATGGGCGGGCGATTGGTCCATCTCCGGAATATCAAATTTTCGCGCGGAGTTGCCGCCCAATATGCCTGCAGGAGGTGTTGGCGTGTTTGACGCTTTGCTCACACCATCAATATGACGTGCGAGCAAAGCCCTGACTACGGTCTATCTTGATAAAAAATTTGCCCCTTCCTCAACCGGGGAAGGGGCAACAAGGCATCCTGTCATTGCAATGGCGCCACAACGCGCAAACGCCACAGCAGCCCTATTTGTTTGAATTAACCTGGGCAGAAAACCCCCAGATGGAAATTTTCGTCTGTCGCGGTGCTTGCGGTATTCTCTATTTTGATAAACACGCCATCCGGATTGCCGGCACGTGGCGCATCAGTGATGTATCCGGCCGGAGCCGTGCCGCCGGTCGAATTGCCGAGGGTCGCGACATATGCGCATCCCGACACGTTCGCACTGAAATCCACTTCGTAAGCGCCAGTTCCTAAGAGCAATGAACCGGTTGCGCCAGCGCCGCGAGCCAATGAGCCATTCGCGTTTACGCTGGCGGCGTACGTTTTGTGTACTTTCGTTTCAGCGCTTGGAGCCATCGGCGCGCCGGAGCCGTGGTTCTGGATCGATGCGGCGGTCTCGTTCGGGCCGCCAGCGAGCGCTGTCGTTGCGCCAAAACCGATCGTGAGAGACAACGCTGTCGCACCGAGCAATGCTGTTCTGATGATGTTCATGAATGGACCCCATTTTTCTTGGTCAAAGTCCGTAAGCGCTCGACGAGCGCCCTTGAGAAGCTAAAGCATTCAACAATGGCGGTGTCTTGTAAAGAGGAGAATTCGAATTTCTGGACGATTTGCCACAAGGGTTGAACAAGATGCGCACAGACGTCCAGCCGAGAAATACCAGTGGGTGCAATGACTTGCTGAGCGACTGCAAGAGCGTCAATCAGTCGTCCGTGAAGAATAGCGATATCGGGCTGGCGCGAGCTGAGGCTGGCCAAAGAAGGCGATCAGCAATCGGACCAGCAAGAGCCTTAGCAGCGGATGAGGAGGCGGAAGTTGTAGCCGGCGGCGGCCATGAGCGCGTTGACGGCATCGCCTTGGCGGTAACGGAGATAATTTCGGCCCATGCGGATGGGCTCTCCTGCCCGCGAGGCGGAATCATCACGGCAGATGGGGGCCATAGTGATCCAAGCCGACCAAGCTGGTATTACAGCGAGTTCAGCGCCGGTTGAACCATTGTCCCGGTTCGCGCGCACCAAAGCTCAGCGCGCGAGTGCCTCGCCGAACTTCGTGCCCCTTACCTGGTCGTAGACCGTGTCGAACACCTGCAGGGATTTGAGGTTTGCAACATCGCCGGGGGCGACGGGATCGCCGAGGATCAGCACGCGCGAGGTTGACGCTGTGAATTGCGGCCACTCGGCAACGGCCGATCCGTTCGGATTTCCCGACGCGGCGAAATTCACCCAGCAGCTCGACATCGTATCGGCGAGCTTTCGATCGGCGGCGGTCCACGCCCATTTCTCCTGGTCGAGATGATCGAAGGTGTACCAGAGCTCGGAGAAATGGCTCGGGCCCCAGCCTTCATAGACCGATCCCTTCGGAAACGGCGGCGCGTGCGCGAAGTGATAATAGTAGACGCCGTTGCGGCCCTTCATCGCCTCCAGCCGCGCCCACGCCCAATCGTCCCATGCGAAGCGCAGATCGCGCTCGAGTGCGAGGCGCGCTTTTTTCACGTCCTCGTCCGTCACGTAAGGATAGGCGGCAAGCAGTTGCGGCGGCAGCGGTCCCCAGCTCTTCGCGATGTCGGCAGCGAAACTGGATGCCTTCACCGTCTCCAGATGGGAAACTAGCGAGCGCGCTTCATCGGCGTTGGAGCCGACGAGGATGGGCACATCGTTCTGCTTGCCGGCAACGAACACGTCATAGGGCGATTGCGGCAGCGCGTAAGGCTCGATCACGGGATGCGAAATCGGGCCGGCTTTGCCCTTGAGCAGCATGTCCGCCGGCAGCGCGCGTAGCTCCACGAGGGAATGCACGCCGAGCGAGGCGGCGTATCCTTCGCCGTCGTGTTCGGCATTCGCAAGCAGATAGTTCGGCGCGAGTTTCATCGGCTCGAACATGCCGCCGCTCTCGCCGATCGCACGCTGGAACAATCCCGCGGCGAGAGGAGAGGCCATCAGGATGCTGACCGATGCTGCGCCGGCAGACTGCCCCGCGATCGTCACGCGTGCCGGATCGCCGCCGAACGCGGCGATGTTCGTCCGCACCCATTGGAGTGCCGCGATCTGGTCCAGGAACGCATAGTTGCCGGACGAGTGGTGCGGCGACTCCGCGGTCAGTTCGGGATGGGCAAGGAATCCGAACGGGCCGAGGCGATAGGCGAGCGTCACGACGACCGCTCCCTTGCGCGCCAGTTGGTCGCCCCAATAGAGCGGCATGGAGGCGGAGCCATTGAAGAATCCGCCGCCGTAAATCCACACGATCACCGGCAGGTGCGCCGACGCGTTGCGGGCCCGTGTCCAGACATTGAGATAGAGGCAATCTTCGTTCACGTTCGGTGGCGTCTCACCCGGCATGGAGACTCCCGTCTGCATGCAGGCGGGCGCGAAGGTGTTCGCCGCGCGAATGCCGCTCCACGGCGTGACGGGCTGCGGTTCGCGCCAACGCAGGCGGCCTACAGGCGGCGCAGCGAAAGGAATCGCCTTGTAGACTTCGATGCCGCCCTGACGCACGCCGCGCACGAGGCCCGAGTCGGTGCGCACGACGCCGGCAACAGCCGGAACTGTAGCCAGCAATAACGTAGCCGCAAGAGATGCACGCCGCCAGCGCGTCGAGAATTTTCGCATGAGCCCTCAGTCTGTGGATGCCGCCGGATTGGAGCGGAAAATAGCGCCTTTTTTGAGGTATCTACAGCCTCCGCGCGGAACACGGGGACGGTGAATGCATAAACCGCCGCCCGATTGCCTGAAGGCCATCGCCTCGGTATCGCAGCAGGACATGACCAGACCGATGTGCGCGATTTTCCTCGCGCCTGTACGCTGCCAGCTTCGTCACTCGCATCCGAGGCTTCATCGAGCCTCAGAAAAACACTATTGTCCGGTGCAACCCGGAATCATCCGGCGAATGTCGGCTCAGGGGGCATCATATGTCACTTTCGGACCTTGCGGCCATCGGCAGTTTCATCGGTGGCGTGGCCGTGCTCGGCTCGCTGATCTTCGTCGGATTTCAGTTGAGGCAAAACACACAGGCCGTAAGAGCCGGGGCGTCGCAGGCTCATTCGAACAATTGGCTACAGATAACGATGCAAGTTGTCGAAAGCGGAGATTTTGCGCGGATCTGGAGGCTGGGAATCGACGACATTGTAAGCCTGACAGACGACGAGCGCGTTCGATTTTACGCCTATGCCGGCGCAGCCTTGCGCTTCTTCGAAGGCGCACGCGTTCAATGGCGGCACGGACAACTCGACACGGAGCACTGGCATAACGTTGAGAAAACCGCGACCGATTTTGCGGCGACATCCGGCTTCAAATCCTATTGGGCCGCGCGCCACCATTGGCTCTCACCTGAGTTTCAGAATTGGTATGAGTCGCTATCACAAGAACGTGCTCATAAACTTTACGGCAAGCCGGCTGTGTCGCCGGCAGTCGAAGACGCATAAGATCCGATGACGGGGGGATCAATATGAATAGGCATCTTTTCAAGTTTCTGGCACTCCTCCTTCTCCCGTTCGGAGCGGCGCACGCGCGGGACGGCTTCGAATCTGTGCGGTGCGGCTCCGACATTCCACGAGCGCTTGCGGACAAGCGAATGAGCGATGACCCCGTCGTCAAGATTGAAGGCCGCCACATCGCGTTGGGGCTCAAGGACCTGGGAGGCGATGAAATTTCCGATCGCCTCAACTCAACGTCGTGGTTGATATGTGGAAAAGAATATATGGTGTTGTCAGACACGCGCGGGATTGTTCATGACGTGCTCGCGATCCCGCCGCACTCCAGGCCTTCGCCTGAGTTCGCGGCCGGGACCTGTCAGGCCAACGGGATACAGGTAGCCGGGCTAATAGTTGCTGTTCTGGACAATCGAGCCGCCGGCAGTGGCGGCAACTCCACCCACTATTCTCCGCGAGACGCGACTCTCCTTCCGGCCAAAGCCGCATGGAAGATCGACGAGAATGCCGCAAAATTTGTCGCGCTTTCCTCTCATGGGCTCTCTTGCCCACGAGGCGGAATCATCACGACGGATGGCGGTCCATAGCGATCTGCGCCTGCTAGAACGCGTACCGCTCATATGGAACCAAAGCGTGTCATCCCGGCCGACGCGAAGCGGAGAGCCGGGACCCAGCTCCGTGAAGAAATTCCGGAAGCACTGCTTCTGGGTTCTCCCCCGGTTAAACCGGGGGATCATCGCGGGAATGACACGCTTTGGGGTGGCGATTCATTCCGGGCGGAATACGCTCTAAGAGCAGGGTCGGAGTCGGAAGTCACGGAAGCTGCAGCGGTGTGAGCGACGCGCGGGAATCATCTGAGCCTCGGGCGGCGGTGCCCCACCAACGTCCGCCGGCGCCGGTGAAGCGCGGCGACGTCCCTCCAGGGCGCGATTTCCCGCGCGCCTCAGAAATGCGTTATCATCCGCTCCAACCCGGGCTCATCGGAGAATAGCGGTCTGCGGCTCATTCCAGGAGGGGACGTGCATGAAAAATCCAGGTTCCGCGGTTCGTGCGTGGCTCATTGCGTCAGTGGTGGCCGTCGCGGCCGCAAGCTCTGCCTCCGCTGCCGCACTCAGGACAAGCATTGTCCCCAGCGTCGTTGCGCAGCACGGCGTCATACAGATGGGCGAGGTCGCCCCGTCCGCCCATCTGCGTCTGCAGGTCGTGCTCCTGATGCGCAATCTGGCGGACCTCCGCAGCCTGCTCCACGACCAGATCTACAATCCGAACAGCGTGCTGTATCACCACTACCTCTCGGTCGCGGAATTCACGGCGCGCTTCGGACCTGCGCAGAGCGACTACGACGCGGCGATAAGGTACTTCAACGCGAACGGCCTCGGCGTCACGCATACGAACGCCAACCGCTACATGTTCCAGATCGAGGGCAACGCGTCCGATGTCGAGCGCGTGCTGAACGTCAAGCTCAACCTCTACAGTCACCCGACCGAGAATCGAAACTTCATGGCGCCGGATCGCGAACCGGCGCTGGCGCTCGACGTGCCCGTGCTCTCCATCACGGGTCTGGACAATTTCGAGCTCCCCTTTCCAAAGCTGGTCAGGCCCGGCAAGGGCCGCAACGGGCGCGGGGGCACCGGTTCGGGCCCGGGCGGCAATTTCATCGGCAGCGATTTCCGCGCCGCCTATTACGCGACCGGCATCAAGGCCACGCTCGTCGGAACGGGCCAGTCCGTAGGCCTGATGGAGCTCGAAGGTTACATCCCGAGCGACATTCCCCTCTACTTCGCCACGTTCAAGGAGCCGCTCAACGTGCCGGTCAACGGCATCTCCGTCGACGGAACGAATGTCGATTGCGGCAATTGCAACGACGGAGAGCAGACGCTCGACATCGACTACGCGATTTCCATGGCGCCGGGTCTCGATCAAGTTCAGGTTTATGTCGCGCAGGACCCCGTCGCCATCGAAGAGCGAATGGCGTCGGATGACACGAGCAAGCAGCTGAGCACGTCGTGGGGGTACAACAAACGGTTCGACGTAGAGGATCCGATCTATCAGGAGATGGCGGCGCAAGGCCAATCCTGGTTCACCGCGAGCGGCGACAATGTGACGCTCGAAGCCAGCGGTCCGTGGCCGGAAGAAGACGCCAACATCATCGCGGTCGGCGGCACCGATCTCGTCACCAACGGTGCTGCGGGCTCCTGGAAGAGGGAGCCGGGCTGGAAATATAGTGCCTCGGGGCCGTCTGTCGACAAGCACATCAAGATCGAGTCGTACCAGCTTCCCTATATCAACAAGAAGAACAAGGGTTCCAGGAAACTGCGCAACGTATCGGACGTCTCCGCCAACGCGGACTTTGACATGATGATCTGCTCACAAGGTTCGTGCCAGGGAGGTTGGGGCGGCACGAGCTTCTCTTCGCCGATGTGGGCGGGTTTTGCTGCGCTCGCCAACCAGCTGGCGGTGAGCGAGGGAAAGCCGGAGATCGGATTTATCAATCCGACTCTCTACCCGGCCTACAGCACCAACCCGAAGATGACGCACGACATCATCGGCCATGCGAGCGGCAACTATCCCGCCGTGAAGGGCTATGACCTCCTGGGCGGCCTCGGCTCGCCGCGCGACATGAACACGATCAAGGCGCTGATCGGAAAGTAACGGCCTTCGGCGCCTGCCATCGCGTGGCTCATTTCTCCTTCGCTCCTTGGGGCGGATGTGGCGCGACCCCGGCCTTGCGGCGGGGCAAGCGCCGGAGGGGGCACATCAGGAATTCGGCGACAGTCAAAACACTAACGTGGCGCGAGATCGTCGAAAGGCGGGTTCCAGCGACGCTGCCTGTACGGACGCATGGTTAGGGGTGTAGGAGGCGCGCCCCCGCCGTGGTAATATCAAGCCGGCTTGGGGGAGCGCGGCGGTGGCGCGTGAATTTCATTCGTCGAATCCTGCGAGACCCGTTTCTCCGAACTGTGCATGCCACGCGGGCAGCAGCCGCGCATTTCTGCGAGCAACAACCAACTGGAGGGAACAAATGAAACTCAATGCTGTGATTTCACTGGCGCTGGCGTTCGGCGCCGTGGCCATTCCGTCATGCGTCTCGGCAAGTCCGGACGGCAACGCCGCGATCGAGGCGCTGGAAAGCCGCTTCGCCGCGGCCTTCAACGCGAAGGATGTCGACGCGATCATGAAGTGCTACGTGCCGGATCAAAGCCTGTTCGTGTTCGATGTCGTGCCGCCGCGCCAATATGTGGGCGCGGACGCCTACCGCAAGGACTGGAAGGACTTCCTCGCGACCTTCAAGGGACCGCTGAAGTTCGAGGTGAGCGATCTCGACGTCGGCGTGGAGGGCCCGATAGGTTACAGCCACAGTATCCAGCACGTGACCGGAACCGACACGAAGGACAAGCCCGTCGATTTCACGGTGCGCGTCACCGACGTGTATCGCAAGATCGGGAGCAAGTGGCTCATTGTGCAGGAGCATGTTTCGGTGCCGGTGGACTTCAATACGGGAAAGCCCGACATGAACTCCACGCCGTGAAAGAGCCGGCAACACAAGGGAGGATTGACCACTTTCTTTGAGTCGGAAGGGAGGTGAACAAAAGCAGTGGCCTGTAAGGTTCACGAGACGGCAAAACGGCTGTGTCGCTGACCTTCAACCTCGCGGGGACCGTGCGCGCCGACTGATCTTCGCGCACTACCCAACCCTCGACGCAATTCCACGTTGAGAGAATCACGGAACGCGCCAATCCAGTACGAATTCTTCAGCGATCTGCTTGGAGGCCGATAAGCCGATCGTTTTATTCTTCACCCGGCTTATGAACCGAACGCGAAATAGCCAGAAGAACATCAATACCAAAGGCGCAAGCGCCGGTATGAAAGGAAGCGGCGATCCGTGCATGAACCTGGGCAAACTCCCTTGCTGTCCGAGGAAGAAAAAGGCTGCTGCGAAGAACAGCGCGAAGCACATGCGCCAAAGATGCCGCGCGATGCGTTGCGCGCCGGAAATACCGCCGCGCAAAATCACCTTAAGGTCCATGGCAGACGCAAACCCCGCGAAGGACGCGAAGACGAAGTAGGGCACATAGGAGCCGGGCCGGGCCGCCGGTATGCTCGCCGCTCGCAAGCCGAAGATCAGCAGGGCGACTGCAACGCCCAAGACGGCAACGAGCGCACCCTTTTCGAACAATCCCCCACGTCCCTCCTTGCGCTTGACGGTCATCCATGCGGTGGCCGCGAGGTAGAACGTCAAAATCCCGACGGAAACGGAGGCACTCGGCGGGCCCCCCCCGGAGTGGGTTGGCGGCACAAAAAGGGCCAGATACACGGCGAGAACGGATACGGTCAGCATGGAAAGGAAAAATACGGTTCCGAACGCGCGATGCAGGCGCTCGCCCTTGCGAACGGATACGGCCGCATAGCCTGAGAATATCCCGAGGCTTCCCGCACTGATGTGAGCAATCAAGAGTGGAGTCATTGCGGAGATTTCCCCGACGCATCTCAATCGCCAGCGCCCATTGGCCGAGCCAGCGAATCTGGATTGATAGCCGATGACGAAAGTGTTGGCTGTTCACTCCTGCTCACGTTCAAAACGCTGCCAAAAGTCAAAATGCGTCACCACCGAATTTCCGGAGCGCATCGAATCCGCCTTCGCTCGCATGATTTGCCCTTCCCAGACAGCTGGTCGATCGAGCCACCGTACAAATGCAATCGTTATTGGACGCGATTTTGCCAGCCGACAGACGGGGCCGATTCCAGAATCCAGCGCAGCGGAATCCGACTACTTCTTCAACAGCCTGCCAAGGGACCAGGATTCGAACCTGGACCGGCGGAGTCAGAGTCCGATACGCCGTTACGTTGCGCACACAGCGGCGGCGCGTTGCTGTTGCACCGTCGCTATTGCCAGCCGAGCGCCGCGTCGTAGGTGAACGTTTCGCCGTCGAGGGTGTCGACATAATTTGTTGGCGTGCTCGCACCGGGAGCGTACTCCGCAACAAACGAGTCTGCGACGGCATACAATGTGCCGTTCTGACGGGCGGTCAGCCCATACACGGAGAAACTTGTCGGAATGGTTCGCGAGGGCGACGTCGCTCCAGGAGGGTACACGGCGATGAAGCCGCCGCCACCGCCCGCGTACAGATTTCCGGCGCCGTCGATAGCAATGGCAGAGCCGCCATACCCCTGAAGGCCGAGGTCGGTCGCCTGTGACGAGCCGGGAGCGATCTTGAAGACATGCACCTCGGTCGCGTTTCCGATGGTTGCGGCGTACAGGTTGCCCTGTTGGTCGAACGCCATGCCTCCCGCGCTCATGCCGTATTCCGGCGTCGGGTTAAGGCTGATGGTTCGTTCGAGCTTTGTTTTGCCCGCTGGATACACAGCAACCACGCCGATCACGCCGCCGCCGCCCGCTTCTCCCAGCTGGTTGACGTAAACGGTGCCGTCGCTACCGACGGCAACCGCGCCTGGAGAATTGAGGCCGTCGGTGATCTTGAAGAACGGCGAGGTGGCGCCGGGTTTGTATTCCTCGATGTCTGCCTGCGCCGGATACTGCGGCCCGTTCTCCAGATACAAGATGCCCTTGCCGTCAATCCACACTCCCTCCGGCCGCGTTGTGCCGTTCGTGATCGTGCCCTGTAGCTGCACATTGGAATTGTGGACGTCTGCCGAATAAATGCGAATGCCGCCGTCCAGATTCGAGACGAACAGCAGTGGTTTGCGGTGCGGCGCCTGCCATGCGCCGGCGGCCGCCGAGACGGGGAACGCCGCTGCAAGGGCGATCGCGGCGATGGCCTGAAGCACAGGCCGCAAGCTTGAACGCATCATCGGAATGTCTCCTCGTGGCGGCAGAAGCGTCGCCGCTTCGTCGCACCTCTTGTCAGACCTACGACGGGGCACGGCCGGCTTTTATTCCGGACGCTCGACATTTGTTCGATGGGCCTCGTCACGACCGGAACTAGGTTCGGGTCGGATACGATTGGCCGATCGGCCCTTAGACCGACAGCAGCCTCTGAAAGAACGACCGATAGCGCCGCAACGCAATGCGGAGGTCTTCGGTCGAGACGTCGTCGCCGCGGTCCCACTGGCCTTCGAGCTTCGATCGTTCCTCCGCGAAATTTTCGGTGAGACGCATCATGGTGGCGGCGACCAGATTGTCGGCCTTCTCCACCGCTGCCCGCGGCTCGTCGACGAAGGCCGCCTGGATCGAATCCCATTCTGCACGCATGCGATCGGCGTCCTCGGCTGGGAGCAGCGGCGCCGCCTTCTCTTCGTGGCCACCTCCGTTCGTGGCGCCGCCGGTTTCCGTTCCGGCGAGGTTCGCGGTCGCCAGTTCCTTGTGGCGTTCCTCCCCGTATTCCTTGTCCGCCTGCAGTGCTTCGCTCATCGTCTGAATTCCTGAAGTTGCGTTCGTTGGCTCACCCTCCCCGCGGTCAGGCCGGAGGATCATGCTCATGGTCAGGGGATTTTATCTACGAGGCTTTCGCCCGCGCCCCCTCCGGCTCCTCCACCAGTTCGGCGAACAGCGCGCGGTAGTGGATCATCGCCTGGCGCAGCGCCTCGGTGTCGGCTTCGCCGCGCTGGTGCCGCAGCGCAATTTCGTGCGCCGCGCGGTAGTTCTGCACTACCGCCGCGTGATCGACCGAGAGATCGGCGGAGCGCTGCGCGAAATCGCTGACCGGGTAGCCGCGCGCCTCCATCACCGAGCCGAGCAGCTCGTCGGCACGGTTGAGCGCTTCGCCGGGGCTGTCGACGAAATCGGCCTGGACCTTCCGCCAGGACGCTGCGTAGCGGGCCTTCTCTTCCGGCGGCAGCGCACGGATCGAAAGGGATTCGACGCGCTTCTCGAGCCTGTGCAGACGAGCCTCCGCCTCATGGCGATTTCCGATTTCCTCGAGCGAGCGCAGATATTCCGGGCCGAAGCGCGCGCGCAACTGTTTCGATCTGCGTTCCCGCCACCAGATGAACGCAACGGTGGCGAGCAGCACGATGATGACGACGGCCCCCAGCACGATCGCAAGCGCCGGGCTGATGGTGCTGTTCATGACAATTCCTCCCGAATCCCCTCGGGCGCGGTCCGCACCCGAACCTAACGAACCAACGAAACGCGGGTTCCTGGGTTGCGAAAGCGCCGGACCGGAGTGCGGAGCTCAATGGGTTCAGGCCTGGAGCCCGGTCGATTGCCAAAGGCTCCGGAAAGTGGCATGCGCCTGCGATGTTTCCGGATCCACGACGTCCTCGTATCTGCGCGCGAGACGGCGATGCGCCCAGAGGGATTCCCAGGTGTCCCGATCGCTAAAAGCGTTGGCACTTTTTGCAATCGTCGCCGCCGGTCCTGCTGGGGTCATAGCCGGAGTGGCTGCGGGAGAGAGGGGAAAATTCGTTGAGTTGGCGGCATGTCTCGGCGTCATAGTGGTCAGCATTTCGGCACTGGTCATCATTCGCGCCGAGCGGCGACGCAGGGCGATGCCGCTGTCGTCGTCTCACGACGCACAGATATGATTGCTTGAATGATTGCGGTTCTTGCCGGTGGGGTCGCGCTTATCGCGATCCTGATGTTGCTGCGCGCCTTTGCCGGAGCAGATACACGCCTCGTGACCAGGGGGCTGCGCTATTCCGGTGCCGCGGTCCTTTTGTTTGCGGCGATCGGACTTGCCGCCATGGATCGCGTGGGTCTCGCCATGCTTGCCGGAAGCTTTGCCTGGGGTCTTTTTACCGGCGGCCATGCCTGGCCAGATGGCTGGCCCTTCAAGAGCGGGCCGGGCGGCCGCTCGACGTCTTCCGAGGAGCCGCTAGCGCGAGCCGGCTCGACGATGCCGCGTGCCGAGGCCTTGAAATTGCTGGGATTGGAGCCGGGCGCAACGCGGGACGAAATCAACGCCGCGCACAGACGCCTGATCCTGCAAAACCATCCGGACAAGGGCGGTACGAGCTATCTGGCTGCGCGAATCAACGAAGCGAGAGACGTATTGCTGAATGGGCGCGGCACGTGACGCAGGCGATGGTGCGCACCCGGTTCGGGAACGTTGACTTCTATTCGCGAACGGAAACAGCGGCGAAACATGTTTCGCCGCGGACGGTCAGGAGTTGGCACACCTCGCGTGCCTGGTGCTCGATGAACGGCCCGAATCGCGCCCGGTAGAGGACATGGCCTTCGGCCGATTGTATCGGCGCCACGATGCGAGCCGCCTGACCCAGCACATCCATCGAGCGTCCGGCATAGGCGGCGAGCTCCGCTTTCGCATCGGCTGCATCGTCGAATGCTCCGATCTGGATCGTCCAGTCAGCGTTCCCGAGTGCCGCCGACAGAGGATGGGAAACGGGAATTGGCGGCAGCGCGACGTCGCGTCGCGCAGAGTCTTTTTCGCGCGGATGGAGAATGAGAGGCTCGAGCGCCAGCGGCTGGTAGTCCGCGAGTTGCATGCTCGGTTTAGGCTGCGGCCGAGGCGTGTTGACCCGCAATTCGGCGGCGGCCACCGCTTTCGACTCCGAATGTGGAGGCGCCACAGCGAGTGACATCGGAGCTTGCGGGACTGGTTGAGAAATCGCAGCCGGAGCGCTACCGATCGGACCCGCGGCAGACCCTGGATGATTGGATAGCCCTGAATGATTGGATACGGGGGACGACGTAACGACGGCCTCGGGTGGGCTCGTCAGCGTTTCATACGCTGCATCAGGTCGCGATTCCGCGGCGTCTTCGTCATCGGCCGATGCAGCCGACCGGCCGGGAAGGAGTGATTGGTTGGCCGGGAGGGCCGGGAGCATCGTCGGCGGCGGCGAACTGCCCACGTTTCCGAGCGTGAATCCGGCAATTACCGGCTTGGTCTCCGCATTGCTGGCCATTGCCGTCCACGGGATCGTCTCGCGCGCCGCGAGCCGCGGGTTCTTCGCAATGGACGCAAATGTGTCGTCGAGCAGCCGGACCATCTCACTGTCGCGCCGGCGCGCCGTAACGCCGCCCATGACCACACCGATAATGTGAACCCCGTGGCGCACCACGGACGAAACGAGATTGAAGCCGGACGCCCCGGTATAGCCCGTCTTTATTCCATCGGCGCCATCGTATCTTCCGATAAGATTGTCGTGCGTAAAGTAGGTCGCCCCGCGATAGCCGAACGAATACGTCGAGAAGTAATGGAAATATTGGGGAAAATCGTAAGCGAGGTGTCGCGCCAGAATAACCAGATCGCTCGCCGAAGTGATCTGCAAGGGGTCCGGCAGTCCGGATGCGTTATCGTAATAGGTATGGGTCATGCCGAGCGCGCGTGCCTTCGCTGTCATCAGTTCGGCGAAATGACCTTCTGTGCCGCCGATCGCTTCCGCGATGGTGACCGCGACGTCATTGGCCGAAAGCACCACAACGGCTTTGATCGCCGTGTCCACGGGCAAGCTGGTGCCTGGGCGCAGATCCAATTTCGTGCGCGGCTGCACCGCCGCATGTTCCGAGACGGAAAGGGGGGTCGCGAGCGTCATCTGCCCGCTCTTCAACTGCTCGAACAGAAGATAAAGGGTCATCATCTTCGTGAGCGACGCGGGATGGCGCAAGGCGTCGGCGTTGCGTGCGTAAAGTGGGCGGCCGGTTTCTCCGTCGACGACAAGGGCGGCGTCCTTACCCGGGTCGGTTAGGGACAAAAACGTCCGGGCAACGGGCCGGTGGTGGCGCCTGATCGACGCGCCGGCAGTGCCGCAGCAGAGCGTGCCTGCCACAACGCCCCCCAGCAGGAGCGCCATGCACGCACGCTGGTGCCTGAACGCGCGGAGAACGGCGCGCGATCGTTCCAACATTTGTACTCCAACCTGTACAGCGAATCCTGTCGTCCACCACAAGAGCAAATCAGCCACCGATATGCAATCGATTTCGAGAATCCACCTTAGATTCCCGGTATTTAGGATAAGTTAAGTGGTAAACGCGCCTGGTTGGGTCGCCCGATTCCGCAATTCCGGCCGGCTGGGCTGGCCATTGGGCAAATCCCCTTGACAAGGCGAATGCTGCACCGCATATACGTCATGTTGCAGTGCAGCATAAAGCTGGTCACTCGCGAAATCGTTACTATGAGGAGAGCCACAATGGCAAACAACAGGACAAAGGGCGGCGACAAGGTCGTCGGCGCGGAAGCGATCGAAACCGCGATGAAAAACGGTTCGGAAGCGTTCAAGACGGGTTTCGAGAAGGCGGTTCGGGGCTACGACAATTTCTTCGGCTATGGCCGCGAAACCGTCGAAGCCTATGCAAAGGCGGCGAGTGCCGCGGGCAAGGGCGTGGAGACGCTCCACAACGAGCTCTACAGCTATTCCAAGCAATCGGTGGAAGACTCGATTTCGGCCACCAGGGCGCTGTTCGCCAGTAAATCGGTTCATGAAGCTCTCGAGCTGCAGACCGACTTTGTAAAGTCCTCGTTCGACGCCTATGTCGGACAGATGACGAAACTCAGCGAGATCATGTTTTCGGCGACAAAAGAAGCGATCAGTCCTCTGCAGGGCCGCGTTCAGGCCTGGGTCGAGATCGTGGAGAGCGCACGCGCGACCTGAATCGCGCATAAATAAATCAAGCGCAATCGCGTTCCGCATTCCCCCGCGGAGCGCGTGCAAAGGGCCCGGGCCGCAAGGTTCGGGCCTTTCGTTTTTTTGCGCGTGCCGCATCCGGGGCATCGGGCGCCCGCCGGGGGCCTTTCGATTAGGCTTCGAATGCGCAATCATTGGCGGGCGACCGCCTTCAGTTTCGGACATGAGCAGCAAGAACCAGCGCGGAAACTCCGGACAAAACGGGCCGGCTACCGGCGTCGCAACGAAGGCGCGCCCGAAAACGAAAAGGCCGAGCCTATATAAGGTTCTCTTGCTTAACGACGATTACACACCGATGGAATTCGTGGTTCACATACTCGAGAACTTCTTCAACAAGGCGAGGGATGAAGCGGTTCAGATCATGCTGCACGTGCATCGTCACGGGGTGGGAATCTGTGGCATCTTTACCTACGAGGTTGCGGAGACCAAAGTGGCGCAGGTGATTGAATTTTCACGCCGGCATCAACATCCTCTGCAGTGTACGATGGAAAAGGAGTAGGACATAAATGCCCTCGCTGTCGCGAAGCCTCGAGCAGGTTCTTCATCGCGCCATCAAGCTCGCGAGCGATCGCCACCACGAGTACGCGACACTCGAACATCTTTTGCTGGCTTTGCTCGACGATTCCGACGCGGCGCAGGTCATGAAGGCCTGCAACGTCGAACTCGACGCGTTGCGGCGCTCTCTTCTGAAATATGTCGATCACGAACTGCTGACGCTGATCATCGAGGATGGCGAGGACGCCAAACCGACAACGGGCTTTCAGCGCGTCGTGCAGCGCGCCGTCCTGCACGTCCAGAATTCGGGGCGCGACGAGGTAACCGGGGCCAACGTGCTGGTGGCTCTGTTTACGGAGCGCGAAAGTCACGCGGTTTATTTTCTCCAGGAACAGAATATGACCCGCCTCGATGCCGTGAGCTACATCAGTCATGGCATTGCGAAGCGCCCCGGCATGACCCAGCAGAAGGCGGCGCGAGGATCCGACGAGGACGAAGACAGCGAAAAACCGGCGAAGCAGGGCAACGACGCGCTCGAAGCGTATTGCGTCAATCTCAACGAGAAAGCCAAGGCCGGCCGCATCGATCCCCTAATCGGGCGGGATGCGGAAGTCGAGCGGACGATCCAGATTCTTTGCCGGCGCCAGAAGAACAACCCCCTCTTCGTCGGCGATCCCGGAGTGGGCAAGACAGCGATCGCCGAGGGCCTGGCGCGCAAAATCGTCAAGCACGACGTCCCGGAAGTGCTCCAGTCAAGCACCATCTACGCACTGGACATGGGCGCGCTGATCGCCGGAACGCGCTATCGCGGAGATTTCGAGGAACGGCTGAAGTCGGTCGTCAAGGAGCTTGAGGCCATTGTCGGCGCCATCCTCTTCATCGACGAGATCCACACCGTGATCGGCGCCG
>PKWC01000190.1 GCA_003131925.1 Alphaproteobacteria bacterium | reverse complement strand
GCTGGCCTCCCTCCAGCCAGCATCTTGAATCTGACTCGCGGCCTTTTGGGAATCCCCCGCCCGATTCAGTCCCGACGAATCTCGCTCTAGAGCGCGTTCCGCTTGGATTGAATCGTAACCCTAAAATGTCATTCCCGCGCCCCGGTCCGCGCGAAGCGCGGCCGGAGCATAAACTCCAGCGGGAACCCAGCCAGCGCGCGTCCGCGCGCTGATTGAACGATTTGCTGGTTGCCCCTGGGTTCCCGCTTGCGCGGGAATGACGCGCTTTGGTTCTATACGATCGGAACACGCTCTAAACTTCCATGATCGCGCGATCGATCTGCCATGTCGCGGCAGATACGTATGGTTCAAGGCTCAACCGCCCGACAATCTGCTCCAAAGCCGAATCGTTGCGCACTGCCATCACGGCCTTTGCTGTGACCGAGACCTTTGACGTATCGGGAATATCTTCGCTGTCGATGCGGCGCAAGCCGAGTCCGGCCTGAGACAGCGCGTGCAACAGCAAGGAACGGGTGTGCGCCTCCTCGCTGCTCCTGCAGACGACCTCGACCGTATAATGCGCTTCGACGTTGGCGGCAGTGAACACTTGCCGGTTGAACCTGCGAACGAGCGGCCGCAGCAGCAGGTTTGTCGCGATCACGAACGCGGCTGCCGCGATGCTTGGCCACGCCTGCCCGGCGCCCGCGAAAGTACCGACCATGGCGGAGCACCACAGGGTTGCAGCGGTGTTCAACCCCATCACGTTGATGCCTTCGCGAAGGATGATGCCGGCGCCGAGGAAACCGATGCCCGTCACCACCTGGGCAGCAATGGGCGTAGGATCGCCTCGACCTATCATCGATCCCAGGATGACGAAACCGCTCGCGCCCAGCGCGACCAGCGCATTGGTTCGCAAGCCCGCCATCTTCTGATGCCATTGGCGCTCGAACCCGATGAGGCCGCCCAGCACGACAGCGAGGCCGAGCTCAGAAACCGTGGTCAGGAGACGCAAGACGTTCATGGTGGTTCACCAGGGGCCGAACATCTAGAATTCTGCGTGTAGTCGTGCGCCCAGGACCGACACCGGACCTCTGTCCCGGTTAAAGGCGGGGTTGTCGATGAACTGATAATCGGCGCTTGCGGCCAGCCAGCCGGTCAACTGCGCGCTGTAATACGCTTCGGCGATCTGTTCCGGGCCATAATGCGGCAGCCGGCCGTCGCCGATCAGGATTCCGATTCCTCCCGCCGCGAAATAAGCCTGCGCCGAGCTGGAAATGCCGCCAATCTCGCCCGCGACACCGACCGTATCGTTCTGCCTGCCCCATCGGGTTCCTTTCAACGCGACGCCCATGGACAGGGATTTGTCGATCTCCGTGAATTCGTAAGCTTCCTTGCTGCCGTCGTTGAGGCTCGCGCGCGCGAAGACGCCAAGCGTGTCGTCGATTTGTTGCTCCACATTGATTGCGCCGCCCGGCCGCGAGGCGTACTGCCTGACCAAAGCCGTGCTCGGCGTGGAATGCGTGACCAAAGCGAGCTGGACCGCGTCGTTGTAGTCGCCCATGCGCCCGCGATTGAGAAAGCCCAGCAGCTTCACCTTGCCATCCTCTCCCCAAAGCGTGTGCCGTTCCTCCGCTTCCGTCAGAAGCTCGAATTGTTCGAACCCGGTCTCCAGCTGCGGCTCGTTCGGTATCGTCGAGAGATCGAAAAGCCCGGCGCGCAACGTCCACCAGGATTGCGTCCATTCGGTTGCGATGCCGTAGCTGTAGCCCCAGGAGTCGGCGGCGTAGTCGAAGGCACCCGCATCGATGATCGCCCAGTTCAGGAAATCCTTCTTCGGATCATGGGCGTAGGCGTTCGTATCGAAGATATCCGTGACCGTGAGCTTTCCGAGGGTGACGACGACATTGTCCGCCGTGCGCGTGCCGCCGAGCTGATTGGCATCGGGCTCGATGTCCTGCGCCTGTCCGCCCAGATCGAATGTCTGGCGGAGGAAAAGACGCTGCACGCGGAAGTACGGCACGGCGCTGCCGATCTTGTATGCCTCGCCGCTGGGAAAGCCCGCCACGCCCAGCGTGTCGCTGAGACCGAACCCCTGGTCGATTTCCGGATCGACATAGGCTTCGCCGCCGTCCCATAGGCGCAGGCCCGCGAACAAGGTCAGGTCCAACGTCTCGTCGCCGCGGCTTCCCGGATCGAGGCTGTTCCTGCCGCGATAAGGTGAACGGAAGGCCGGATGATACTGATCGGTGAATGTCGCCTGGACGTGCAACGACCAATCCTCAGGCGCAGCGCCGGAATCGTCTGCGAACGCGACGCCGGCAGTCAGCAACACCGCAATGCATGAGAGCGTTGCAATGGCATGGCTATACTTGAGTTTCGCCACCGCTGTCCCCCGTTTCGTTGTTGTTGTCAGCTGTGTGTCGTTGCAAGCTGTACCGTACCGTTACCGATGAACAGTCTTCCGGTGGAACCAATCGCGTTGAATGGCGGCTTCGAGAGCATCATCGACAGTCACAATGCCAAGTATCCGCCCGCTGGCGTCGAGAACCGGCAGGCTGAGCAGGTTGAAATCTGCCATGCGCGTCGTGATAGCTATGATGTCATCCTCTGGTGAAGCGACTACCGTCTGCGGGTCGGCGGCTTCGCGCAAAAGGGTCGCGGGATCCAGCTGTAGAGCACGGACCAAGCCCAGCGTCCCGGCCAATGTGCCGTCAGAACGTAAGGCATGAATTGTAACCAGGGCTTCTGGCTGGTGTGTAGTCGCCGCGCGCAGCTTTTGAATAGCATCTGCGATGCTTTGTTCTTCTGGAAGAGCAAGATAGTCGGTACCCATGAGACCGCCGGCGGTGGCTTCGTGGTAGCCAAGCAAGGCTAGGACCCTGGAGTTTTGCGATGGAGGTAGCAGATCAAGGACGCTTCGACGGCGACTTTGCGGCAGGTCCATGACAGCATCGGCAGCATCGTCCGCTCGCATTCGGGATAACACCTCGGCAATATCTTGGTCACTGCGCATCTTAAGCAACTGGGTCTGCTTGTTGTCGTCCAGCTCCTCAAACACATTAGCTTCCAGTTGGGGGTCTGTGTGGACCCGTTCGAGCAATAGGCTCTGTTCCTGAGTGGACGCGCTCTCGATAAGATCTGCGATCTGCGCGGGTTTTAGCCGCCGGATGCGGTCCGCCGTGACATTAGCCCCCGGGGAATTTTGATTGCCGATCAATAACAAGAAGGCATGCCAATCGCGTGCAGGATGGTCTTCGTGGGCGCCGAGCTGGAACCAACGGTGTTTATGCACGTCCAGCGCCGTTGCAGCCCAACCTTCCGGCGTTGAAGTGAAGCGCACATCATATGCCCTGACGAGGGCGCTTCGGGCAATGTCGATAAGTCGATGTCCCAGAATGTCCTGCTTTAGCAGCACTTCACCATCGCGATGTTCGAATGGCAGCAAATTCACTCTTCCAGTACGCAGCCGGATCGACTTCGCGTCCATGCTGAGTACATCGCGCCTGGGAACGAAGCCGCGTGCACTCCCTACACCAATAACGAGTCCGGAAAACAAGGGGTACTGGTTGGCGCGAAGTTTGACGACCACGTCGCGAAGTCTTCCAAGCGGCTTGTCATCTGCGTCAATGATGGCGTCCTTGAGCATCGATGAAAGCGAAAGGGTCGCATCGAGAGGTTGCGAAGCAATGTTAGGTGTCACGCAAAAATCTCCTTTGGAGGAGTGAAGCCGTTTGTCGCCGTATCGTGATCCGGTCGGACATTTTCAATGACCGACGGCCAGTTGGTAGACCCGGTAGATAACCAGAATCGTCGCGATGAGTAGGTAGCTCCGCAAGACGGTCAAGCCGATTCGGCTACCTGCGGAGAGTTTGGGGGCAGCAAGAAGCGTTAAGGGCGGCATCCGCCAAGAGGCGCGCCGTGACCGGTCGATTTTAACCTCACTGGACGCGACCGGGCGGAAGTGCCGAAAGATAACAAACGTCAAGCCCGCTGCGGCGAACAACAGTCCTCCGCCGACCAGGATCCCGATAATCCAGGCGGAGCTTATATCGGAAAACAGGACAGCAGCTGTGAGCACCAGAGACAGGATCACCAGGGCCGCGATCACCACAGAGGTGAAAACATTTGTGGCTCGTGAATTGACCCAGGGACCGAGCACTTCGCTATCGTTGCACAACAACAGAAGGAAGACGGTAGCTGACGGCAGAAGAATGCCGGCGAGAACTTGAACCCCAACTGTCAAGAGCCCGAGAGGACTTCCAGGTATCAGAACAATGATGGCGGAAATCAGCAGTATCCCTGCGAAGACAAGGTAGAACAACTTCGCCTCGGAGATTTTCCGATGCAACGAGTGTTTTAGCCCTAGCAGGCTGTTGAAGAA
>PKWC01000180.1 GCA_003131925.1 Alphaproteobacteria bacterium | reverse complement strand
CCGACGTGTTCGAAATCGAAGCCGCGTTCGCGAGGCTTATGGAGCGTGTGCTACACGAGAAAAAGCCAGAAGAGGCTTCAATTTCTACGTAGAGGGACAATGAGGGAAGAATGACGAAAATCTATTTTCCGAGCGAAGGTCTTGCCGGTTGGCAGCGCCTTCTCGCCGATCCCGAAAAACATTGGCGAGCAGGTTATTCGGCGATGACCCTAGCGAGATGCTGGGAGGCGGCGCTTGGTCTGCCGCCGGAAATCGCTGCCATGCTTGCGGAGCTTGGCCCCACTCCCGAATTGCTGCTTGCACTGCCGGAGCACAAGGTTCCGCTTCGGGGATCGAACCGCGGCGACAGCCAGAGCGACGTCTTCGCCTTGGTCCGGACAGGCGAACGAACGATCGCAGTTACCGTCGAGGGCAAAGTCGATGAGGCGTTCGACAGGCCTGTCGGCGAATGGCTGGCGGATGCCTCCGATGGCAAAAGGGAACGGCTCGCTTCCATCTGCGATTTGCTCGATCTGACTCAACCGCTTCCTGGCGATGTGTACTACCAGCTTCTCCACCGCACGGCGGCTGCGATCATTGAAGCCCGTCGCTTCAAGACCGACGCGGCGTGCATGATCGTCCATTCCTTCTCGCCAACGGGAAAATGGTTTGATGCTTTCGAGAGATTCGTGGCGCTGTTCGGTCTCAAAGCCGAGAAAGGCCGTTTGATGGCCGTGCGGCCGAACGGCTCACCTCCTCTCTATGTCGGCTGGGCAACCGGCGATCCGCAGTTTCTGGTGGCGCCGGCGTGAACCGCCACGCGCAACAAAGGCCTACCTGATGACGACACCAGCACGCGCGTCCCTTTCCTCCCCTATCGTGGGGGAGGAAAACAGTCCGCGCCTCCGCGTCTCCGCGTGCAATCCCTTGCGTGCAGTCTGCAACGGTGAACGCGCATTTCATCTTGTGAACGGCGGAGAGGCCTCCTCACCCCAGCTCTCTTCCCCAAAAATCGGGGAGAAGGAGTGATATGGCGAAGGGCGGAAAAAAGAACCCCGGTCGCACGCGGATCATCACGGCTCTGCGGCATGAGGAGGCGAAGCGGAAGAACATCCCGACGGCCGAGATGCAATCGATAGCCGAGCGAGCGGAGGAAATGCGCCCGCGCGCGCCGGTGCATTTCCCGCGCGCCACGCCGCTCCCGAAAGGCGAAAGCCGCCCGCGCAACGCCGACCTCGACCCGCAGCTCATATGGAACGGCGCGCGCATTCGGCTGACGAAGGAGCAATTCCGCGCGCTGGAAGAGAAAGGCGAGATCGAGATCGGGTCTGCCCAGCTCGTATGGCGCGGCAAGGACAATCAGGACTGGTCCGACCTCGTGGTGCAGGCGCCGCCGCTTTACATCCAGGAGAAGCTCCACCCCAAGGTCATCATCGACGATCTCGTGCGCCGCACGAAGGTGAAGGTGCAGGAGACGACCGACGCGCCGGACCTGTTCGCCGATTTCAACGGCCTCGATCCAGAAGCGCGCATCGAGTTCTACCAGCACGACCAGCACTGGTCGAACCGCATGATCCTGGGCGATTCGCTTCAGGTGATGGCGAGCCTCGTGGAGCGCGAGGGCCTGCGAGGTAAGGTGCAGTGCATTTATATCGATCCGCCTTACGGCATCAAATTCAATTCCAATTGGCAGGTCTCCACGCTCTCGCGCGACGTGAAGGACGGCAAGCGCGAGGACATCTCGCGCGAGCCTGAGCAGGTGAAAGCGTTTCGCGATACGTGGAGGGACGGGATCCACTCGTATCTCACGTATTTGCGCGATCGGCTAAGCGTGGCGAGGGAACTACTGAACGAGTCCGGCTCCATTTTCGTACAAATTGGTGACGCGAATGTTCACTTGGTACGGGCTGTAGTCGACGAGGTATTTAGCGCGGACCAGTTCATAGCACTGATTGGTTACAACACCACTTCATCTCAAACGTCGAGAATTCTTGCGAATCCTAAGGACTACATACTCTGGTACGCAAAGGACATTCAGAGCGTCAAGTTCAGGCAAATCTATAGTTCAAAGCGGCTTTACATCGATGGGAAAAGCCAGTGGAGCCACGTGGAGGAGAACTATTCAAGGCGACCATTGACGATCGGCGAGGCAACCGCGCTCGATCGCCTACCCGCGGCATTACGCGTGTTCCGATTAGGGGATGCCACATCTCAAAGGCAAGGGCGGCCTTCGGGTGAAAGTTCGGCAATGGGATTTCCTTATAACCTTTTTGGCAGCGAGTATCGTCCCGCTGGAACACGGGGCTGGAGCACGACTCACGAGGGCATGGCTCGCCTAGGGCGAGCTGATCGATTGACTCCAGTCGGAAAGAATATTCGCATTGTAAGGTACTTCGAGGATTTCCCCGTCACTCCCATCACGTCGTCATGGGATGACACTGGCATTGCTGGTTTTGCATCGGAGAAAGTTTATGTCGTCCAAACCAATGAGAAGGTTGTTGAGCGCTGTCTGTCGATGTCAACGGACCCAGGCGATCTCGTGCTCGATCCAACCTGCGGCTCTGGCACAACTGCCTACGTCGCCGAACTCTGGGGACGTCGCTGGATTACAATTGATACGTCGCGCGTGGCGCTAGCGCTGGCTCGCGCGCGCATCATGGGCGCGCGATATTCCTACTATATTCTCTCCGACAGTCCGGAAGGCCACGCCAAGGAGCAGGAGGTGACCGGCAAAGTGCAGCCGAGCGCGGACGCATGGCGACATCCGCCAGGGCTTCGTCTATGAGCGCGCGCCCCACGTCACGCTGAAATCCATCGCCAACAACGCCGAGATCGATGTGATCTGGGAAGAAGCGCAGAAGACGCTCGAGCCCCTGCGCGCGCAATTGAACGCGGCGCTGGGCACGAAATGCGAAGAATGGCAAATCCCGCGCGATGCCGATCCGAAATGGAGCGACAAAGCTAAAGCGCTGCATGCCGCATGGTGGGAAGCGCACATTGCGCGGCAGAAGAAGATCGACGAGTCGATCGCGAAGAACGCCGAGGTCGAATTCCTTTACGACCGCCCCTATGAGGACAGATCGCGTGTGCGGGTGGCGGGGCCGTTCACGGTGGAGAGCCTCTCGCCGCACCGCGTCGTGCCAGCTGACGAAGAGGAACTGCTCCACACGCTGAATGCGGACAAGGGCAGGCGCCGCCGCATGAAGCTGGTTACGCCGCCGACTGACTTCGCCGATATCGTGATCGAGCATCTGAAGACCGCGGGCGTGCAGCAGAGCAAGAAGCAGGATAAGCTCACCTTCACGACGCTCGCGCCCTGGCCCGGCGAATATGTGAACGCCGAGGGCCAGTTTCTCGAAGGCAACACGCCGCGCCGCGCCGCCATCTTCATCGGCCCGGAATTCGGCACCGTCTCTCGCGTTGATCTCGTCGCCGCCGCGCGCGAGGCGACGGACGCGCGCTTCGACGTGCTGATCGCCTGCGCCTTCAATTTCGACGCCCATTCGAGCGAGCTGGCGCGGCTTGGGCCGCTGCAAATTCTCAAGGTGCGGATGAATCCCGACCTGCACATGGCCGACGATCTCAAGAACACCGGCAAGGGCAATCTCTTCGTGGTATTCGGCGAGCCCGACATCGACATCCGCCATATGGACGGCGGCAAGATCGAGGTGCAGGTGAAGGGCGTGGACGTCTTCGATCCCAACACCGGCGAAATCCGCTCGGGCGACACGAAGGACATCGCCGCCTGGTTCATCGACACCGACTACAACGAAGAAAGCTTCTTCGTTCGCCATGCCTATTTTCTGGGCGCTCACGACCCCTACAAGAGCCTCAAGACCACGCTTAAGGCCGAGATCGACGCGTACGCCTGGCAAACCCTCTACCGCGACACCTCCCGCCCGTTCCCTCGCCCGTCAACAGGGCGGATCGCGGTCAAGGTGATCAACCACTTCGGGGATGAGGTGATGAAGGTGTTTGGGGTGTAATGTTGGTTCGCTTGGCTCGCCGAGGGTGACGGCAGTTTGTCGCGCCTGAATCTTTTTCGCGCTTGGCGGCTCACCGCACTTCGCGACAGCGCAGCACGTGTTATATATTCCTAAGGAGTTTGCTGGCTGGATCCAGCCAGGAATGGGAGAAAGTTCAATGGCTGCACGGAAATCGTTTCTTGGCCCACCGCCGAATCACCCGGAGCTCGACCGCTTGCTGGAGCAGGCGCAGAAGGTGAACGTCACCGATGAGCAGCTGAAGGAACAGCGAGTCAGTTTCGCGTTCGGCAACGCGCCCGAATCGTCCCGAATCACAAAGGAGTCGGTTCGGGCTGCCTCCAGAGGCATTCGGATCACGGGACGCTAAAAAGGAGCGAGGCTGGCGCTGCCGGCTGTCTTTGGCATGCTGGTCTTGGAAGGGGACGATCCAGAACTATTCACGCGGCTCCAAGAAAAAAATCTTCTTCGGCAATACGATCTCCTGACGAACTGCATTGAAATCGGCCTGGAGCAAGGGCCGACCGCCTTCGACAAGTACATGTTGTGGGCGCTGAACCACGTGGCGGTTGTTGGCATCTCACAGTTCGGCGGCCGTTTTCGGGAAGAGCCGATTTATGTCGGCAACCACCTGCCTCCTCATTTCCGCGACGTACCGGAATTGATGGATCGATTTGTCTCCTTCGTGCTTGAAAACTGGCACCACGCCTCGCCCCCCCAATTGGCAGCCTATGGTCTATGGCGGTTGAACTGGATTCATCCGTTCATCGAAGGAAACGGGCGGACAGCGAGAGCAACTTGCTATTATCTACTAGGCGTGCGTGCGGGGAAACTTTTGCACGGGCGCAAAATTGTACCGGAGCGAATCCGTGAAACCCGAGGGCCTTATGTTGCAGCGCTTCGAGCTGCCGACACCGCTTGGGACAACGGCAATCTCGATGTCTCGGTCATGGAAGCCTATTTGGCGGGATTGCTAGGGGCGCAGCTGACAGAGGATGGCTCGGCCGGTCCGGTCGAACACGCAGCAGATGAGACTGGTCCGGTCGCCACGTGAGCGCTCGAACAGTATAGTTTTGCGCCGGGACACGAACCGATGCTGCACGTAAAACCTGAAATCCTCCGTTTGGCGGGCGAGTTGACCAGCTTCTCGCTGCAGAAATAGTAGCTAATGGCGGTTCTCGTTGAAGCGATCTCGGCAATCATTCGCGTGCGAACGATCGAGGAAATTTACCCTGGCCAATGGCCGGCCTTCGTCAAGGCGGTGCCCAACCAAACGCTGTGCAGCGACAACGAACTGGCGCGCGTGGGGTTTATGACCCCGGACGATTGCAAGCATTTCGTGACAGGGCTGGAAAGTCTCGGGTTCACATACCTGAGCAACGGCGACCCCCGAGACATCGTGGTCGCCGATCAAATGAGAGGGTTCTTGGCCAAATGCGATTGGGCGAATTTCGGCCGAATTGAATTAACGCCTGGACAAATAGTCTCGGCGGCACAGCTGAAGGGCACGACGAGCCGGCGGATATTCTGTCCTGACGGTTGGACGTACGAAGACTCGCTCAGCCAATCCTACGGCTTCGTGCCCAGCGCCGAAACTGAAAAATCGTTGAAATTTCTGCGCCACGAAGACGGCCTGGACGTGTATCTCAACGTGCTGACCGGCGAAGAAGCCTACATTGGTCGAACAGGTCATTGGACGGTTCATTGATCTTCGTGATGCCAGTCCTCTTCCTTTAACGAATTCAGAAAGTTGGTAATGGATAGGAGTACACCGTGATCGGCGGCCCAGCGAAGGTGCAATTCCAACCTGTCGCGTTTTTCCCGATCGTTTGAATACCACCATCCGCCGAGGATCAGCGGCACCGGAGGTTCCCAGCCGAAGCCACGGCGGTGCCTGTCGGGCAACAGCTCGTGGAGTTCCTGCCACTTCATTGGCTGAGGACACAAGCGATTGCCCTCACGCGCCCAGCTGCACACCCTCGAATGCGGCGGCCACCTTCGGAAACTCATCCCATGTGCGGCCGCGGTAGGTACGGCCGGCAGCTTTCTTGTTCTTGCCGCCCCACTGCTTGAAAAAGAATGCCGTACCGGACTGTTGGCATTGGTCGCGAATTTCCTCCACCCATTCAGGGTTCATCGCGCGCGAACGCGGACCTGATTCACCGCCCACGATCGCCCAGTGAACACCTTCGAGATTTGTTCGCCCCACGCGGCCAATGAGAGGTTCGAACGAAACGAAGCGAACGCTTGAAGGTACCTTGCGCAGAGTGGTGACTCTGCTCTTGTACGCCGAATTCTCGACGGAGGTCCCAAGCCAGACGTTCGGCAAAACCGCCAATCGGCTCTGAAGGACGATCCGAAGCATGTTCTCCGGACGCTTAGTCAGGATCTGGAAGATGTGCCAGTTCGCGCGTTCCATCGTGCTCCACACGCGTACGACGAATTCGTCGGGCACGCCGTCCTGGAACAGGTCGGACATGGAATTGACGAAAATCTTGCGTGGCTGTCGCCAGCGCAGAGGGATTTCGAGCGCGCCGTCGTTCAGATGCAGCGTACCTGTCCAAACCGGACGGCCGCCACTCGTGCGCGTGGTGCCGGCGTAAGCGGCGTGACCCATTGATTGCAGCCGCGCCGCCATCCGCATCGCGTAGCAGTTCGTGCAGCCGGGTGAGAGTACCTTGCAACCCGAGATCGGGTTCCAGGTCGCGTCCGTCCACTCGATGTCGCTAAGCCCGGCCATTCAGTTCTCCACTAGAGATCAAATCTCCGTTGTGCGGTAACATTTCGGATTTCGTTCCAGAACTGATGAGCAAGGTCATGCCGTGCGACAAACACCAACCAGTATAACCGCTGGTTTCGAGATCCCGAAACCAGTTCGATGCCCTCCGAAGGAGCCATGTTGAGCGCCCGAATCAAGCGCAGCCAATGTTCCAAGATATTTTTGCGCACCAATTCGTCCCGTTCGCGTGCGTCGACCGCAGCTCTCCACCCAGGCGCCAATCGATCAAGCGGGCCATCAGGCTGATCGATATAGCGTCGAAGATTTCGCTGCAGGTCCTGCAAACTCACGTGGATCAGCATATCCATCCGCTGGAATTGAGCGAAAGTCCTGATGATATCGAAGTGCAGTTCCCCGAGGTTAAATGGATCGAGAAACGCGAAATGCAGAGCATTTCTGTTCAGCTGATGAGCAATGAGAGTTGCATTCACCTCCGCGGGTCCGCAGAAATAACTGCTTGCAACGCCGCGGCTCTGGAGCCGCGATGAGCATGCCTGCACGCACGCGGCATCAGTGTCCCCCACAAACACATTC
This sequence comes from Alphaproteobacteria bacterium, assembly GCA_003131925.1. Lineage (GTDB taxonomy): Bacteria > Pseudomonadota > Alphaproteobacteria > Micropepsales > Micropepsaceae > Rhizomicrobium. Next base: position 941 of record PKWC01000180.1, on the reverse strand, counting down.
GTAAATTCGGACTTCCCGTCCCTCGCTGCCGTTGCCGCAACAAGCGGGCTGCCATCGACGACGTGCCCGGTTTCTTTGATTCTAGACCGCCCGGGCCCACAGAACAGGTCAATATACGAAGCACCGGCACCCGAAATGAATTTCCTCCTGACTGCTCGCGAAATTCCAACATATTTTCGCAACCGATCGTGTTTTTCGAGAGACCATTCGCCAATTTCGGAAATCGGCAAGCCGTCATCCGCTACAGCGTCACTCATAAAAGAAGCCCATGGAATTCGAACCGGAACATAACATGAACATGTATGCAGGGGAAGCAAATTATTTGCAATGAAGGTGATATGTAATTGCCTCTGACCGGGTCGCTCTGAATGCAATTTCACATCGCTGACACATTTACCGATGCGCTCGCGCGGTTGCCCGCGCAGGAGCAGAAGGCGGCGAAGACGAGCGCATTCGACCTTCAGCTCGATCCGTCGGCGCCGGGGCTGCAGTTTCATCGCGTCGACAAGTCAAAGGACTCGAACTTCTGGTCCATTCGCGTCAATCGCGATCTGCGCATCATCGTCCATCGCACGCGCGAGAGCATGCTGCTCGCCTATGTCGATCATCATGACAAGGCCTATGGCTGGGCGGAGCGGCGGCGCATTGAGACGCATCCGAAGACGGGCGCCATCCAGATCGTGGAAGTGCGAGAGCGCGTCGAAGAGATCGCGCCGCGCCTGCCGTTCGAAACCGCGGCGCCTGAACCCGTTGCAGAGCCTATCCGCAAGGCAAAGCCCTGCTTCGACGGGCTGTCGCGTGACCAGCTTTTGACCGTTGGCGTGCCGGTCGACTGGATCGACGACGTCCTTGCCGCCGACGAGGACAGGTTCCTCATGCTCTCGGATCATCTGCCTGCTGAAGCTTCAGAAGTGCTGCTGGAATATGCGTCCACCGGGCTG
>PKWC01000108.1 GCA_003131925.1 Alphaproteobacteria bacterium | reverse complement strand
ACCCACTCGGAGCGCGAAAGCGAGAAGACGACTCTTCTCGATGGCGAACCGCAGAGCGCTCGCAGCTGGGTGGCCCGCTCTGCGGCGGGCCATGACAGGAGGGGAGTGGTGCAACACATTTCCAAAACGCCGCATCTCCCTTCACTGAGGGGAACGAGCAGGGATTGAAAACAGAATCGGAGCGGCAGTTCCTTGCCATCTCACGCAAGGTGCCGAGCGAGAAGGAGCTGCGGCGGCGCGAGGAGCAGGCCGAGATGGAGCGGGGGCGGCTGGCTTATGAATCGGCACGCGCCAAGGTCAAGGCCTTTGCCGAGAAACACGGCTACGAGTTTCCGGGAACGCCCTCCGTCGAGCCTGCCAAAGATCCTCCGTCTCCCCTCAGTGAGGGGCAAATGCAGGGAATTACAAATCCGCGCGCCGAAAAAGGGACCCTACAAACGGGCGCTGCGTGAGCGGTTTGAACGACTCGCCGCGGCGGAGCGCGAGGAAGCCGCGCGCAAGGCGGCGAAGGCGGAGGGGTGCCCATGCTTCGACAGGCTCAGCATGAGGGAATTAAAAAAACACCTCGCCCTGAGCCTGGTCCCCCGGTTCAACCGGGGGAAGGGCGGACCAACACGAGAGATCCCGATCCCCTGCCGGACTTCAGCATCTGGATGCGCGGACAACAGTCCGCGCCGTGAGGGCGGTCGCATGGAACGCGGCCACCCTCCGGCCCTTCGGGCCACCTCCCCCAGAAGTAGGGGAGGAAAGAAACAGGGGTGGGAGAGAAATAGGGCGAGGAAAGATACGGGCGATGCGCGCGTCTTTTTCCTCCCCCAACGTGGGGGGGGGGTGGCCCGAAGGGCCGGACGGGGAGTGGCCGCAGCTTTTGAGGCATTGTAAATGACCCATCGGTTAGTTACGATTCGGTATGCAGGGGAATCAGGGGATCGAAACCAGGTGGCGGCGGCGGAAGAACGCCCGGCCGCAGGAAATTCTCGATGCGGCGCTGGCCGAGTTCGCCGCGCGGGGATTTGCGGCGGCCCGAATGGACGACATCGCGGCGCGGGCCGGGGTGACCAAGGGCACCGTCTATCTTTACTTCCAAAGCAAGGAGGACCTGTTCAAGAGCCTGGTGCGCGAATCGATCGGGGCTGCGATCGAAGCCCGCATGGCGGACGCGAGAAGCTTCGAGGGCCGCTCCTCCGAGCTTCTCAGGCTGGTTCTGCGCGCCATCGGAACTTTCGCCCGCACCAGCGACCGCGCCGTGCTGCCCAAGATCGTCATGGCGGAGGCGGGCAATTTTCCCGAGCTCTTGCGCTTCTACCGCGCCGAGGTGGTCGACAAGGGTCTTTCGCTTCTCAGTTCCATCGTCACGCGCGGCGTCGCGCGCGGCGAATTCCGCAGACTGGAGCCGCAGCACGTGGCCCGGTTGTGCATTGCGCCGCTGCTTTTCGCGGTCTTCTGGCGCTCGAGTTTCGCCGCGCAGGACGCCGTTCCCTACGATCTCGAAGGCTTCATCGAGACGCACATCGACGTTCTGCTCAAAGGCCTCGCCGCATGAAGCATAAGAGGGACATGATGAATGGTACAGGTGCAGAAGCCATCCGACCGCAAGGCGGCGGCCGATGAAGTGGGGAATTCGCATCGCAGGATTGGTCGTGCTCGCGGCCGTGGCCGTCTTCGTCTGGTGGTTTACCCATCGCGAACGGCCGTTGCAGGAGCTGACCCTCTACGGCAATGTCGATCTCAGAGAGGTCGATCTCGCCTTCAACAACAATGAGCGCATTTTCCGGGTGCTCGTCACGGAGGGCGACCGCGTACACCGCGGCCAAATCCTCGCGCGCGTCGATACGAGCCGGCTGGCCCCGCAGGTCGCCCAGGCGGAAGCGAATTTGGCGCTCGACAGCGTCAACCTCGCAAATGCACGCGATCAATATCAGCGCAACCTGACCCTCTCGCGCAATTCGGGCGGACGCGGCATCGCCCGCCAGGACGTCGACAATACGAAAGCCGCCTTCGACGCGCAGGGCGCGCGCCGCCAGGCGGATGCCGCCCAGCTTGCGCTCCTTCGCCAGGAACTCGCCGATTCGGTCCTCGTCTCCCCGGCCGACGCGACAGTCCGTACACGGATCATGGAGCCGGGCGAGATAGCGTCGCCGACCAGGCCCGTGTTCTCGCTCGCCCTCACCGATCCCAAATGGGTGCGCGTCTATGTCTCCGAGACCGATTTGGGAAAACTGCATCCGGGCATGGCGGCGACGATCTCGGTGGATGCGTTTCCCGGCAACCGCTTCCCGGGCTGGATCGGGTTCATTTCGCCGACTGCGGAGTTCACGCCGAAATCGGTGGAGACGGAGGATCTACGCACGAGCCTCGTCTACGAGGTGCGGGTCTTCGTGAAGGATCCTGCAGACGCGCTTCGCCTTGGCATGCCCGCGACCGCGCACGTGTCGCTGGCGCGCTTCGCCGCCGAGGCACAGCCGAATTCGCGGCCATGAGCGCGCTCGCGCTCCGCGTGGATGCGATCCGCAAGACCTTCCGGCGCGGGCCGAAAGAAACGGTGGTGGCGCTCGACGGCGTCTCCTTCAGTGCGCAAGCGGGATCGCTGAGCGCGCTGGTCGGTCCCGACGGCGCCGGCAAGACTACGCTTCTTCGCCTCGCGACGGGACTCCTCACCGCGGATTCGGGCGAGATGGAGGTGCTGGGCATCGACGCCGCGCGCGCGCCGCAGGAAATCCAGAACCGCGTCGGCTACATGCCGCAGCGCTTCGGCCTCTACGAAGACCTGACCGTTCAGGAGAACCTCGATCTCTACGCCGATCTCCATGGCGTGAGCCGCGCCACGCGGCCGGGCCGATACAAGCGGCTGATGGAGATGACGGCGCTCGGCCCCTTCACGCGGCGACTCGCCGGCCAGCTCTCCGGCGGCATGAAGCAGAAGCTGGGCCTCGCCTGCGCGCTGGTGCGCTCACCCGAGATGCTGCTCCTCGACGAGCCCACGGCCGGAGTCGATCCGCTATCGCGCCAGGAATTGTGGGAGATCATCGGCGAACTTGTCGCCGACCGGCAGACGACGGTCATCCTCTGCACCTCCTATCTCGACGAAGCCGAGCGCTGCAGCCACGTCGTGGTGCTGCATGAGGGCACGGTGCTTGCGCAGGGCGCGCCGCACGAGGTGAGCGCGCTTGCGGAGGGACGCGTGTTTCTTGCCGATCCGCCCGAAGGCCAGACGGCGCGTGGACTCCAGGCGCGGCTTCTCGACAGCGCCGACATCGTCGATGCGGTCCCCGACGCGGGGCGCGTGCGGTTCGTCCTTACAGGCGCGGGTTCCGCACCGCGCGGAGTCGAGGCCACCGCCGTGGAACCGCGCTTCGAAGACGGGTTCATGACGCTCCTGCAGCGCAAGCGCGAGAGCGTTCGGTCCGCGTCGTTCACGCTCGAAAGACCGCTGAAAGGTCACACCACGGAGGCGGTGGAGGTTCGCGACCTCGTGCGCATGTTCGGAAGCTTTACCGCCGTCGACCATGTCAGCTTCGATGTCCGGCGCGGAGAAATCTTCGGTCTGCTAGGGCCGAACGGCGCGGGAAAGACGACGACCTTCCGCATGTTGTGCGGATTGCTGCCGGCCACCAGCGGCACGCTCAAGGTGGCAGGCCTCGATCTGCGCACGGCGCGCGCTTCGGCACGTGAGCGCATCGGTTACGTGGCGCAGAAATTCTCGCTCTATGGCGATCTGACGGTGCGCGAGAACCTAGATTTCTTCGCGAGCGCCTACGGTCTGCGCGGCGAGGCGAGGCGCCGCCGCACAAGCTGGGCGCTCGAGCAATTCGAGTTGGGTTCCCATGTGGATCTGAGAAGCGCGGAGTTGCCGGGCGGATACAAGCAGCGGCTGGCGATGGCCGCCGCACTTCTCCACGAGCCGGAGATACTTTTTCTCGACGAGCCGACGAGCGGCACCGACCCGCTCGCGCGGCGCGAATTCTGGCGGCGCATAACCGCACTCGGCGAGCAGGGCGTCACCATCATCGTCACCACGCATTTCATGGAAGAGGCGGAATATTGCGACCACGTTGCGATTCTCGATGGCGGGCGCGTGCTCGCACAAGGCACGCCTGCCGATCTCAGAACCCATGTGCCGGCGGAAGCCGGGCGCGCCGCCACCATGGAGAACGCCTTCATCGCCATTGTCGAAAAGGCGCGCCATGAGGACAGCGCGCGGCGACGGAGCGCCGCATGACGCGCGACGATCTCACGGCCAAGCTTCGCCGCGTTCTGGCGCTGATGCGCAAGGAGAGTTTTCAGATCGTGCGCGATCCCAGCAGCATCGCACTCGGCGTCGTCATGCCGGTCGTGCTGATTCTTCTCTTCGGTTATGGGCTTTCGCTGGACGTGAAGAACGTGCCGGTCGCGGTCGTGATCGAGAATCCCGCGCCGCTGGCGACGGACGCCGCAGCCGGCTTCCGCCTGTCGCCCTATTTCGACGCGCACATCATGACGTCGATGAAAGAAGCGGAAAAACTGATGCTCGAGCGCAAGGTGGACGGAATCGTCCGGCTGCGATCGAATTTCAGCCGGGACCTCAGCCTGGGAGATGCGCAGGTCCAGATTCTCGTTCATGGTGCCGACGCGAACCGAGCGCGGATCATCGAAGCCTATGCGCAGGGCGCGATGGCGCAATGGGCGGCGCGGCGACAGGCGCAAGTCGAGAGCGTAGCCGGCGGCCCCGTCGGCGTCGTAAGCCGGCTGTGGTTCAACGAGGCCAATGACAGCCACTATTTCCTGGTGCCAGGCCTGATAGTTCTGGTGATCACGCTGATCGGCGCGTTTCTCACCACGATGGTCGTCGCGCGGGAGTGGGAGAGGGGAACGCTCGAGGCATTGTTCGTCACGCCCATGCGGACCGACGAATTTCTCCTCGGCAAGACGCTCCCCTATTTCCTTCTCGGCATGATCGGCCTCGGCCTGTGCTTTCTTGCTTCCCGATTCATGTTCGGCGTGCCGTTCCGCGGGTCGATCTGGCTCTTTGCGGGAATCTCGACGCTCTATCTGATGATCGCTCTGGGCATCGGCCTGCTCATCTCCTCCGCCGTGAAGAGCCAGTTCGTGGCGAGCCAGCTCACCATGGTGGTGACCTTTCTTCCGGCGATGATGCTGTCGGGATTCATCTTCGACCTCAGGAGCATGCCCGCGGCGGTTCGCGCGATCACCTATGTGCTGCCCGCCCGCTATTTCGTCGCGCTGCTGCAGACGGTGTTCCTGGCCGGCAATGTCTGGAGCGTCGTTCTGCCCGACACCGCAATCCTGGGTGCGATGGTCATCGTGCTCCTCGTGCTGTCGCGGCGCGTGACGCGCAAGAAGCTCGCCTGAGGCGCGCCATGTGGGAAAGCCTCGCGCGCATCTCCGCTCTCATCCGCAAGGAACTCCTTGCGATGCTCAAGGACCCGCGGGCCCGCTGGAGCATCGTCGTGCCGCCGGTTCTGCAATGCCTGATCTTCGGCTACGCGGCCACCTACGATCTCAACAACGTGCCCTATGCCGTGCTCGACCAGGATCACAGCTTCGCCTCGCGCGACCTGCTCGCGCGCTTCGACGGCTCCCGCGTCTTCCAGCGTGTCGCCGACCTTCAGCGCGCCGCCGATATTGCCCGCGTCATCGACAATCGCGACGCGATTCTGGTCATCCAGGTGCCGCAGGATTTCGAGCGCGATCTCCTGCTTGGTAAGCCGGCGAGCGTGCAACTAATTGCAGACGGCCGCAATTCGAACACCGCGGGCGTGGCGCAGGCCTATGCGGGCGCGATCGTGGACGCCTTCAATGCGGACTGGCGCGGCCAGCATGGCGAGGCCGGACCTCCGATCGATATCGCCTCGCGCGCCTGGTTCAATTCCAATCTCGAAACGCGCTGGAACATGATCCCGAGCCTCATCGGCACGATTACTCTTATTCAGACCATGATGCTGGCGGCGATGTCGATCGCGCGCGAACGCGAGCAGGGCACTTTCGATCAGCTTCTCGTCACGCCGTTCCGTCCCTTGGAAATCATGGCCGGCAAGGCGGTGCCGTCGATGATCATCGGAACGATCCAGGCGACCAACATTCTCCTGGTCGCGCAGCTGTGGTTCCGGATTCCCTTTCAGGGCTCGTTCGTCGTGCTCTATGCCGGCCTCGTGCTGTTTCTTCTGGCGGCGGTTGGCATCGGCATCTTCGTCTCCTCGATCGCCGCCACCATGCAGCAGGCGATGCTCTACAGCTTCCTGCTGATCATGCCGTTCTCGCTGCTCTCCGGATTGACGACTCCGATCACTAATATGCCCGAGCCCCTGCAGATACTCACATTCGCCAATCCGCTGCGCTACGCAATCACGATCGCGCAGCGCGTCTATCTGGAGGGCGTGGGGATCGCCACGCTGGTTCCCAATCTTTGGCCGATGGCGATCATCGCCACAGTGACGCTGGGAGCGGCGACCTGGATGTTCCGGCATCGCGTCGCATGAGCAAACGGCACACTCAGACCGCTGTCCTGGTTGCCGCCGGTTTGTTGACGGGTTGCACCGTCGGTCCGGACTTTCTCCAGCCCAAGGCAGAGGTACCGCCGGGCTGGACACCGATGGCGATGAAACAGGCGGAAAAGGCTGCGAGCTCCGTCAGCGCCACCACGCCACAGACCGATGCATGGTGGGAGAGTTTTCACGATCCCGCTTTGACATCGCTGATCGCGCGGGCGGTGGCGGCGAATCTCGACCTGCGCGAAGCCGCCCTGCGCATCGCGGAAGCGCGCGCCCAACGCGAGATCACCGCGGCAGATCAATGGCCGAGCCTGTCGGGGAACGCCTCCTATGCCAATCAGCGCATCAGTACGACGACCGCGCAGGGTTCGATCTTCGGCTCGTTCGGCAAGCTCGGCGGCGGGGGATTGCCCATCAGCATCCCGAACTTTCCCAACCCGTACAATCAGTACCAGATTGGCTTCGATGCGTCGTGGGAGCCGGATTTGTTCGGGAGCGTGCGGCGCTCCGTAGAAGCGGCGCAGGCCGATACGCAGGCCTCGGAGGAAGATGCGCACGACGCACTCGTCTCGCTCGAGGGCGAAGTCGCGCGCGCCTATATCGACCTCCGCAGCGCCCAGGCGCAGTTCGCGATCACCAATCGCAATCTCGCAACTGAGCGCGACGTGTTCGAACTCGCCAGGCAACGCCGCTCCGCGGGGCTGGCGACCGACCTCGATGCGGTGAACGCGGCAGCACAGGTGCGGCAAACCGAGTCGCTGTTGCCGCCGCTCGAACAGACCGTTTCGTCGGACATCAATCAGCTGAGCCAGCTCCTGGCTCGTGAGCCGGGCGCGTTGCAGGATGAGCTGCGGACGGCGAAGCCCGTTCCACCCATTCCGGCAGAGGTGCGGATTGGTCTTCCCGGCGATCTCGTCCGGCGCAGGCCGGACATCCGCGCGGCCGAGGCGCGCCTGCATGCAGCCACGGCGCGCGTCGGCGTTGCCGTTGCCGCACTTTTCCCAAACGTCACCTTCAACGCGAACTTCGGAACACAGGCCGAGCGCTTTCCCGATCTCGTCCAATGGGCAAGCCGCTTCTACTCGATCGGACCCAGCCTCGAAGTGCCGATATTCGAAGGCGGCCGCCTGCGCGCGACGGTGCACCTTGCCGATCTCAAGGAGAAGGAAGCGGCGCTCGACTATGCGCGCGTCGTACTCAATGCCCTGCACGAAGTTGAAAACGCCCTTGTTGCCTATGAGAGCGAACAGAGCCGGCGTGCCGCCCTGGCCGCGACACTTGTGCAGAATCGCGAAGCGCTCGCGCTCGCGCGGCAGCGCTACCGAAGCGGAGTCACGGCCTTCCTCGACGTCCTCGACGCAGAGCGAACGGCGCAGCAGACAGAGCTCTCCCTCGCCGTGAGTACCGCTGCCATTTCAACCGATCTCGTCGCACTCTACAAAGCGCTCGGAGGCGGATGGGCGGAGGGACAGGATGCGGACACTCATCAAGCGACAAGGATCGGCCCGAAGAAATGACAAAGGGCTACGGCGAGCGTGCGGATCGCTCGCGTTGCTGTTTTTGATCGGCACACTTGAAGCGCAGGCCGCGCCCCAATGGACGACCCTGCCTCCTACGCCCGTTCTTCCGCGTGCGGAACAAAGCGGATTCGTGCCGGTGAACGGGATCAGGATCTGGTACGCGGAGTTCGGCGCGGGCACCCCCGTCATCCTTCTGCACGGCGGGCTTGCGAATGCGAACTATTGGGGAAATCAGGTGCCGGCGCTTGCCCGGCACTACAAAGTCATCGTGATGGACAGCCGCGGACACGGGCGCAGCACCCGCAACTCCGCGCCGTTCGGTTATGACCTCATGGCCTCGGACGTGCTCGGACTTCTCGACTATCTGCATATCGGCAGAGCGGCGATCGTCGGCTGGAGCGATGGCGCGATCCTTGGACTCGACATCGCCATCCATCATCCGGAACGCGTGACGAAACTCTTCGCTTTTGCCGCCAATTCGGATCCCGCCGGCGTGAAGGATGTGAACAGAAGTCCTGTCTTTACCGCTTTCATGGCTCGCGCCGGCAAGGAGTTCGAGACCCTTTCGCCGACGCCGCAAGCGCACAAGGACTTCGTCGCGCAAATTACGCGGATGTGGGCAGTCGAACCGCATTTTACGGCCGCGCAGCTTGGAGCAATGCGCGTACCGACCTGGATCGTGGACGGGGATCACGACGAGGCGATCAAACGTGAGAACACATTATATATGGCAGACCATATTCCCCAGGCGTCACTTCTGATCCAGCCGGGCGTCAGCCACTTCTCGTTCCTGCAGGATCCCGACCAGTTCACCCGCGACGTCGAGCATTTCCTCGAACATGCACCAAGTCTGTAGGGCGGCGCCCCACATTGGGTGATTGCATGATGGGAAATTATCTTGCCCGCCTCCGCCGTGCATGGATAACTGGGCGTAGCTCGGCTGGGGCGATTCCGCTTGTTTGCTCAAGATATAGATTCCATGACGTTGCCGCGTGGCCGTTCGTCGGGCGTGAAGTACGCTCGTGCCAATTTCGCGCTGCTCGCCGCGGCACTGACGATATCTGTGCTGCAATTGTTCATCGCTCCGCTGATCCTGCCGATCAACGCATGGATGGCGTTCGCAATCGTGGCCCTTTGCGCGGTCTCTACTCCATTGCATTGGGGGCTCATGCACGAGTCGATTCACGGAAACCTGTTTGCAGACGCATCGGCCAATCGCCGTGCGGGCCGGTTGCTCGGTGTCTTGCTGTGCCTGTCGTGGGACGTGATGCGCTTCGGCCATCTTCTGCATCACAGTGCCAATCGCCATGTGTTCGATCGGCCGGAAGCCGTGCCCCCCGGCGGCTCCCGCGTTTCAAGCGCCGGCCCCTATTACCTGAAGCTACTGGGCGGCCATGCGTTGATATCGTCGACATCTGCGATCGCGCTCGCGTTGCCGCCGCGCATTGCCGCCTGGCTGATCGAAAGAATTGCGTCAGGCGTGGAACATGCCGCCATGCGGTCCGCCGCGTTCCGTGCCTTGACGAATGCCGGGCGCCGACGCCGGATTCGCTTTGACCTGTTTGTGATTTGCGCGCTGCTTGCACTCGCGTCCTATTGCTGGCGCGCGCACTGGCCCGTTCTTGCCGCTTCGATCGCAGCGCGCCACCTGGCTCTCTCTCTGCTCGACAACGCGCCGCACTATGGAACCGCGCTGGATTCCGGAACCAACGCGCGCAACACAAGCCTCCCGCGCTGGGCATCATGGATCGTGTTGGGTCAGAACTTTCACGGCATCCATCACGGCTCGCCCGGACTTCGCTGGCATGATCTTCGGCGGGCGTTCGAACGTTCAGCGTCGCGATATGACGGCAGCTGGCTGGCGTCGGTGCTGCGGCAATTCCGCGGCCCGATTGTTCTCGATGGCCGCGTCCACCGCTGATCGCCGCTTGTCTTTGGTTCAATCCGGCGACATGTAGCGCACCGCCTCGTCGGCGGCGGCAAAAAGAGCCTTGGCCTTGTTGACGCTTTCCTCGAATTCCAATTCCGGTACGCTGTCGGCGACGACACCGCCGCCTGCCTGTACATACATCATGCCGTCCTTCACGACCGCGGTGCGAAGTACGATGCAGGTGTCCATCGTGCCGTTCGCCGCGAAATAGCCGACCGCGCCGGCATAGGCTGCGCCCCGCTTTTCCTTTTCGAACTCGTCGATGATTTCCATCGCGCGAATTTTGGGCGCGCCGGTCAGCGTGCCGGCCGGCATTCCCGCCGCCAGTGCGTCGATGGCGTCCAGGCCGCCGCGGATTTTTCCTTCGACGTTGGAGACGAGATGCATCACATGCGAGTAGCGCTCGATGAAGAAGCTGTCCGTGACCTTTACGCTTCCTGTGGCAGCGACGCGGCCGACATCGTTGCGGCCAAGGTCAAGCAGCATCAGATGTTCGGCGCGTTCCTTGGGATCGCTCGCCAGCTCGACGGCGAGTGTTGCATCTTCTTGCGGTGTGTCGCCCCGTCGCCGTGTTCCCGCGATCGGTCGTATGGTGACCGTGCCGTCGCGCAATCGCACAAGGATTTCCGGACTGGAACCAACAATGGCAAAGCCCGGCAACGCCAGATGATAGAGGAAGGGCGACGGATTGAGGCGGCGGAGCGCGCGGTAAAGCGAGAAGGCAGGAAGCGCGAACGGCCTGCGAAATCGCTGGCTTGGTACCACCTGGAACACGTCGCCGGCGCGGATGTAGGCCTTCGCACGTTCGACGATGGCGAAATACCCGGCCCGGGTCATATTGGATTCAATACGATGTTCCTCCGTCGACTTCACATGGAGCCCGGACGCCGGCAGCGGCCCATCAAGGCGCGCGGCCGCCCCGAATAGGCGTTGCGATGCCTCCGCATACGCCACGCGTGCTTCGACGCCCGGCCGTGGCTGTGAGGGGGTGACCAATGCAATCCCATCGCGAATATTGTCGAAGACTGCGGTAATGGTCGGACGCATGAGGATGGCGTCGGGCAGGTCGAGCGGATCCGGGGGCGAGGGACCAAGCCGCTCGATGAGGCGCACCATGTCATAGCCCAGATAGCCGAACAGACCGACGGCCATCGGCGGAAGCTCGCGCGGCAGTTCCATCTGCGTCTCGCGCAGCAGTGCGCGCAGCGACTGAAATGGGCGATCCGGCGACACCGGAGTTGCGGGGCCGTTGAACCGGGGATCGCGGATGATCTCGGCGCGTCCATCGCGGCAACGCCAGACGACGTCCGGGTCGATGCCTATGACGGAGTAGCGCCCACGTGTGTCGCCGCCTTGAACGCTCTCGAGCAGGAATGCGTTCTCGCGCGAGCCGGCGAGTTTCATGTAGGCCGAGACGGGTGTTTCCAGATCCGCGATCCGGCGCGCAAAAACGGCCTGGCCGCGACCCTGGTCGTGGATGCGCGAAAAGACCGGAAAGTCCGGCTCAAATTTCATTCGACGATTACGAGCCGCCCGCGACCCGGTCCAGTTGCGCCTGGTTGATCATCACGCCCGCACGGGCGCGAGCGGCCATGGCGAACGCCAAATCATAATCCCCCTGCTCCTGACTGCTTATGCTTGTGACAAGACGCTGAAAGTAGGGATTTCCGAGCGGCGCCGGCGGATGTTCGATGCCCGTGATCCGCGCGATTGCGATGCCGTCTCCGCTGGCGGCGGGTGCAGATACGACGCTCCCCGGCGCTGCATCGAACAGGTTTCGCACCAGTTGTGGCGACAGCGTGCCAACTACCGCACCGCGTGCAAGCGCACCGGTCGATTGGACAGTGGCATGCAGCCTCGCTGCAATTCCCGACAGGTTTTTGGCAGCCGACGCCTCGGCCACCAGCTGTTTCGCAAGACTAGCCATGCGCTGCCGTTGCATATCGGCCGACCAGGCTGTCGCAGCTTCGGCGCGCACAGAAGAGAGAGCCTTGAGCTTCGGTGGAGTTACACCGTTCACTTTGATGACGTAGACATTTCCATCGGTGGATGGAAAGGGGTCCCCTTCTTCGCCGACATCCGCCTTTTGCATTTGCGCCAGGAAGTCCGGCGACGTGGGAAGATCGGCCTTCGTTCCTTCGGGCGTCTGGCCCCGCTTGTCCACCGCGGCAACATGAACCACGCGCATGCCAACACGCTTGGCCGCCTGGGCGAGGGGCGCGCCGCCGGCGCTCGCATCGTCAAACGCGTTGCTTACGTCCGATAGTTTGGCACTCGCGAGCTGATTCATGACTTCCTTGCGCAGCGCGTCCTTGACATCCGGGAAGGATTTGCTGACGCCGGGCGTGATCTTGGTGACATGGAGCAACGTCCAGCCAAACGTGGTCTTGATGGGCTGGGTCACGCCGCCCGCCTGCAACGCGAATGTCGGCGGTCCCCGGTCCTTTCCGAGATCGTCTGCCACGACGCTCCCGAGCGACGTGTCGGTCGGCTGCAATCCGCGCTGCGTAGCTATGTCTGCGAAACCTGTTCCCGCGTCGATCTTTGCGCGCGCCGCCTTCGCGCTTGCTTCGTCGGGCAACGTAATCTGTTCCACATCGCGCTTCTCGGCGATCTGATACTCATCCTTGTGCAGTTCGTATTGCTGCTTCAGCTGGTCGTCGGTGACCTGCAACTGGTTCATCACGTCCTGCGGACCCGCCACCGCATAGGTTATTTCGCGATATTCAGGCGTGCTGAATTGCACGGGATGTGACTTGACATAAGCGGCCAGATCCTCGTCGCTGGCCTGAGGCGGAGACCCGGTCGCCTCCTTCGGCAGGACCACATACTCGGCGGCGCGCCGCTCGTTCAGATAGTCGAAGAAAAGCCGGGCGTAATCCAGGGGAAATGCGAGCCCGCCATGGACTGCGGCGAGCATCTGCTCGGTGGCCAGGTCCTGCCGCTCGCGCGCGACAAAACTGTCTTCGGTAAAGCCTGCGTTTCTGATTCGCTCGACAAAGCTTGTACGGTCGAAAGCACCGAGGGGTCCCCTGAACGCAGGAATTGCGCGAATTGTGCTCGATACCTCGGCATCACTCGCAACGAGTCCGTAATGCCCGGTTGTCTGGTCCAGGGCTGCCCGGTTGATCTCGATCTGCAGGGCTTGTCGGTCCAGCCCTTTGGCATGCGCTTCTTCGGCGGAAAGCTCGTGCCCAAGTTCGGTTCCTGCATTTCGGCGGTAGTTGTGGTAGTCACGCTGGAATTCTTCGGCGGAAATCTTGTCTCCGCCCACCGTGGCCACACTTGTGTCGGTCGTGCCGCGAAAAATGTCGGCTATGCCCCAAACGCCAAAGCTGAGCGCCAGCAGCCCCAGAAATATGGATGAAATCCAGGACTTCGATAGGCGGCGCATCTGCTGAAGCATGGTCGTGGATCCGGTGGCGGCAAAAAGCGGCGGATGATAGGGAGGGCCATGAGCAACAGCAAGCCAAGGCAGTTCCGACCATGCGTCCGCTGATCGCCGGCAATTGGAAAATGAACGGTGTGGGCGAGTCCCTCGCAGAAATTTGCGCTGTCGCGCAATGGATCGCCGAAACCGGGCCGAACGCCGACATTTTCATATTCCCACCCTTCACGCTCGTGGCGCGCGCTGTGGTGGCCGCCTCGAATCGCATCGGCATCGGAGGTCAGGACTGTCACGCGCTGCCCTCAGGTGCATTTACCGGCGACGTGAGCGCCGAGATGCTGGCTGACGCAGGAGCAACTGCCGTGATCGTGGGCCATTCGGAACGGCGTCAATCCTGCAGGTTGACGGACGCCATGGTTGCGGCGAGGACGACAGCCGCGCGGCGCGCAGGATTGTTGGCGATTGTATGCATCGGGGAAACCGCGGAGCAGCATGATGGTGGGCTCGCGCAGAACGTCGTCATCGCTCAGCTCGAAGGCAGCATTCCGCCTGACGCAAATTCGACGACCACCGTGGTGGCCTATGAACCGATCTGGGCTATCGGGACCGGGCGCACGCCTTCGCTGGAGGAAATCTCCCGAATGCATTCCTGCATCCGGGCACAGCTGGAAGGACGGTTTGGTGAAGACGGCTCTCGCCTGCGCATCCTCTACGGAGGCTCCGTCAACACGACGAACGCAGCGACAATTCTGGCAGCTCCGAACGTGGACGGCGCGCTTGTCGGCGGCGCAAGCCTGCGGGCCGGGGAATTCGCCGAAATCGTTGGGACCTCGACGGGCTCCTCTTCCCTCCGCTCGCCCTTTGCACTATGAGCGGCTTCGAAATCATGGATTTCGGCGACAGATGCAGTCCGTGCTTATTGTCATTCAGGTTTTCGTTTCGATCGCGATGGTGATTAGCGTGCTGCTGCAGCGCTCTGAAGGCGGCGCACTCGGAATGGGCGGCGGAGGTTCGGGGCTGGGCGGCCTTTTCTCGCCCCGCGGCGCCGCCGACACGCTGACGCGCACGACAGCCATTCTCGCGGTCCTGTTCTTCGCAACCAGTCTCAGTCTGACATTGCTGGCGCTGCACGGACGGCCTCAGTCTTTTCTCGACGCCAACCCGGGCACGCCGTCCCAGATGTTGCCCGTTCACAAGAGTTCGCCGCAGCCGAACACGCAGAAGCTTCCCGTCGTTCCTTCGCCGCACGGTTAGGCATTCAACTCATGCGATTTGCCGTGGCTTTTGCGCCGCGGGCGAAGTTTTCCGCCCGGCGGCGTCTTTTGTGCTTGAGGTTCGCCCGGTCGGTTCCCTATGCTGCGATTCCATGGCGCGGTTGATCTTCATCACCGGCGGCGTGGTTTCCTCACTNNAACGTCGATCCGGGCACGATGAGTCCGTTTCAGCACGGCGAGGTCTATGTCACGGACGACGGCACCGAGACGGATTTGGATCTCGGCCATTACGAACGCTTCACCGCGGTTTCATCGGGCCGGTCCGACAATGTGACGGCCGGACGCATCTATCAGGAAGTGATCTCGACCGAACGGCGCGGCGGCTATCTCGGGCGCACCGTTCAGGTGATTCCGCACGTCACCGATGCGATCAAGGATTTCATTCTTGCGGGCGTGTCCGAGGTTGATTTTCTTCTCGTCGAGATCGGAGGCACTGTCGGCGATATCGAAGGCCTTCCGTTCTTCGAGGCGATCAGGCAACTCGGCAACGATCTGGGACGCGAGCGCGTCGCCTTCGTGCATTTGACGCTCGTCCCCTACATCGAGACTGCGGGGGAGCTGAAAACCAAACCGACGCAGCACTCTGTCAAGGAGTTGCGGTCGATTGGCATTCAGGCGGATGTGCTCCTGTGCCGGGCCAGCATGCCGATCCCCGATGACGAGCGCAGGAAGATCGGTCTCTTCTGCAACGTCCGGCCCGAACGCGTGATACCCGCGCTCGATCTTCCCACGATCTACGAGGCACCGCTTCGCTATCATGAGCAGGGCTTCGACACTCAGGTTCTGAGCGTGTTCGGGATCAACGATGCGCCCGACCCGGACCTCTCACGCTGGCGGGCTGTCGTCGAGCGGGTAAAAAATCCGGAAGGCGACGTCCGCATTGCAGTCGTCGGCAAGTACATGCAGGTCAAGGACTCCTACAAATCGCTGTCGGAGGCGCTGACGCATGGCGGCCTTGCCAACAATGTCCGTGTACGAATGGAATGGATCGACAGCGAGATCTTCGAGCGCGATGACGCGGCGGTCTATCTCGAAGGCGTCAACGGCATTCTGGTGCCCGGCGGATTTGGCGAGCGCGGCACCGAAGGAAAGATCTGCGCCGTCAGATTTGCGCGCGAGAGGCATGTTCCGTTTTTCGGTATTTGTTATGGTCTGCACATGGCGGTGATCGAAGTCGCGCGCGACCTCGCGGGATTGGAAGGAGCGGGATCGACGGAGATTTCCACCCCCCGTCACCCGGTAATCGCCCTGATGACCGAGTGGACGAAAGGTAACGCCGTTGAAACGCGCCCGGAAGGCGGCGATCTCGGAGGCACGATGAGGCTCGGCGCGTATCCCGCCGTGCTTACGCCCGGAAGCCGCGTCGCCGAAGTTTATGGGACGACCACGATCAGCGAACGTCACCGGCACCGGTATGAAGTGAACGTAGGTTACACGCGCCAGCTTGGAGAGCACGGTTTGGTGGTTTCCGGCTGGTCGCCGGACGGCCGGCTGCCGGAGATCATGGAAATACCGGACCATCCCTGGTTCATAGGCGTTCAATTCCATCCCGAGCTCAAGTCGCGGCCGCTTGCACCGCATCCACTCTTTGCATCTTTCATCGCAGCTGCGGTCCACCAGAGTCGGCTGGTGTGAGCATGACATCGCCTCCCAATGCCATCGTCAGAGTCGCTTCGGTCGAAATCGGCAATGCGAGGCCGCTCGCCTTGATCGCCGGACCCTGCCAGCTCGAAAGCCGGGAGCATGCGTTCGAAATGGCCTCGGCCCTCAACGAAATTGCAAACCGCGTGGGGATGGGTCTGATCTACAAGACGAGTTTCGACAAGGCCAACCGCACGAGCGCCGGCAGCAAGCGCGGTCTCGGACTCGAACGCTCGCTCCCGATCCTGGCGGAAATCCGTGAGGCGCTCGGTATTCCGGTGCTCACCGACGTCCACGAACGGGCGCAATGCGCACCGGTCGCCGAAGCGGTCGATGTCCTTCAGATACCGGCGTTTCTATGCCGGCAGACCGATCTTCTCCTCGCGGCGGCCGCGACGGGCAGAGTCGTAAATGTGAAGAAGGGTCAGTTTCTCGCACCGTGGGACATGAAGAATGTGATTGCAAAAATCGCCGGAGCGGGAAACCCCAATGTGCTGATTACGGAGCGCGGCGCGAGCTTTGGCTACAACACGCTGGTTTCGGATTTTCGTGCGCTTCCGATCATGGCGCAATTTGGTGCGCCGGTTGTATTCGATGCCACGCATTCGGTGCAGCAGCCGGGCGGGCAGGGCGACAGCACGGGCGGAGAGCGGGCGATGGTGCCTTACCTTGCGCGCGCCGCCGTGGCCGTGGGATGTGCGGCCATTTTCATGGAAACCCATCAAGACCCCGATCATGCGCCCTCAGACGGGCCCAACATGCTCAAGCTCGCCGACCTGCCGCCCCTTCTCGCCGAGCTGGCGGCGATCGACCGTATCGCCAAGGCGCGGAAGGTCTGAGGCCTCGGGAAGGATGGCTACGTGGCGGTTGCGGCGCTCCAGGCCATTACAATGCCGGCTATCGCCAGCAACAGGAGCGCGATCTGACTCAACGCGGAGATTCCAAAACCCAGACCGCGCTTCGACGGGCCGGCCATGTAAGCCTGCATGTAAACGATCCGCCCCACGATCCACACAAGGCCGATGGCGGGGGCAAGCAGTCCGACCCTGGTGAAGTAGATCGAGGCCAGCCAGAGAGCCGGTAGAAACACCGGCATTGCCTCCAGCGTGTTCATTTGCACCCGGTAGGCGCGCTCGAATTCCGGATGTCCCGTTACCGTCGGGGCCGAAATATTGTGTTTTTCCCGGAAGTTCCCGACGCGAATGGCCGTGTACATGTAAAGGACCACTGCCAATATCGTGACCGCGGCCGTAAGCAGAATTGACGGCGACGCAAGCATAGGACTCTCCCCTTCTCNNCGCGATTCGGGCAGCATTTTAGCTCATTTGCTGCTGTGGAGCGCGGGCGCACAAAACGACCTCGGGACAAAAAGCTAGTCTTTGTTGCCGCCCCGTGCGTGATTTTTCTTCTTCTTTTCCTTCTTCGCGGCTCGACGCTCGCTGATCTTCTGCTCGAGCTTCTTCTTTTTCCCGGCAGGCAGAGCATTCCATTTCGCCTGAAGCTGATCGCGCAGAGACGTTCTTTCGCTATCGCTCATCGCAGCCAGCTTCTCCATCTGCTTTTGGCGCAGAGCTTTCTTCTCCTCCGGGGATTTGCCTTCGGCCTCACCCTGGTGCTCTTTGCGCCATATTACTTGCAGTTCAGGGGTGAGGAGGCGGCCTTTTGCGCCGCCAGCTTTATGTTTTTCCGGCATTTTTTGGACCTCTGTTTTTTCGGTGTCGCGTCGGGACAATTCCAGCCGCCAGCGGGCCACAACTACGACAGCAACGTGGCCGATGACAACAGCTGGGCAATAATTCTGCGCCAGGCCTTTTGCCTGTGCCGCGCCCAGGTTTCCCGCCTTGGGCCGCCGCCCTCCAGGAGGTAGATCGGCCGCAGGAAACGCCGCGGTCTGGTCTCATTGCCGGCAGCCGCTCTATCCCCTAGAAGGCGGCGGACAATCTGGCCTCGGAGCCCGGCGTGACCGCCATCATCGACATCAGCGCGCGAGAGATTCTCGACAGCCGGGGAAATCCGACCGTGGAGGTCGACGTCCGGCTGGAAGACGGTTCACTGGGTCGTGCGGCCGTGCCTTCCGGCGCTTCGACGGGCCGCCACGAAGCGTTGGAAAGACGCGACGGCGAACGCAGATACGCAGGGAAAGGAGTGACGAAAGCGGTTGAGGCCGTTAACCGCGATATCTTCGACGCGCTTGGCGGAACTGAAGCGGAGGATCAGACCCGCATCGATTCGACAATGAGAACCCTCGACGGAACGCCGAACAAGGGACGCCTTGGCGCCAATGCGATCCTCGGCGTCTCGCTTGCCGTCGCGAAAGCCGCCGCTTCAGCCTGCGGCCAACCTCTCTATCGCTACCTCGGCGGGCCCGGCGCCCGCGTGATGCCCGTGCCGATGATGAATATCGTCAACGGGGGGGTCCACGCCGATAACGCGATCGATTTTCAGGAATTCATGATCGTGCCCCTTGGCGCGTCGACGTTTCGTGAAGGACTGCGCATGGGCGCCGAGGTCTTTCACGCTCTGAAATCCGCGCTGAAAGAAGCGGGCCATGACACCAATGTCGGTGACGAAGGCGGTTTCGCGCCGAGGCTCAAGACTGGCGACGAAGCATTGGGCTTCATCATGCGCGCCATCGAGAATGCCGGCTACCGCCCGGGCGAAGATGTGGCGCTCGCGATCGATCCGGCCTCGACCGAATTCTTCAGGGATGGGCGCTATCACCTTGAAGGCGAAGGCCGTGCTCTCGATGCGGATTCGATGGTGCGGCTCTACGAGGACCTTTGCCGCCGCTATCCGATCGTCTCGATCGAAGACGGGATGGCGGAAGACGATTGGGCCGGGTGGTCTGCGCTGACGCGGGCGTTGGGCAGCCACGTGCAGCTCGTCGGCGACGATATATTCGTGACGAACAAGGAACGTTTGCTACGTGGCGTCGCCGAGGGCGTCGCCAACGCAATTCTGGTAAAGCTCAATCAAATCGGAACCCTGAGCGAAACACTTGAGACCGTGGATGCGGCGCATCGAGCCGCATATCGGGTGGTGATTTCCCATCGTTCCGGCGAAACCGAGGACACAACGATCGCCGATCTGGCAGTCGCCACCAATTGCGGGCTCATCAAGACCGGATCGCTTTCAAGGTCCGACCGGCTTTGCAAATACAACCAGCTGCTGCGCATCGAAGAGCAACTCGATGACCAGGCAATCTACGCTGGACGAAACGCAATTCGGCGATAACTGCGACTTTTCTCTTGACCTCACGAATCGGTCTATGATTCGTAGGCGGTATGCGAATCAGACGCAGCGTGACACGCTTCTTTGGCATTCTTGTGATACCGGCGATCTCCGCAGTGGCGATCGCCTATTTCGGCTACTACGCGCTGTGGGGAACTCGGGGGCTGCTCGCGCTTGCCGAAGTGCGGGCGCGTCTCTCGGTCCAGCAGGAGCGGCTGACTTCTCTGTCCGATGAGCGTGCGCGTCTGGAGCGCCGCATCCGGCTGNNGCAGCGGAACCGAAGATCGCGATCTCGTCGAAGAGATCGCGCGTGGCCAGATGCTCGACAGCACGCCCGGCCAGATTGCAGTTCCCCGCGACCATCGATAGTCGCTGATCCGTGCCTGCCTCATTGTAGTTGCGGCCGGAATCGTCCGCGGCTTGCCAAAGCCGGGAGCCCTTGCGACAACGGGTCAGGTTTGGCGAGGCGAGCAATTGACGATGGCCGCGGCGAGCA
>PKWC01000124.1 GCA_003131925.1 Alphaproteobacteria bacterium | reverse complement strand
CCCCACGTTGGGGGAGGAAACGTGCACCCCCGCCCGCGTCTTTGTTTGATCCGTCAGGTCTACTTCACGCCGGTGAAAACTCCTGGTGATTTTCTTGCTTCAATGTCCGCTCATTGGAGCCTTAGCGATCTGTTCTTTTCAATCCGAGATATTGACCCAGGTTGCGTGACAAGCTGTCAGGTGCTGGCTAATCTTCGGTGGCGAACACCGGGCGCGAACATGCAGTTTTCCGAATATGTGAAGTATGACGGGCTTGGGCTGGCCGAATTGGTGCGGCAGAAGGATGTAACTGCGGCCGAGCTCACCGACATCGCCATCGCACGCGCAGAGGCTGTGAACCCCGCGCTCAATTTCCTCGTCTACAGCGATTTCGAGCGGGCCCGCGCGGCGGCACGGCGCGACCCGCCGCCGAACGGATTGTTTGCCGGCGTTCCATTTCTTCTGAAGGACATCCTCGCCTTCGCGAAGGGCATGCCGACGCGCCAGGGCGCGAGGTTCATCCCGGCCATTCCGTTCCCGCACGATTCGGTTCTCACCACGCGTTTCCGGGAGGCCGGACTGATTTTTCTCGGCAAGACGAACGTGCCCGAGTTCGGATTGCTGCCGCTGACGGAATCGAAACTGTACGGACCGGCGCGCAATCCCTTTGCTCTCGACCGCTCGACAGGCGGCTCGTCGGGCGGCTCGGCNNTCGATCCGCATCCCGGCCTCGTGTTGCGGACTCGTGGGATTGAAGCCGACGCGCGGACGGGGCACGCTGGCACCCGACATGGGCGAGGCCGTCGACGGTCTCGCCGTCGATCACGTGCTGACGCGCAGCGTGCGCGACACCGCGGCCGCGCTCGACGTGGTGGGCGCTAACATTCAGGGCGATCCCTATTGGGCGCCGCCCGGACCTTTGTCCTGGCTCGCTGCCCATAAAGCGAAACCGCGCCGGCTGCGGATCGCCTTTTCGCTCCGCAAGCTCGACGGAGGCGGGTTGCATGCCGATAGCGTCGCCGCCGTTCAATCGGCGGCAAAGCTCTGCGCGGAGCTCGGGCACATCGTCGAGGAAGCAACGCCAGAATTCGATCTCGCCACTCTGGTGCCCGCCTTTATGGCGGTATGGACGGCGAATCTGGCGGCGGCCATCGATTTCGTCGCAATGGTCACCTTCCAGACGCCGAGCGCGGACCTCTTCGAGGGACTAACCTGGGGCATGTACGAAGCCGGCAAGCNNCGTGAGCGGCAGCGAATATCTCATCGCCAAGGAAGCGCTGCACCGGGCGGCCCGGGGTGCGGCGAAATTTCACGAATCCCATGATCTCTGGCTTGCCGCGACGCTCGGCGCGCCGCCGATGAAGATCGGCACGTTCGATATCGACGAGCGCGACATTGGCAAAGGATTCGTGCCGCTGTTCGACTATGTGCCGTTCACCGCGCTTCAGAACGTCACTGGACAGCCGGCAATAAATCTTCCGCTGTTCTGGAACGCGGAAGGCTTGCCGATTGGCGTGCAGTTTGCCGCTCCGTTCGGAGACGAGCTGACGCTGCTTCAGCTCGCGGCCGAACTGGNNCCGAACTGGAACGCGCGGCGCCGTGGTCGCGCCACTACGCGCAGATCAAGGTCTGAACGTGGGATTCGCGGAATATGGCCGTCACGACGCGATCGGCCTCGCCCAACTCGTGCGGCGGCGCGAAGTAACGCCGCGCGAACTCCTCGAAGAAGCCATCGCGCGCATCGAGCGCCACAATCCGAAACTCAATGCGGTCGTCTACGAGGCTTATGATGAGGCACGCGCCGCTGCGGACGGAAAACTTCCGGACGGGCCATTCAGAGGCGTGCCTTTTCTCATCAAGGACATGGATCTTCCCGTCGCCGGCTGGCCGCTCGCGAACGGCTCGGCCTTGCTGCGCAACAACTGCTCGACGGGGGACGCGGAACTGGTGCGCCGCTATCGCGCGGCCGGTCTCGTGCTCGCGGGCAAGACCAATGTGCCGGAATTTGGAATTCCGGGCACGACGGAGGGGCGTTATTACGGCATCTGCCGCAATCCGTGGAATCCGGATCACAGCGCCGGCGGTTCTTCGGGCGGTTCCGCCGCGGCCGTCGCGTCGGGCATGATGCCGATCGCGCATGGGAGTGACGGGCTCGGCAGCATCCGCATTCCCGCCGCGCAATGCGGCCTCGTCGGATTGAAGCCCACCCAATATCGCAATCCCGGCGGCCCCGACGACCGCAATCGCGCCAACGGACTCGTGGTCGACCATGTGCTGACACGCAGCGTGCGCGATTGCGCGGCGATGCTCGACTGGACGGGGTATCCGGAAGACGACGCGCCCTACGCGCCAGCGCCGAAGGCGCGTCCGTACACGGACGAAATCCGCACCCCGCCCGGCCGGCTCAAAATCGCTTTCACCGGCGCGACCACGCATGGCCGCGCGCTGCACAAGGAGGTGCAGATCGTTCTCGATGCCACAGCCGTTCTGCTCGGCGAACTCGGTCACACCATGATCGAAAAGACTTCACTCGACATCGACTGGCTCGCGCTCTACCGCGCGCAGGGCGCGGTCTCGGGCGCCATGTTCGCGGCGAACATCGACGCCTGGGCGGAGGTCGTGGGTCACGCGCCGCGCGAAGAGGAACTAGAGCCGCTCGCCTGGGCGGCCTATCGCGCGGGCAAGGGGCGGACGGCCACGGAAGTGGGCGAAGGCTTGAGAACGGTGCGCCTGCTGACGCGCCAAATCCTCGCTCTGTGGCGCGATTTCGATGTTCTGCTGACGCCCGTCACCATCACCCCCGCGCCACCTATCGGCCATCTCGACCCGGTGAATGTGGAGCCCCGCGAATTCAACAAGCGCCAGGGCCGCGCATTCAATTTCACCCCGCCCTACAACATGACGGGACAGCCTTCTCTCTCTCTGCCGCTCGGAATATCGCCCGACGGTTTACCCATCGGAATGATGTTCACCGCGCGTTACGCCGACGAGGCGACTCTCTTCCGTCTCGCCGCGCAGCTGGAGGAAGCGCGCCCATGGTCCGATCGTCATCCACCGATCTGGAATTGAGCAACTCGCTCGGCGAAACGAGCCCGCCAGCACTCACGGCCAACATGAGTGCGAGTCTGAGCTCGTTGTGCAGCTCGAAATATCGAGACATTCTATGACCGTTCACACTCGGATACGAAGTCTGGTGGCGAGATTGCGCCGCGCGATTGCGCCGGAATCCGCGAACGATGGCGTGGAATTCGGTGTGCCGCAGCAATTCAGGAGAGGCGCAGGCCGGCAAAATCAGCGAGCCTCCGTCGATTCTGCTGTCGATATGATTGGCACAATCGCGAAGGAGATTGGTGTTCCCGATCTGGCCGACACGCGCGTTCTGGATATTGGCTGCGGAGTTAAGTTCACACAGGTCCTTTATGGCCGCAACATACCCGCGAAGCGTTACCACGGCGTCGATCTGGACCGCAGAATGATCAAGTTTCTCGCGTCCAACGTGAGGGACAAGCGGTTCAGCTACAGACACATCAGCGTCTACAACGAAATGTATTGCAGGAAGGGAGCGCCGCTCACCCCCAATGTCGACATAGGTGCGGCTGGGCAGGAGTTCGACCTCATAAGCCTTTTCTCCGTATTTACGCATCTCGCGCCGAGGGATTTTCAGGCGATGCTGGCGCTGACCAGGAAATATGTTGCCCGCGACGGTCACCTGATATTCACGAGCTTCATCGACGAGACGGTTGAAGGCGAGTTCATGGATTTCGTTCCCGGGCGGCCACTGCTTCGGGCTCACTACCGCGAAGAGGTGATACGAAAGTATGCCACCGCAGCGAACTGGTCTGTAAATCGAATTTTCAGACCTCCAAAACAACAGCACTGGGTCGTTTGCAGACCCGCTTGAACGGAAGCATCAATCCACGATGGTCGAACGAGAGTCCGCTGGCGAGCACGGCCACGCAATGCGTTGGTGCATGCGCGAAGAAGAACTTGCCTAAGAGCACAGAGTCAGGCTCGTGCTATAGCCCGCGGCCGCTTTCTGGCGCACCGGATAGAAATGAGAACTGGTTGCTCATTGCGATCCGTGTAGCGCGGGCCCGATTGTTCTTGCAAGACAGTTACCGGTTCCGCACAAATCCGTGCGCAATGCCATTATCGTAGAAGCCGGCCGTATCGCCGTGGGCGTTTATGCCGTAAACCTCGGTGCCGTATGCGCCCTTCGGATCGAACGTCTTGTACCCGCCGCCGGAGCTTCGGATGAAACCGTGCGACGGCCCGCTTTGGCCCCAGTAGTCGCCGGCGATCTCGCCGCTGTTGTTGATACCGTAAACCTGCACGAAGGTTGCGCCGGGCGGGTCGATGGTGGAGATCGTTCCATCAGGCAACCGCAGGAACGCGTGATCCTGGTTTCCAACGAAGTAGACACCCGCGATCGTTCCGTTGTCATTGATAACGGTCGGAATCGTGCCGTTTGCACCGGAAACATCGATGTTCGCGATCTTTCCGCCGTTCTTGCGGATGAATCCATGCAAGTTGGTCTGGTTGTCCTCCCAGATGCCGACGACGGTGCGGTGCGAATTCAGGGCGTACACGTTGGTTGTAATCGAACCAGCGGGGTCGAAGGTGGTTACGGTTCCGTCGGCCGTCCGCAGGAATCCGTGATACATCCAAGCCTCGTTGCTGTCCTCGGAATCTCCGGCGACGTCGCCGTTGCGGTTGATGCCCGCAACGGTGGTGTAGTCGCATCCCGGAGGATCAAAGCTCGTGAACGCTCCGTCAGGGGTTCGCACATAGCCGTGCTGCAGATCGCTATAGGGCGTATGCGCGTTACCTCCGCCCTTCTCGTCGAAATAACCTGCGATCACACCCGCGTCGTTAATGCCGACCGCCCATGTCCAATAGGAGTTAGGCGGGTCAAAGGTGGTGATCGTTCCGTCGGTTGCGCGCAGGTAGGCATGGCGGTCTCCGTCGAGGATATCGAAGAACCCGGCGATTGCGCCGTCGCGATTGATTGCCGCCGCATAGGTGTCGTCGGAGTGCGGCGGATCGAAAGTCACGATCTTCGCTGCGAAAGCCGGCCGCACGATCAGGAGCGCTGCCGCGAACACAGTTGTTGCCAGTCGCGCGCGTCGAACCGGATAGCTGGTCACGCAATCCTCCCTTTCGCGAGTTCCTTACGTATCATTCCGGCATTCTCCGGATGATCCCGAGAAAGTGGATAATCGCATTTTTTCGAGGTTCGATCCAGCCTCGCACGCCTTATACGAGGACGCGACTCAGGGGCGACGTTTTTCGGCAAAGTTCTCACCTCTGTCCTGTCCGGTGACTCGACGGGGCCAGCATCTTCAATGGGTTAGG
>PKWC01000084.1 GCA_003131925.1 Alphaproteobacteria bacterium | reverse complement strand
GCGAGACCATCTTCGAGAACCGGTTCATGCATGTTCCCGAACTTTCGCGCATGGGCGCGGACATCCGCATCGAGGGCGATACCGCCATCGTCACCGGCGTGGAGCGCCTGAAGGGCGCTCCGGTCATGGCGACCGACCTGCGGGCAAGCGTCAGCCTTGTCCTCGCGGGGCTCGCCGCGGAAGGCGAAACCATCGTCAATCGCGTCTATCATCTCGATCGTGGTTTCGAGCGGATCGAGGAAAAGCTGACCGGCGTCGGCGCGCGCATCGAGCGGCTCTCCGAATGACCGCCGCCAAAGTCACACTTGCGGCAGCCGACGCGGAGGATCTCGAAGCCATTTCCGCGCGCCTCCAGGATGCCGTGGCGCAGGTGAAGGATCTCGTGTTCCTGCCGAAATCGCGGCGCTTTGCCGGCCTCTTCAATCGCTTCAAATGGGAGAGCGCGGGAAAACACGGCGGCACCCGCGTGCGGACCGGGCTCCACATCGACGGCGTGCTGTCGGCCAGGGCCACGCACCTCAAACGCGGCAATCCCGACGCCGTGGCATCGCTGCTCGCGATCCGATTCTCGCCCGGATCCGGGGATGATCCCGGCGGCACGATCGAGCTCACTTTCGCGGGCGGCGGCGCGTTGCGGCTCGAAGTGGAATGCATCGCGGCCGAACTCACCGATCTCTCCGGCGAATGGCCAGCGCGCGGCCGCCCCGTGCACGAAATCGAGTCCTGAGCACGCGCGGAGTCTTTTCCTCCCCCACGTTGGGNNCGATGGGGTATCGCAAGCCGCCCGTCAGTGGGCAGTTTCGCAAGGGGCAGTCGGGGAATCCGGGAGGGCGGCCGAAGGTGAGGCCGAGGCCGACCAGGACGCAGCGCTTCGCGCAGATGCTGGAGACGGATCTTCTTCAATCGACCGAGGAGCTGGCGACGACGCCGTGCCGCACCGCTCTTGCCGCCGGAGCCAAGGGCATGGTGCTCGACATGGTGCGCGGCAAGAGCGCGGTCATCCGGATGATTTTCACCTTCATGGACGAACTCGACGTGATGGAGGGAAATCTCGTGCGGACGCGGCGGGCCAGGCCCGTGCGGATACCGGAGTGGGCCGAAGCGGATGACGGCGACGAGACGGCCTCCCTTGACGAGCAGGGACTTGGCGAAGAAACGCCGCTGCCGATGTGGGGCGAGTTTGCAAGCGAGGTGCCCAGCAGTGGCATGAAAACAGAGTCGCCGCCAGCAGCGGCGGATAAGGGCGCCCGCCCCCTTACTGAGGGGAACGAGCAGGGAGTTGAAACAGAATCGGAGCGGCAGTTCCTCGCGGTGTCGCGCAGGGTGCCGAGCGAGAAGGAGCTGCGGCGGCGCGAAGAGCAGGCCGAGATGGAGCGCGGGCGGCAGGCTTATGAATCGGCTCGCGCCACGGTCAAGGCTTTCGCCGAGAAACATGGCTACGAGTTTCCGGGAACGGGCTCCGCGGAGCCGGTCAAAGATGCTCCGCTTCCCCTCACTGAGGGGAGATCGCAGGGAATACAAATTCGCGCCCCGAAGAGGGACCCTACAAGCGGGCGCTGCGTGAACGGTTTGAAAGACTCGCCGCGGCGGAGCGCGAGGAAGCTGCACGCAAGGCGGCGAAGGCGGAGAGTCTGCTCATGCTTCGACAGGCTCAGCATGAGGATAATTTGCCTCGCCCTGAGCCTGGTCCTCCGGTTCAACCGGGGGAAGGGCGGACCAACACGAGAGACCCCGAACCACTGCCGGACTTCGCCATCTGGATGCGCGGACAGCAGGCGGCGCCGTGAGGGCGCTCATATGGAAGCGCGGATATGACTGACGCATCGCCCTTCCGCCTCGCTTCGGTCGAGCTCGACGAGCGCACGCTGGTGCGGCGGACGCGCGAGATCGAGCAGGAACGGGAAATCGCGATCTACGATCTTCTGGAAGCCAACAGCTTCGTTCCGCGCGGCTCGGCGGGCGGTCCCTACCGGTTGGTGCTCGCGGTCCAGGAGAACCGCCTCGTCTTCAACATCAGGCTCGAAAGCGGTGACGCTCACGGCCGGGTCATGCTCTCGCTCACGCCGTTCCGGCGCATCATCAAGGACTATTTTCTGGTTTGTGAAAGTTACTTCAAGGCCATCCGCAATGCCCCCCCGGCGCAGATCGAAGCGCTCGACATGGGACGCCGCGGCCTGCACGACGAAGGTTCCGAAATTCTGCGCGAGCGTCTGCAGGGCAAGATCGAGGTCGATTCCGATACGGCGCGGCGGCTGTTCACCCTGCTTTGCGTGCTGCATCTGAAAGGCTGACGCGATGCGCGGGCCCAATGGCGAGGAATTGCCGGGCGCCGTTCTCTTCGCATGCACGCTGAACGCCGTGCGCAGCCCGATGGCCGCAGCCCTGATGCGCCATCTCTACGGGCGCTTCGTTTACATCGACTCGGTCGGCGCGCGGGCGGGTGAGCTCGATCCCTTCGCGATGGAAGTCATGGACGAGATCGGTATCGCCATCGGCAAGCACAGGCCCAAATCATTCGAGGATCTCGAGGACACCTCATTCGACCTCATCGTCACGCTCTCGCCGGAGGCCCATCACAAGGCGATGGAACTGACGCGCGCGATGGCGGTCGACGTCGAATACTGGCCCACTTTCGACCCGACGGCCGTGGAAGGCTCGCGCTCCCAGCGGCTCGACGCGTATCGCGCGGTGCGCGACGCGCTGATGGAGCATATCGAGCGCCATTTTGCGGTCTCCCGGGGAGGGGACGCCTGAGCGCATTGCCTTGCTTTTCGGCGGTTTCGGTGCATTCTCCCGGCCGCCGAGAACCAAGCCAGAGGATGAATGGCCAAGGAAGCGCTAGTCGAATTTCCGGGAACTGTCAGCGAGCTTCTGCCCAACGCGACCTTTCGCGTGACGCTCGAGAATGGACACGTGATCATCGCCCATACCGCGGGCAAGATGCGCAAGAACCGTATCCGGGTGCTGACCGGCGACAAGGTGCTCGTGGAGATGACGCCCTATGATCTCTCCAAGGGGCGCATCACCTATCGTTTCAAATAATCCGACGCGCCTCGTGCTGGCGAGCGCGAGCCCGCGCCGCCGGACGCTTCTCGCGCAGGCNNGCAGGCAGGAGTGGTCCCCGCCGCAATCTGCCCCGCCGATGTCGACGAAACACCTGTCAAGGGCGAGTTGCCGCGCGTGCACGCGCTTCGGCTCGCACTGCTCAAGGCGGAGAGCGTCGCAGAAGGGTGGTCGGGCGAACCCGCTCTGGTGCTCGCCGCAGATACGGTCGTGGCCTGCGGCAGGCGCATCCTCCCCAAGGCGCAAATCGAAGGTGACGTTCGCGCCTGTCTCGCGCTGATTTCCGGCCGCCGTCATCTGGTCTTCACCGCGGTTGCGGTGAAGCGCACGCACCCGCCGGATCCCGTGCGATCGAAAATCGTCGTCACGCGCGTTGCGTTCAAACGGCTTTCGCGGCGGGAGATCGATGTCTATGCGGCAAGCGGGGAAGGGCAGGGCAACGCCGGCGGCTATGCGATCCAGGGCCGCGCCGAAGCCTTCGTGCGGCAATTGAACGGATCCTGGTCGAATGTGGTGGGTCTGCCGCTCCTCGAAACGCTCGGGCTGCTTGAAAGCTTCGGTTACACGGCCGACTGAGTTCATGCTAGTGTCACAATGCTGACATTCGACGCGTCCCGGTATGAAGAAAGAAATCCTGATCAATGCAGGAGCGGGAGAGATTCGCGTCGCGATCGTGGAAGACGATCGCCTCCAGGAATTGTTCCTTGAACGGACGATCGGGCTCGCAGACGGGACGCCGCGGCGCCGCGCGGCGGATTGTGGCGGCCACAGCCTGATCGGCAACATTGTTCTGGGCCGCGTACGGCGGGTGCTGCCGGGCATGCAGGCGGCGTTCGTCGATATCGGCCTCGACCGCGCGGGATTTCTCGGCGCTCGCGAAGCGCGCTGCCTTGCCGATGCGGGTGTGCTGGAGAGTTCGGCCTTCGATTCTTCGGCGCCGGTCACCAATGCTCGCGAAGATGGATCGTCGCCGTGCCCGTGGCGTCACGCCCGCCCGGGAGATGCAGCGGTCGAGGAACGCGCGCCCCGGATCGGCGATTGCGTGCGCGAAGGCGAGGAAATCCTCGTCCAGGTAGTAAAGGATCCGATCGGCGACAAGGGCGCGCGGCTTTCCGCCAATGTCACGATGCCGGGGCGCCTGCTCGTACTGGTTCCCCACCAGCCAGGCATCGCGCTCTCCCGCCGCATCGACGACGAAGCGGAGCGGGTGCGGCTCGCCTCGCTGTGCGAGCAGATGGTTGCCGAGAGCCGCGCGACACTCGCGGCAGGCGCAGGCTATATCGTGCGCAGCGCCGGCATCGGCGCCGAGCTTGCCGAATTGCGCGAGGATGCGGAGCGCCTCGCCGAAGCCTGGCTGGCCGTGGCGGCGACACGCAAATCGGCGCGCGCGCCCGCAACGCTCCACCACGATCTCGATCCCATCGAACGCGTGATGCGCGACGAGGTCGATGCGGCGACGAGCCGCGTGCTCATCGACGATCCGGAAGCGCTCGCGGTGGCGCGCGCCTATTGCCGCCGCGCGATGCCGGAAGCCGAAGGCAGGCTCGAATTGTTCAGGGACGCGGGAATGCTCTTCGACCTTTACGATCTCGAAGACGAGATCGAGCGGCTTGTAAGCGCGCGTGTAGCGCTCCCCTCGGGCGGTTGGATCACGATCGAATCGACCGAGGCCCTCACGGCGATCGACGTGAATTCGGGCAGTTTCACCTCGGCGGCCGGGCTCGAGGAAACGAGCCTGCGGGTCAATCTCGAAGCGGCAGGCGAGATCGGGCGGCAGCTTCGCCTGCGCGGCATTGGCGGGCTCATCGTGATCGATTTTATTCATGTCGGCGGCGCAACCGGCGTCGACAAGGTTCTGGCCGCACTGAACCAAAGCCTGTCGCGCGACCGCACGCCCACGCAGATCCTGCCGATGTCGGAATTCGGCCTGGTGGAAATTACGCGCAAACGCATTCGCGATCCGCTTTCGCGGATGATGACCGAAAGCTGCCGCGCCTGTCGCGGCCGCGGACGCACGCGCTCCTGCGAAACGGTGGCGCTGGAAATTCTGCGCCGGGTGGAGCGCGAAGCGCTTCACGCTCCGGGCCGGCCGATCGTGGTCCGAGCTGCGCCGGAGGTGGTCTACTGGATCGAGACGCATGGCGCGGAACTGCGGGCCGGACTCGCGCGCCGGAATGTGTCCCGCGTCACGTTCGAACCACGCAGCGAATTTGCGCGCGAAGGTTACGATGTCTCCGCGCAAGTCTGAAGCACTGGCGCGCCGCTGCCCCATTTGCGGCCGTCCGCGGATGGAAAAGTTCAAGCCGTTTTGCTCGAAGAAATGCGCGGACATCGATCTCGCGCGCTGGCTCTCCGGCCGCTACGCGATCCCTGCACAAGAAAGCGACGAAGCGGATTCCGAGCCAACGATCGACACCGAGGACAAGGCGTAACGGTTCGATCCCAACACTTCGCACCCAAACCTCGTGATGGCCGGCCCGGCCATCCATGAGAGCCGTGTCAGCCATCCGGCCGCGCCGCTGGACACCGTCGCACCCCTCTTCTAAAAAGCCCGACCCTTCCGCCCGCCGGAAGCCTGCCCAGGTAGCTCAGTCGGTAGAGNNTGGGCACCAGTAGAATCAACGGGTTGAACGATCGTCGATTCATTTTTCCATGTTCTGCGACGGGTTTCCATGTTTTTGCGCTCGGTTTGTTCTAATCGGCGCATCGTCGCGGCTAGGAGATCGCCACAATCTTCAAACTGATCATCGGCGTAGCGTGAGACGATGCCCACACGAGGGGCTGGGATGGAAAATCACATCGAGGATTTTGCGCAAGGAGCCAAAGCGGCTCGCGTATCGGCCTCCAAGGCTGAAGGCGATGTCATGACGACACAATGGCTCATGGTCGCGGAAATGTGGGAATTGCTGGCGCGGGGGTCTCAAGACATTTCTCGGATGCGCGAGAAGCTACGCCAGGCGCCGATCGGCGTGCCACCAAAATCTGGAGATATGTGTACGGTTTTGACCATCGCAGCCGTCTTCGCCGGGTGTACCGTTTCTGGCGGTTTGGGGAGGCCGTGAGTCATGCCAGAGCACACCGGTTCCGACGAATTTCACCACCGAGCGAGCCAGGTTAGGTTGATCGCAGAGGGTCTATTCGACAAGACAGAGCGGAGCCTCGTGCTGACGTTTGTCGATGATTGCGAAAAGCGATTCGCAATCCGTGAGCGGAATATAACGGGCGATCAGACATAAGGTGCAGCAAATTTGCGCCCGGTCGCCGCCTGACGGCGCGGCGTGCTACCGCGAGCTGGCCGAACAGATGCGCTCGCTCGCGTGGCTAGAGCCGGATTTCTTTAAGCGGTAGCCGCACCAAATCTTTATGAGAGCTTAACGCAACCGACCTACGTTAAGAACTATGTTTCACGTTTTGGCCTGCATTACAGATCAGCACGATCTCAGGCTCGTCGCCCTCGCGGGACTCTTGTGC
This sequence comes from Alphaproteobacteria bacterium, assembly GCA_003131925.1. Lineage (GTDB taxonomy): Bacteria > Pseudomonadota > Alphaproteobacteria > Micropepsales > Micropepsaceae > Rhizomicrobium. The sequence continues at coordinate 19,432 of PKWC01000084.1, read as the reverse complement.
TTTTTCGCGAGCGCCACAGCGATGAGCATGGTTGGGCGCGCGCAAACGACAGTCGGCCAAACCCGACTCATCTGGCTCGCCGCAGCGGGGGTTGTCGCAGGTTGCGGAATTTGGGCTACGCATTTCGTAGCCATGCTTGCCTACCAAACGGGCTTGCCGACGCAATACGATGCGATTCTCACGATCTTCTCGGCTCTTATTGCGATCGTGCTCAGCGCAGTTGGCTACTGGATGGCTGTCAGTCGTCCGGGACCGATCATCGGCGGAGTTGTAGCGGGCGTTGCTATTGGCGCCATGCACTACGTCGGTATGGAAGCGGTACGCATGCCGGCGGATGCAGTCTGGGACTTTCGATACGTCTTCGCGTCGATCGTTGTTGGCGTAGGTCTCATGACTGTGGCGATGTGTGTCGCCATTCGAAAAAAGTCGTCGCGCGGCACGCTCGCGAGTGCCGGACTCTTCACGATAGCCATCGTCGCGATGCACTTCACGGGGATGTCAGCCGTCGTTTTTCATCCCAATCCGCTCATCATCGTATCGGACGCGTTGGTCGCGCCGGTAACACTGGCCATTGCCATCGCTGCAATTGCGTTTCTGATCGTCGCTCTTGGGCTGGTGAGCTCGCTCGTCGACAACTATCTGGAGCGCATGGCTACGGGCGAGGCTGAACGGTTGCGCCGCTATATCCACGAACTCGAAACGACAAAATTAGAACTCGTCGCCGCCAAGGAACAGGCAGACGCCGGCAGCCGGTCGAAATCCGAGTTCCTCGCCAACATGNNGAATTCCTCGCCAACATGAGTCATGAGATCAGAACGCCGATGAACGGTGTATTGGGGATGACGGGTCTTCTTCTCGATACACCGCTCAATGAAGAACAGCGAAAATTCGCCGAGATCGTACGCGATTCTGGCGAATCGCTTCTCGGCATCGTGAACGACATCCTGGATGTCTCCAAGCTCGAATCGGGCAAGTTCGAGCTCGAATGCATAGACTTCGATCTCGTAAATTCGGTCGAGAGCGCGGTTGCGCTGATGGATGCGAAGGCACGGCAGAAGGGCCTCGATCTCGGCGTGTTCGTAGATCTCGCCGCACGCGGCGTCTATCTCGGAGACCCCACGCGTTTGCGTGAGGTTATACTCAACCTCATCGGCAATGCGATCAAGTTCACCGAGAAAGGTGGCGTCTCGGTGCTGGTGACTGTGCACAAAGTCGACGACCCGGCTACGGAACTTTCGCATTTGCGCTTTGACGTAAAGGATTCCGGAGTAGGGATTCCGGAAAAGTCTAGCGAGCGCCTCTTCGTGAAATTCAGTCAGGCGGACAACTCGGTGACGCGGCGGTATGGTGGAACCGGCCTGGGCCTCGCAATTTGCAAGCAACTCGTCGAACTGATGGGGGGGCAGATCGGTGTCTCCAGCCGCGTTGGCGTGGGGTCCACCTTTTGGTTCGAACTTTCATTGCCCCGATCCTCCGCGCACCTGCCCGACATGCGGACCCTGCCCGGCGAGCTGAAGAAACTGAACGTGTTGATGGTTGACGATCTCTCGATGAATCTTGAGATCCTCGGTCGCCAGCTTGGCGCTTACGGCATCAAGGCCACGGCTGCGGGAGACGCCTTCGACGGCTTCGCGCAACTTGAGCGCGCCTGGCGCAGCGGAAAGCCGTACGACATTGTATTCCTCGATCAAATGATGCCGGGAATGTCCGGCGAGGAATTGGCCTCGCGAGTCCGTTCGCATCATTCTCTCAACGGAACGAAGCTCGTCCTCGTTACATCTGCAGGAAGTTATGGCGTCAGCAAGGCTCTCGTCGCACTTCTCGACGCCCGATTGGACAAGCCGGTACGCCAGCACGAGCTTCTCGACTGCCTGGTCAGGCTGCATAGCGTGCCTTCGCATTCCTCGACAGTTCTGCACAAAATCGAAGGCCAGCTATCGGGGCCCAAAAGATCGTTGTCGCGACCGTTGCGAATACTTCTCGCGGAAGACAACAAGATCAATCAGATATTTGCGGTGGCCCTGCTGCAAAAGGCCGGTCACGCGGTCGAGTTGGTCGAAAATGGCGTTCAGGCCGTCGATGCGGTACGTCAGAACACCTATGACGTCGTGCTTATGGACGACCAAATGCCAGAGCTCGACGGCATCGGCGCTACGCGCCAAATTCGCCGGCTCTCGCAGCCGAAATGCGTCGTCCCGATCATCGCCTTGACGGCAAACGCGATGTCGGGTGCCGAGAGAGAATACCTCGAAGCCGGCATGGACGACTACGTTTCAAAACCTGTCCAGCCGGGCGTGCTTTTGACAAAGCTCGCTCTCATCGGCAAATCAATTGAGGAGAACCTGCCCCAGCCCGTCGCAAGCCTTGAAGCCCGGGTCGATGCCGCCGACCCCGAGGCCGACCTAAGGCGCGAGATACATGGACTCTGGGTACTCGACCTCGAGAAATTGTCAAGTTTGCAGGGCTTCATGCCGCTTTCGGCTGTCCGCGACATGTTGCGTCTGTACCTCCTCGACGCCGACAGTCACATGGCTTCCATCCGGACTCAGGATGCCCTGGGAGATGTTGAGGGCATGGCACGAAATGCCCACGTCATTGTAAGCACCGCCGGCAACATCGGCGCTTCGCAGGTTTGCGGACTTGCCCAACAATTATATTCTGCGTGCCAAAGCCCTGATAGCGAGATGATCAAGCATCTTGTCGAACTATTGAGCACCGCGAACGTGACGACATCCGATGCGATTCGGAACTGGCTGTACACCAGCGGATCGACAGGAGAATCGTCCGCGCGCTCCGCGGCGTAGGCACTTCAAACCTACGACCAAAGAGGCGCACTGCCGGCTCCGGTGCGGGAACTGACCGAACGCTGCGCGGCTCGCCACGTACGAGTTATTGGACTCCCTCGGGCGGCACTCGCTTTTGGTACAAATTTGTCTGGGCTAAAGGGCTCTGCCCAAACGACACCGCATCGCTCACCAACGCACTGTCCTGCCGCGGTAATCGAGATAGCGAAGCCCGGGCTTGCCGGCATTGTTGGCGATTACGTCCGCCACGCCCGAGATACTTTCGCTGACGCTCAGATCGGCGTGCGGCCCCCCCATGTCGGTGCGGACCCAGCCCGGCGCTATCGCGAACATTGCGCGCGGATCGGCGGAACGACGCGCAGCGAAGCTTCGCATCAGCGTGTTCAATGATGCTTTGCTGGCCCGATAAACCTCCCAGCCCGCGCTTTCATTGTCGGCCACGCTGCCAAGCCCGGACGACATGACCGCAATTGCGCCCGCGGCAGGGACTAGGTGCTGCAATGCTTCGACTGTGCGCATCGGGCTCAGGGCGTTCGTCACCATGATCCGGGGGAATTCCTCGGTGCTCACATCGGCGATTGTCTCGCGCGGATCATTGGCGACGCCAGCGTTGACGAATAAAATGTCTAAGCGGCGGCTCTTCAGTTTTGCGCGCAACGCGGCGAGCTGATCGGACCGGTTGATGTCGAGTTGCTCGATTTCGAGGTGGTCGCCATGGCTGTGTGCGAGACCGTTCAGGCCGGTTCGCACATTGCTGCGCACCGTTGCGATCACGCACCAGCCGCGCTTCAGGTACTCCTCCGCCAGCCCGAGGCCCAGTCCGCGCGACGCGCCGATGATGAGAGCGGTGTTCATGGCTGATCTCCTGCGGGTCGCCTCTATTGGTATCTCATGCTCGAAACACTGGAGAAAGGACGGGATCATCCGGGTTGCTGGTCAAACCGGACCTTCCATGACCTTCCAGATCCGTACACTGTCGGCCGCGCCGGCGGCTCCTTTGGCTTGCGGCACCCAGAATACGCGTTGTCATCCTCCATGCTGCGGGTTTATCTGGAGGCGACCGGAATTCGGTGGTGATGCACGGCCAGTAACGAGGAGCGAAAATTGACAACGGAACAACAGGTCTTCGATCTCAGCGCGCTTTGGGATGCACATTGCCGGCACGAGTTTGCTGCTCGCGATGTGGACGCGACCATGAAAACCATGGTGGACGAACCCTACGTCAATCATATCCCGACCATGACCGGCGGCGTGGGGCACGAACAACTGAAGCGCTTTTATACGCACCATTTCGTAAATTCGAATCCCGAGGACACAAGGCTGGTCCCGATATCACGCACAGTCGGCACAGACCGTGTGGTGGATGAGATGCTGTTTTGCTTTACCCATACGCGCGAGATTGACTGGATGCTGCCAGGCGTACCGCCCACCGGGAAGTATGTGGAGGTGCCGCTGATCGCGATCGTCTGTTTCCGCGACGGCAAACTCTATAACGAACACATCTACTGGGATCAGGCGTCGGTACTGGTACAGATCGGCAAGCTGGATGCAGCCACATTGCCGGTTGCAGGCATCGAAACCGCCCGCAAGCTTGTTGATAAAACCCTGCCGTCCAACACGCTCATGGCCGCCTGGGCGGACAGCGATGGCAAGCCGATCTAGCGTAAATTAAGCACTCAATTGTCGTTAGCTTATCTGGATGATGACTCCCATGCCCTCTCCCACGATCGCTCGCCGCAAAGGCTTCTATCACGAGGTAAAGGCCGGTAGAGGTGGTGGAACGAATGGCAAAGGGCGGCCTGGGTATTCGCGACGGCCATATGTACGCGCCGCGACTTATGGCCCGCCTCGGCCTGGCGATGGATCGTGGTGCGGTGCGGGTTTCGTTGGTCCACTACAATACGCCTGACGAAATGCATCGCTTCGGCGCCGCACTGATGAAAATCAGCAGCGGTCTCTAGCAGTGAAAGCCCGCACATGCGAACGAACCGGGGCCGCGCGACATTGGGCACCGCAGAACGGCTCAGTGCAAAACGTATCAACTACCGTGAGTTGGCTCGCGAGTGTGAAACTTGAGTTGCACCTGAATTCGCACTCGCTCCGAGGAAATCTGTGCCCGGCTGTCCAGCTCTCATCCATCAACCTGCATTACCCGGTCTCCGTGGTTTAGCTGAGGCCGTGGACGGTTTGGCGCACGCGGGTGTCGAAGAGCGGGGCGCAGTATTCAAGCGCGGGGAAGTAGTGGACTTCATCCTCGATCTTGTTGGCTAATCTTCGCCAGACGGCATTAATGCTTACGGAAGGGTTCACCAAACAGCGAATGAGGTACGCAATTGAGTCATGCCGCAAGGTTGATATCTATCGCGACCGCCGTCCCGAAGCACGTCGTGCGGCAGGATGACGCCGCCCGAGCCGCGCGAAAAATGTTCGGCACGCGATATGACGCTTTCGACCGTATGGTCGGTGTATTTCACAACGCTGGTATCGACAAACGTCATGCGGTTCGTCCGATCGAATGGTACTTCGAACCTCGCAGCTGGAAGGAGCGAACGGCAGTCTACCTCGAGGAGGGTCGAGCGCTATTCATCGAGGCCGCGAAAAAGGCGCTCGGCAACGCATATCTGAAAGCGTCCGAAATCGATGCTGTCGTCACCGTCTCGTCAACAGGCATCGCAACGCCGAGCCTCCAGGCGCGTGCCTCGGAGGCGATGGGATTCCGCGCCGATGTCCAGCGCGTTCCGGTCTTCGGCGGGGGGTGTGCCGGCGGCGCTTCAGGTTTCGCTGTTGCCGCTCGCGTGGCCAAATCTCAACCGGACGCCAACGTCCTGCTTGTGGTCCTGGAGCTTTGGATGCTCGCATTCCGCCTGGACCAACTCACCAAGGCAAATATTGTCGCGACGGCACTTTTTGGAGACGGAGCGGCCGTGTGCGTCCTGCGCGACGGCGATGGCGGTATTGCGGAGGTCGAGGCCAGCGGCGAACACACCTGGCCCGATACGCTCGATATAATGGGCTGGGACCTGGATACGCAAGGCTTCGAAGTGATTTTTGCGCAGGCGATTCCGTCGTTTGCGCAGGCAAGTGTCAGGCCAGCAGTCTCTGGGATTCTCGGTCGCGCCGGGATTGGAATGAACGAAGTGGATCGCTTCATTTGTCATCCTGGCGGCACGAAGGTGGTGGCAGCTCTGGAGCATGCATTGGAAATCCCGCCGGGGATGCTCGACCATGAACGTGCCGTCCTTCGTGATTACGGCAACATGTCGGCACCTACGGTGCTATTTGTCCTCGACCTCGCATTGCGATCGGACCTGCCACCACGCTCCGTGTGGATGGCTACGGGTCCCGGTTTCCGCGCGAGCTGCGTTTCGCTGAAGAGAGCCGTTTGATCTATTCGATAGCCATTCTTGCATTCGTCACCATTGAACGGGTGGCGGAGTTGTTTCTGGCCAGGCGCAATACAGCGCGTTTACTCGCACGCGGTGCAAAGGAATATGCACCATCGCATTATCCGCTGATTGTTGCTCTTCATGCGGCATGGCTCGCCGGCCTGTGGTGGCTGGGCTGGGACCGCCAAGTTCAACCCGTCTGGCTTGCGGCTTTCGCTCTTCTGCAAACTCTGCGCGTGTGGGTGTTGGTCACTCTGGGAGAGCGCTGGACGACACGCATCATTATTCTGCCTGGCGCACCTCTGGTTAGAACCGGTCCCTACCGCTTCCTGAACCACCCCAATTATGTGGTTGTGGTCGGCGAAATAGCGACTCTCCCGCTCGCCTTCGATCTGCCACTATACGCATTGGCCTTCTCACTCCTGAATGAAGTTGTTCTTTGGAACCGAATTTCCGCTGAAAATGCAGCCCTTCGACGAGCGCCACATCTTGTCCAGTAACGAGGTGAGGCCACGCGCCAGTGCATGGGTGGGATTTGCCATGATGTGCGTCGGCATGTTCATGGCAATTCTGGATGTACAGGTAGTCGCAACTTCGTTGCCGACGATCCAGAGCGCACTCGGTATCCCGCGCGATCAGATGAGCTGGATTCAAACCGCCTATCTCATCGCCGAAGTAATCGCGATCCCGCTCACGGGATTTCTGACGCGCCTTCTCACCATGCGCTGGTTGTTCGTCATTTCAATCTCGATATTCACCTGCGCATCAATCGGTTGCGCGGCAAGCGGCAGCTTCGCGGTACTGCTGGCATGGCGCGTACTGCAGGGGCTTTCGGGTGGAACACTGATCCCGGCCGTCTTCACCGCCGTATTTCTGCTGTTTCCTGTGCGGCTGCAGGGGATCGCTACCACTATCGCCGGAGTGCTCGCGGTTCTTGCGCCAACGGTCGGCCCGATTGTCGGTGGCTGGATTACGGAGACTTATTCGTGGCACTGGCTCTTCCTCGTCAATGTNNTGTTGCGCCGGGACTATTGTCGGCTTTGGGAGCGGCGCGGTCCCTGCAGGTCGAAAAGCCCGCGCTCGGCGAAATTCGGTCGCTAAACGTCATATCGATCGGATGTATGGCGCTTGCCCTCGCAACGCTGGAAATTGCTTTGAAGGAAGCGCCACAGCGAGGCTGGTTATCCCCGCTCGTTTGCGGCCTACTTGCAATCTCCCTCCTGAGCGGTGCTGCCTTCGTGCGCCGATCGCTAGGCCACCACAAACCGTTCGTCGAACTCCGGACATTGGCGAATCGCACGTTCGCGGTTGGTTGCCTGCTGAGTTTCGTGCTGGGCATCGGTCTGTTCGGATCGACTTATATGATGCCAGTGTTTCTCGCTTATGTGCGCGGTCACGGCGCAATGGAGATCGGCGAGATCATGCTAGTTACCGGCATCGCCCAATTGGCAACGGCGCCGGTCGCGGTCGCTCTCGAACGAAGGCTGGATGCGAGATTGCTGACGGCGGTTGGTTTCGCCCTTTTCGCGGTCGGCTTGGGTCTCAGCGCCTTTCAGACGCGAGAGACCGATTTCGCGGGAATGTTCTGGCCGCAGATAGTTCGTGGCGTGGCGATCATGTTCTGCCTGTTGCCACCGACGCGGCTTGCTCTCGGACAGTTGTTGCCTTCCAAAGTGCCGGACGCCAGCGGACTGTTCAACCTGATGCGAAATCTCGGGGGTGCAATCGGCATCGCGCTCATCGACAGCGTGATTTATGGACGCGCTCCGGTTCACGCACAGTCGATCATCGACCGACTCAAGCAAGGCGACATCGAAACGGCAAAAATGGTCGGCATTCCGCTCGCGTTATTCCGCAATCGTCCGGTGGGTCCGCTTGATGCCGACACACAAGCCATCCTCGCTTCCATGGTCAAGCATGCCAGCTTCACGCAAGCAATGAACGATGCATGGTGGCTGGTCGCCATTCTGACATTCGCCGGACTCTTGAGCGTGCCTTTTGCGCGCGTAAGCCGAACGAAACAAGACCCAATTCCTGTCGATGGGCGCGGCTGCCCATAATGCTCAACCTGAACAATCGACATCAATTTCTCATACGCGGAGTTGCGCTCCGCTGGTCTTTGGCGATCCCGAAACTGCGACGCACGGAGCGCGCTCCAGAAAGAGTTTCGCATTGTCGCGGAACTAGGCGGCCCTGACGGTCACGTCCGAAAATGGCCAGACTCGGCTGCGCCTCCCGTGCATAATCCGATCCATGATCAACGGCTTTCCCGCAGATGACGTCTGCTACCGCGCACTCTCGGCGCGCGATGCGCGGTTCGACGGACGATTGTTCGTCGGTGTGAAGACAACCGGCATCTATTGCCGGCCCATTTGTCCCGCGCGCACGCCGAAGCGGGAGAATTGCCGATTTTTTCCGAGCGCCGCGGCCGCGCAGACATCGGGCTTCCGGCCATGCCTGCGCTGTCGGCCCGAAATCTCTCCCGACGCTGCGGCCTGGCGCGGGACTTCAAATACGGTTTCGCGTGCTTTGGCGCTCATCGCCGAAGGCGCGCTCGACGGCGGCGAGTCCGGGGTTTCGACACTTGCCGATAAGGTCGGCGTCGGTGAGCGCCAGTTGTGCCGCCTGTTCGACAAGCATCTGGGCGTGCCGCCCATCGCCGTGGCGCAGACCAGGCGAATTCTCTTTGCGAAGCAATTGATTCAGGAGACGCGGCTTTCGATGGCGCAGGTCGCGGAAGTTTCGGGTTTCGGAAGCGTGCGCCGCTTCAACGACGCCTTCCAAAAACTCTATCGCCGCACGCCGCGCGATCTCAGGCTCCTGCGAAGTGCACCTTCGGAGCCTTCTCTTGTAACTTTGCGCCTCGGCTATCGTCCGCCCTACGACTGGGACGCGATCCTGTCTTTCTTCGCCGCGCGTGCGATCCCCGGTGTGGAAGTGGTCGAACATGGCCGTTACCGCCGCGCGATCGCGCTGGACGGAGCAACCGGCAGTGTCGAGATCGCGCGTGGCGAAAATTGCCTGGTGGCGACGATCCGGCTGCCGCAACTGGGCGCTCTTCTCTCGGTCGTCGGCCGGCTGCGCCGCATGTTCGATCTCGATGCCGATGTCGAAACGATTGGCGCGCATCTGTCTGGAGACGTGGGCCTCGCGCCGCTGATCGCGCGGCGGCCGGGGCTGCGCACGCCTGGCGCCTGGGACGGCTTCGAGTTCGCCGTGCGTGCAATCCTCGGCCAGCAGATCACGGTGCGGGGAGCGCGCTCGCTTGCGGGCAAGCTGGTCCAGCTTGCGGGTTCGCCCGTCCGACCCGAAGCAACGGGCCATGCGGCGCTGACACATGTCTTTCCTGCGCCCAAACAGCTTGCGGAAGCCGGTCTTTCGGACCTCGGCATGCCGCGCCCCCGAATCGCGGCGCTGCAAGCGCTTGCGCGCGCCGCTGTCGCGAATCCGAAGTTGCTCGAATCCAACGGCGCGGAAGACGACGTGCTGGCGCGACTACTCGCGCTGCCGGGTTTTGGCGAGTGGACCGCGCAATATTGGGCGCTACGCGCGCTTCGCGACAGCGATGCCTTTCCTGCGGCGGATGTGGGCCTTTTGCGCGCGCTCGCGACCAACGGCAAACGGCTGTCACCCAAGGCGCTGATGGAACGTGCGGAAGCCTGGCGGCCCTGGCGCGCCTATGCCGCGCAGCATCTGTGGACGGCTGATGGAGATCTGGGGAGCACTGCTTATGGCTGAACGAGAAAATCTTTACTTCGATCGGATCGAAACGCCGATCGGCAAGCTCGTCATCGTCGGCGACGCACAAGGCGCGATGCGCGTGCTCTCATTCGACGATGACGATCGGGACTGGCGGGCGGCTTGCGAGCGCCGTTTACCAGGTGCAGCGCTCACGGCCCGGCGCGATCCCTTCGGCCATGTCTCGATGCTGAAGGCCTATTTCAAGGGCGACATGGAAGCGCTCGGCAGGATTCCTGTCGTCTTCTCGGGCACGCCGTTCCAGAACAAGGTCTGGAAGGCGTTGCGGAAAATTCCCATCGGCACAACGACAAGCTATGGCGCGCTGGCGAAAAAGATCGGCGAGCCCAAAGCCGTGCGGGCTGTCGGTCTCGCGAATGGCTCCAATCCCATCGGCGTCGTCGTGCCGTGCCATCGCGTGATCGGCAGCGACGGCTCGCTCACCGGTTACGGCGGTGGGTTGCCACGCAAGAAGTGGCTGCTCGACCATGAGGCGCGACATTGCGCGCCGCAATTCCGTCTGGAGGCCTCCGCGTGAGTGCATCTGAAAGGGCGCGGCAGTTCGGAGATCTGCATCGCGACGGGCTGCTCATCCTGCCCAATGCCTGGGATGCGGGCAGCGCGCGGATCATCGAATCCGCAGGCGCGAAAGCAATCGCCACCTCGAGCGCCGCCGTCGCGTGGTCGCACGGATATCCTGACGGCGAGGCTTTGCCCAAGGAGGTATTGCTCGCGACTCTGCGCGAGATCGTGCGCGTGGTCGGCGTGCCGGTGTCGGCGGACATCGAGGCGGGTTACGCACACGACGCCGATGCTGCGGGCAAATTCGTAGAGCAAATTCTCGACGCGGGCGCGGTGGGCGTGAACATCGAGGACGGGCGCGATCCGCCGGATATGTTGTGCGCCAAGATCGAGCGGCTCCGAAGCGTCGCCGAACGCAGCGGCGCGGAGCTGTGGATCAATGCGCGGGTGGATGTCTATCTGCGCCAGCTCGCGGAGGGCGAAACAGCCTACAATGAGGTTGTTACACGAGCACACCGTTACGCCCAGGCGGGCGCCAGCTCAATCTTCGTTCCGGGTGCAGCCGACGAGGTTCTGATCGGCAATCTGGTGCGGGATGTGAGACTTCCTCTCATTGTTTTGGCATGGCCTGGTCTTCCCGATGGGGCGAAGCTGAGGGCGCTGGGTGTGCGGCGGCTGAGCGCGGGAACGGGCCTCGGCAAGGTTGCGCTCGGCCGGATCCGCGAACTGGCCGAGGCGTTTCTGCGGGAGGGCCGATCTGCGCTTTTCGCGGAGGGTCCGGCCAACGTCAACACGCTGATGCGTCGCGATTGATCTGATATCGTCGTCTCGCAAAGGAGACCGCCGATGGCGCTCGAAATGCGCGAGGTTTGCGAGCGCTGCAGCGCCCCTCTGCCGAAGGACAGCGGCGACGCGCGTATCTGTTCCTTCGAATGCACCTTTTGCGGCGCGTGTTCGGAAACGATGAGCAATCGCTGTCCCAATTGCGGCGGCGAACTTCTGCCCCGCCCGCGGCGGATCGCCAAGTGACTTTAATGCGTTGAATTGAAATCGTGACCAGGCAGAGATCCATTCGTATTATCGTCGGTCTCCTGCTCTCGCTCGGCGTTGGTCTTCTGCCACTTGGCGCCTGGGGCCGCACCCATAGCTGGCTCGGCCGACTGGTCGGAAACGAAGTCCTGTGGTGGGTCGCTGTCGTCATCATTCTGCTCTACGTCGCGTTCGCGGAGCGGCGGCCCTTCGCCTCCATCGGTTTCCGCAAGCCGACGATCCTCGATCTCGTTCTCGCGGTGATCGCCGGCATTCTGATGGTTGCCGGGACTGTCTTTATCTACAGCATCGTATTTCCGGCCCTGCATCTGACGATGAACGCCGGCACGATACGCTACCTTCTCGAGACCCCGTTCTGGTACCGGCTCATGCTCGTAACCCGCGCGGCCGTCGCCGAGGAATTGCTGTTCCGCGGCTATCCGATCGAGAGGATGGGCGAACTCGTCGGCAGCCGCATGCTCGCTGCGCTCGTGTCCTGCGCTGTTTTCACGTACGCGCATCTGGCGAACTGGGGCGTGGCCCAGCTGATCGTCGCCGGTTATGGCGGCGTGGTGCTGACGGCGCTTTATCTCTGGCGTCGCAATCTCTGGGCCAACATGCTCGCCCACTGGATTGCCGATGGCGCAGGCTTTCTGCTCCCGCATGGCTGAGCGTCCGGACCAGGCCTCACTTGAGAGGAGAATGCTTGTGTCCTAACGTCGGATCGAGCAGGAGGAGCGCACCATGCGAAGATTCATCATCGAACGCGATATTCCAAAGATCGGCAGCGCCGAGCGCGAGGCGCTGAGGGGTGCCGCGCAGAAATCGAATTCGGTGCTGGCAGAGCTGGCGCCCGACATTCAATGGGTCGAGAGCTATGTCGCGGCAGATAAGACGTTTTGCGTCTATCTGGCGAAGGACGAGGCAATCATCCGCAAACACGCGGAAATGAGCGGTTTTCCGGCGACCACAATCACCGAAGTGTCGAAGACGATTGATCCGACCACGGCGCGCGCCTGATCGCGGTTTGACCTTCCGGTTTCGTTGCGTGTTCATTCACGCAGCTATGGCAGGCGCGTGAAGTTGTCCGCACTCCAGCCTTGGCCGCCATCAGCGCGATGAATTTATGGACGCTGTCCCGCAGATCCCGTCCTATACGCCCTTGAAGCTTTGAGAACCGGAGGCTTGCGCGAAAGCCGCCTCAAGCCGTCGGCGGCAGCCACGCCGACGGCGTTCGTCAATTCGTGCTGCGTCGCTTGCCAGGCCGAAAAGGTGCGCCGCAACGTCTGGCGTCCTCGCGCGGTGATGGAGGCGACGCGCGCGCGAGCATCCTCTCCCGATCCAATCCGCACGAGCGACTGCTCCCCGGCTACGGCGAGGTTGCGCGTAAGAGTGGTGCGGTCGACGCCGATGAATTCCGCGAGCGCGCCAATGGGCTGAGGGCCCTTGAGCGCGAGTGCGGCCAGAAGCGTGAACTGAGTCGCTTTGATGCCGTGGGGGCGTAGAGCCGTATCGAACCGGCGCGTGATGGCGCGCGCGGCGCGCCGCGACGCCAGGCAAAGACACTGCACGGTCTCGAACAGGTCTGGCTCGACGGTCATGGAACGTGTGCCGGTATCTGCACCTCCATCCATTCCTGCCGGCTAGGCGCCCGGAATCGGCATAACCGGCATGATCTCCACGGATTCGCCCGGAAAGATCGTGAAGTGCGGATGCTTCTCGAACAATCTGGCGGCCGCCTCATGCGAGTCTGCGCGAACCACCATGAAGGCACCCATCTCATTGCTGGTATCTTCGACGCCGTGTTGCGTGACGTTTTTGGTCCTGCCCAGCGGTCCGCCCATCGCCACAACCGCGGCATGATGGTTTTCCATCCAGGCTTTCCAGGCAGCCATTCCCTCCTGTTCCTTTGACCGACGTTCCCCTTCCGGAAGGGCAGTCCACGCCGCCATGCGTGGGCCGGTCTTGCTGCCAAGGAAAACGGCGAGAAATGTATTGGGCGTTGTCATGAAGGATTCCTTTTCTTTACGTGTTGCAGATCAATGCAAAAGCCCGGTGACTTTCGAACAGCTCCGGCTCGGGGATCCACAGAAAGAGTGTAGATACACCTATCTGCGCCGTCAAGTCACGCCAACACGCGCACGTCAACTGCGCTTCAATTCACGGTCCGCGAGATACTGCGTGCAACGCTGGCTTCAGCGCACGGCGCCAGGGAGCGCACCGTAGCCGCCATAATGCTGATCAGGGCCGGGCGAATTTGAGGATGAACTGATCCGTCCTGAAGCGGAGCGCAGGCGTGACGACCGTTTTCGTGTGATCGTCGGCCGGATTGCGGAGCAGGTCGCTCTCGCCCAGGAGCTTGAATCCCGCCGCGGTCACTTCCTTGATCACTGTCGCCTTTTCGATGCGATGAAGCTTGGGTGAATCGCCTGCTCCGGATCCCGGTGCCGCGGCATGATCGACGATGAGATAGACGCCGCCCGGCTTCAACGAGTTGAAGACGAGCTTGTTGAAGCGCGCCATGTCGACATAGGCGTATTTCGGGATATGCAGGTCGTGATAGTTGTTGGTGGTCCAGAACAGATCGACCTTGTCGGGCAAATGGAAAGTGCCGAGCGGCGCGAGATCGAGTTTGACGTTGCCCCGTCCGGGCTCGCTCAGCACCGCCTTCGTGGAAGCGATGTTGTCCTTCCCCCAGGTCGTCGTTTCGAGGGCATAGATTTTTCCGTTCGGACCGACAACGTCGCTGAGCATGCGGGTGTAGTAGCCGCCACCCGGCAGAAACTCGCCGATCGTTTCACCGGGCTTCACGTCGGCATAGGAGAGGATCTCGGCCGGCTTTCTTCTCTCGTCGAGCTTGCGGTCGTCGGCCGGCCGGGAGGGATCGGCGACCGCCTTGGCGACCGGTACGGCGGCCGAGGCCGCAGGTGCCGCGAGAATGGCCAGCGCGATCGAGAATGCCGCGATCAATATGCGCGTCGTCATGAGATTCCCCTCTGCGCAAGTTCGGCATTCTAACTTGGGGCACCGGAGCAGGCATACACGATGGCGTGACTGGATCATGCAGGGCATTTGCCCCGAAACACGGAAGATCATCGCGCTCGCGGCGGTACCACATCCCGGAATTTCTCGAAACCTTTCCATGCAGGCTTGACGGGCTCGCAGTCCGCTTTCGGCAGATAGATCGATTCCTCCTTCAGTTCGAGATGAGGAATGTACCGCGGGCAATTGGGGAAAATGTGCTCCGCAATCACCCGCACGAGCACCTGCGCGCCCGGCATGTCGGCCAGTGCGGCATCGTCGAATGAGATTGCGGTGCGGCCGTTGACGCGCAGCCGTCCGCGCTTTTCACCGACACGGATGAAGAGCAGCCCCACATTCGGGTTCACACGCAGATTGCCAAGGCTCTTGAACATTCCGTTGCCGTCGTAATCCGGAAACGCAAGCTGGTCCGGCGCAACGACTTTTACAAATCCCGGCGATCCACCCTTGAACGAGCAATCTGGCCGACCTTCGAGATCGGCCGTCGCCAGAAAGAAGAACGGCACGCTTTCGATGAAGGCGCGATCGTCGTCGGTGAAACTGGTGCGGCGCGTGTGCTCGAACAGGCGGTCGGCGAGGGCGCGGCTGCCGAAGCGATCCTGCACTTCGCGATTTCCCGCATGGTACATGCCCCGTCCTCCCACCCGAATGCGCAACGCGATTATACTCCGGTTCCGGTGGCGCAGCCGCTCCCGCCGCGCTGCGATTGTGGCGAACCAGAGGCAATGGCCTGCCCGGAACCCGCGTCGGCGCGGAACGGGCGGTTGGCCTTCGCGTTCTATTCTTGTCGAGCGGGCAGAGGAGAAAATCATGACATCTTTGCCGCGAAAGTTCCCGACGCTCGGCGCCGCGATCGGCGCTATTATGGTTTCGGCCGCACTGGCAGGCTGTGCGACCGAAAAGCCTGCGCCGCCCCCAGCCCCGGCAGCGGAACCGGCACCGCCGCCGTCCACCAGCTATCAATCGTCCGAAACGCAGCAATCCCAGCAACCGGCTCCGCCGCCGGCGTCCAGTGGTTCGATGTCGGGCGGGGCCACGTCTGGCGGCTCGGGAAGCCCCCAGTAACCTTCCACGCCGAAGGAATCGGATGACGATTGGATAGCTGGCGCTATCCAGTCGATCATCGATCAAGGAATTAATGGTGGGAAGGCACCGCGGAGCAGAAACGCCCCGCGGTGCGCCTTTGGGAATAACCGGCCGGCGTTCTTCAATGGTACACACGCGGTCGGCGGTGGCCGCGTTTATATCGGGCGCGCCTATTCCGGCGCCGTGAGGACGATTTCCACATCAACGGCGGGGTCGTAGAGGCGGCGCACTTCGACTCACGATGCGGCGTGCAAGGATGTTCCGTAATATGCCCGGCGGATATTCTTGTTGCGGATAAGAGTGTCAAGATCCGTCGTGAATACATTTCTCCCCTGGAGACGCCACGTACCACCAAGTGTGATCATTCAAAGAATTCTTCGTCTGCCCGCTTGATTGTCAGCGTTTCCTCAATGCGGCACCCAACGCCATGGCGAATCATCAATCGCGTCATTTGACTGCCATCGATTAGGACAATTCGCTTGCTCAAATGCTCCGCAGTCTCTCGTGCGGAAGCCGAAAATGTGGAGGTTGTGACGAATAGTCCTTTACTGGCCTTAAATCGATCCAGACTCCCAAAAAAATCTCTTATGGCGCTAGGCCCAACGTTATTGCCGTCCGCGTAACGCTTTGCCTGCACGTAGATTCGATCAAGGCCTAGCGGGNNGCCCCATCGACTCCTCCATCTCCGGGCCCCCCAACGAGCGCCTTGTCGAGATCAGTTACGGAACCACCGTATCCCATGGCCACGAGCAGCCGAACGACGACGCTTTCGAAGAATGCGGGGGTGCTCACGCGAATACGTTGAAGTAGCTCTTCGGCAAGAGCAGTCTCCAGTTGCCGGTGTGCATTCCGAATGACTTCATCCGGCGTCAGGGCAATCGCAGATTCTNNGAGTTGTGTTCGCAAGCCCAGGCAATTCTTGTTCAAAGTCGCGAAATTTCTGAAATTCCGGAAAGCGCGTGAGAAATTTGATGTCAATCCGGGAAGGAGGCGAGAGAAGCAATTTCCGACCACGATCGGTGATACAAAAATGCGCGCGTTTCGTCAGCTCGATTAGCCCAGCTTTGCCCAAGTAGCTCTTAGCCCAGTGGACGCGATTGGCGAAAGTTGTCTGCCGTCCGGAGGGGAGTAAATGTGAGCGTTCGTCCGGCGTCAGGCCGAATTCCGTCGCCAAACGTTCCACTGCCTCCGAAATCCGGATCTCCCCCTCCGAAGCTAGCTTCAGCACGGGGAGCATTAAACTTTGGAAATCAGGAATCGCCAAGTGACCGACCTCGAATCGGAATATTGAGGTCTACCATTACGGCATTAGTATGAGAATTTCATGCGATAGATATGAGCCTTCGGGGCCGCTGGGATTCAGCTATGGTATTGTCCGCCAGACCCGCCGTATTCACTAAAATCTGAAGTCCCTCCCAGTTGGGCGGCTGGCCCATCGCGAATCCACCAGCTAATGTTCTAGCGATTGCTTGCCTCAGCTGACGCACGCCGCTGTGTATCCCAAGGGGAATTCCATGCTTCGCCTCCGCACGCTTTGCCTCGGCGCTGCCACCGCGCTTATGTTCGTCGCCGTGTCTCCACCTCTCAAAGCCGCGCCGACCGCTCCATCCGCGAACCCGTTCGCGGAGACGAGCCCGTTGCCGCTGCAGGCGCCGCCGTTCGACCGCATCAAGGACAGCGACTACCAGCCGGCCTTCGAGGAGGCGATGAGGCAGCAGATCGCCGAGATCGAGGCGATCGCCGACAATCCCGCGCCGGCCACGTTCGACAACACCATCGAGGCAATGGAGAAGTCGGGCCGCATGCTCGACCGCGTGAACCTCACCTTCTCAGGCGTAGTCCAGGCCAACACCAACGACACGCTCGACAAGGTGCAGACGGAAGAGGCGCCGAAGCTCGCCGCCCATCAAGATGCGATCTATCTGAACCCGAAGCTCTTCGCGCGCGTAAAGGCGGTTTATGATGCGCGTGACTCTCTCAAGCTCGATCCGGAATCGCTGCAGCTCCTCAAAATCTATTACATGCAGTTCGTGCATGCCGGCGCCAATCTGTCGGATGCCGACAAGGCAAAATTGCGCGACCTGAACAAACGCGATGCTTCTCTGGAGGCCGCGTACCAGCAAAAACTCGTGGCCGCCGCCAAGGCAGGTGCGCTGGTGGTGGACAACAAGGTGGCGCTTGCAGGGCTGAGTGACCAGGAAATCGCCGCGGCCGCGCAGGGCGCAAAAGCGCGCAAGCTCGACGGCAAGTTCGTGATTCCGCTGCAGAACACGACCCAGCAGCCGACACTCGCCTCGCTGACCGACAGGAGAGTACGCGAGAAGCTGTTCGACAGTTCCTGGACGCGCGCGGAGAAGGGCGACAAGAACGACACGCGCGCCACGATCGAAGAGCTCGCCAAAATCCGCGCCGACAAGGCGAAGCTGCTCGGCTATCCGAACTATGCCGCCTACGTGCTCTACGATCAGATGGCGAAGACCCCCGAGGCGGTGCTCAGATTCATGGAGCAGCTCGCTGCCCCGACGCGGGCGCAAGCCGCAAGGGAAGCAAAGGACATTCAGGCCCTGATCGACAAACAGGGCACGCTTTTCGATCTCAAGCCCTGGGACTGGGAGTTCTATTCCGAGCAAGTGCGCAAAGCGAAGTTCGACATCGACGAGAAGCAGATCAAGCCCTATCTCGAGCTCAACAACGTGCTGCAGAACGGCGTCTTCTACGCCGCGAACAAGCTCTACGGACTGACGTTTAGGGAGCGCAAGGACATCCCCGTCTATCAGCCGGACGTGCGTGTGTTCGACGTGTTCGACAAGGACGGTTCGCAGCTGGGCCTGTTTTATTTCGACTATTTCAAGCGCGACAATAAATCCGGCGGCGCCTGGATGTCGAATTTCATGGAGCAGTCCAAGCTGATTGGCACCAAGCCGGTCATCTACAATGTCGCAAACTTCACCAAACCGGCTCCAGGCCAGCCTGCGTTGCTGACTTTCGACGACGTGACGACCATGTTCCACGAATTCGGCCACGGGTTGCATGGCCTGTTCGCGAACCAGACCTATCCGTCGATTTCGGGCACGAGCGTGGCGCGCGATTTCGTCGAGTTTCCCTCGCAGTTCAACGAGCACTGGGCGCTGTATCCCGAGGTGCTGAAGCACTACGCGGTCGATTACAGAACCGGCAAGCCGATCCCGCAGGTGCTGATCGACAAGATCAAGAAGGCGGCGAAGTTCGACCAGGGTTACAAGCTGGGCGAAGTGGTGGCCGCAGCCGAGCTCGACATGCAATGGCACATGCCTTCGGGTGATTCGCCCAAGGAAGACTGTGACGCGTTCGAGCCGCAGGCGTTACGCGCGGCGAAGGTGGATTTCCCGGACGTGCCACCGCGCTACCGCTCGAGCTACTTCCTGCATATCTGGGCGAACGGCTACGCGGCCGGCTACTACGCCTATCTGTGGACGGAGATGCTCGACGACGACGCGTTTGCCTGGTTCAAGGCGCATGGTGGCTTGACGCGTGAAAACGGCGAGCGCTTCCGCAAGCTGATCCTCTCGCGCGGGCATAGCGAGGATTACGGGCCGATGTTCCGCGCCTTCTACGGCAAGGATCCTGAAATCGGCCCCATGCTCCAGCACCGCGGCCTGGCGCCTGGCGGGGATTGAGGGGTACCCCTCACTCACGCTGAGGTGATTGATAGTCCCCGTTCTTGAGCCCTCTCCCACAAGGGGAGAGGGGAAGTTTCCTCCTGATTTTCCAGCGCCGATGCACGATTCCGATTCCCCTCTTCCCTAGCGGGAGAGGTATGCAGATACGGGCGGCGAATTCTGCTCA
>PKWC01000028.1 GCA_003131925.1 Alphaproteobacteria bacterium | reverse complement strand
TCGGTGATCACGCTGCAATTCGATCTCAGTCTCGGCCTCGACGTGGCGGAGCAGGAAGTGCAGGCGGCGATCAACGCCGCGAGCAACCTTCTCCCGCAAAACCTGCCCGCGCCTCCCGTCTACGCAAAGGTCAATCCGGCCGACGCTCCGATCCTGACGCTCGCGGTCATGTCGAATGCGATGCCGCTCACCGGCGTCGAAGATCTTGCCGATACGCGCATCGCGCAGAAGATCTCTCAGCTGCCGGGCGTTGGGTTGGTCAGCATCAACGGCGGACAGCGGCCCGCGGTGCGCATCCAGGCCAATCTGCGGGCACTCTCCGCCTACGGCCTCAACATAGACGATCTGCGCACGACGATCGCCAACGCAAATTCGAACGCTCCGAAAGGCAATTTCGACGGCCCCTCGCGGGCATACACGATCAACGACAACGATCAAATCCAGTCGCCGGACGACTACAGGAACATCGTGGTTGCATACAGGAACGGCGCGCCCGTTCTCCTCGCCGACGTCGCGACGGTCGTGGAAAGCGCGGAGAACAACCAGCTTTCGAGCTGGAACAACACAATTCCCGCGATCCTTCTCAACGTCCAGCGCCAGCCCGGCGCGAACGTGATCTCTGTCGCTGACCGCATCAAATCGCTGCTTCCGCAGATCGAGGCGGGATTGCCGCGATCCGTGAGCGTCTCGGTCCTGACAGACCGCACCAACACGATTCGCGCCTCGGTCTCCGACGTCGAGCTTGAACTTGCGTTTGCGGTCGTGCTCGTCGTCCTCGTCATCTTCGTATTCCTCCTCAACGTCCCCGCGACAATGATCCCGAGTCTCTCGGTGCCGCTCTCGCTCGTCGGCACCTTTGCGGCGATGTATCTCTTGGGATTCAGCCTGAACAATCTCTCCCTTATGGCGCTGACCATCGCGGCCGGCTTCGTTGTCGACGACGCCATCGTGATGATCGAGAACATCAGCCGGTACCTCGAAATGGGCGAGACGCCGCTGCAGGCAGCGCTGAAGGGCGCCGGCGAGATTGGCTTCACCATCGTTTCGCTGACGATTTCCCTGATCGCCGTGCTGATTCCGCTCCTCTTCATGAGCGACGTGGTGGGCCGTCTGTTTCGGGAATTCGCCATGACGCTGGCGATCACGATCCTGATTTCCGCCGTCGTCTCGCTCACGCTCGTGCCGATGCTTTGCGCGAAGATTCTCCGGCATCGGAGCCGAAGCGCCGAGAGCGGATTCATCGGGCGGTCGCGCGCCTGGTTCGACCGCATCATCGCCGAGTATGGCCGCGTGCTCGACTGGGTTCTCGATCACCAGCCTCTGACGCTCCTCGTAGCCGTGGCAACACTGTTCCTCACCATTCTCCTCTACGTGATCATTCCCAAGGGCTTCTTTCCGCTTCAGGATACGGGTCTCGTGCAGGGCATCACCCAGGCGAGGCCGACCGTATCGTTTGGCGCCATGGCGCAACGCCAGGAAGCTCTCGCGCGCGAACTGTTGAAGGACCGCGACGTCGAAAGCCTCTCGTCGTTCATCGGCGTCGACGGCACGAACACCACGCTCAACAGCGGCCGGGTGCTGATCAACCTGGTGCCCAAGGACCACCGCTCGGCGAGCCTGAGCGACGTCATGGGTGAACTGTCGCTCGCGGCGCGCAATGTGTCCGGAATTTCGCTTTATCTGCAGCCAGTCCAGGATTTAACCGTCGATTCCACCGTCAGCCGCGCGCAATACCAGATGGTTCTCGAATCGGCCACAACCCCGCCGCTCGATGCGTGGGTGCCGCGCCTGATTTCTGCGCTATCCACATCGCCGGGACTCGCAAATGTCTCGACGAACTATCTCGACAAGGGTCTCTCGGCAGACATCGTCGTGGACCGTGACACGGCCGCGCGCTTCGGCATCACAGCGGCAACCATCGACAACGCTCTCTACGATGCATTCGGCCAGCGAATCATCTCGACGATCTTTACCCAATCCAACGAATACCGCGTCATCCTGGAAGCGAGCCCGGACCTTCAGCGCTCGATTGAATCCCTTTCGTCCGTCTACCTGCCATCTGCGGCGGGAGGACAGGTGCCGCTCGACGCGATCGCAAAAATCGTGCAACAACCCGTGCCGCTCGAGCGCGATCATCTCGGCCAGTTTCCTGCAGCCCTGATTTCTTTCGACACGGCCCCGGGCCATTCGCTGGGCGCGGCGGTCGACGCGATCACCGATGCCGAACAGTCCATCCACATGCCGGGCAGCATCACCACGACCTTCCAGGGCGCGGCGCTGGCGTTTCGCAATTCGCTGGGCAGCGAGCTCCTTCTCATTCTCGCCGCGATCGTCACGGTCTACATCGTGCTTGGCGTGCTCTATGAAAGCTACATTCATCCGGTCACCATTCTTTCGACCCTGCCCTCGGCGGGCGTCGGCGCGCTGCTCGCGCTGATGATCGCCGGAGACGAACTCAACATCGTATCCATCATTGGCATCATCCTGCTGATCGGCATCGTGAAGAATAACGCGATCATGATGATCGACTTCGCCCTTGAGGCCG
>PKWC01000086.1 GCA_003131925.1 Alphaproteobacteria bacterium | reverse complement strand
CAAGCTTGTCCTTGGTCTGCGAACTGAATTTCGGATCCGGAACCTTGACGGACAATACGCAGGTCAGGCCTTCCCGGCAGTCGTCGCCAGTCAGCGCGACCTTGTCCTTTTTCGCCAGGCTCAATTCTTCGGCATATTTGGTGACCACGCGGGTGAGCGCGGCGCGGAAGCCGGCAAGGTGCGTGCCGCCGTCGCGTTGCGGAATGTTGTTGGTGAAGCACAGCATGCTCTCATGATAGGAGTCGTTCCAGACGAGGGCTGCTTCAACGATGACGGTCTCGCGTTCGGAGCGGAGCATGACGGGCGAAGGGATGAGTGGCGTCTTGGCGCGATCGAGATACCGGACGAATGCTTCGAGACCTCCGTCGTAGTGGAGGGTCACCTCCTTCTTCTCGACTCCGCGCAGATCGGCGAAAACAATTGTCACGCCGGAATTGAGGAACGCGAGCTCGCGCAGCCGATGCTCGATCGTCGGACTATCGAACTCGAGCCTGGTGAAGGTCTTCGGACTGGGCAGGAATGTCACTTCCGTGCCGCGGTGGCCCTGCGCCTCGCCGACAGCGCGCAGTGGCGCCTCGGGAACCCCGTCACGGAAGCGCATGTAGAATTCCTGATCGTCGCGCCAGATACGCAGATCGAGCCATTCGGACAGCGCGTTGACGACCGAGACGCCGACGCCGTGCAGGCCNNCGGGATGCCGCGGCCGTTGTCGCGCACCCCGCAGGAACCGTCCGCGTTCAGCACCACGTCGATCCGGTCCGCGTGCCCCGCAAGAGTCTCGTCGATGGCATTGTCGACCACTTCGTAGACCATGTGGTGCAGGCCCGATCCGTCGTCGGTGTCGCCGATATACATGCCCGGCCGCTTGCGCACGGCGTCGAGTCCTTTGAGCACCTTGATCTGATCGGCACCGTAGGCGTTGGGATCGGGAGGTTCGGTTACAAAGGCCATTGGTGGGTCGTACTCTTTCTGCAATTGCCGTCGGCTGTTCGCGAATTCTAGTTCTGGCGGACGAGATCGCTCGCTTCGACAAGGAAGATATCGGCATGCGAGGTGAAATCTTCAAACAGCGAGAGATCCGTGCCGGTGAGCCATGCCTGCGCGCCGAGCGCGACAATCTCCTCGAACAGCGCAGCTCTGCGTTGCGGATCCAGATGGGCCGCGATTTCGTCGAGCAGGAGTATCGGGGCTCCGCCGCCTCGCTGCTGCGCAAGCTCGCGCGCGTCGGCAAGCACGATCGAGATCAGAAGCGCCTTTTGCTCGCCGGTCGAGCAGTCCCGCGCATCCATACGCTTGCCGGTGTGCCGGGCGGACAGGTCGCTGACGTGCGGACCCACGGTCGTCCGTCGCGCTTCAGCATCGCGCAAGCGCGCACCTGCGAGCGCGATCCGCAGGGATTCCACTGCACGCCCGCTTTCTTCCGCCAGGATACGGTCCGTGTGGCCGACAAGCGCAAGCTGCGCGCTGGGAAATGCGCCGGCCTCGCCGCGCTGAACGAGTGAAGCATTGAGACGTTCGACGGTTGCCGCACGAGCCGCTGCAATTTCAATTCCCGTCTCGGCCATCTCATTTTCCAACCCATCGAGCCAGCCGGAATCGCGGGGCCCGAGCTTGAGCAGTCTCGCGCGTTCGCGCATCGCGTGCTCATAGCGCAACACGCGCCGTGCATGAGCCGCGTCAAAGCCCAGCACGAGACGATCCAGAAATCGCCGTCTTGCGCTCGCGCTGTCGCTGAACAGCCTGTCCATCGCGGGCGTGAGCCAGGCCATTTCGACAATTTCGCCGAGCTCCGCGGAACTCTGCGCCGGAACGCCGTTCAGATGGACCTGCCGCCTTTCGTTGCCCTGCGCAGAAGAGACAAGCCCGGTGCCGATCTCGTAGGTTTCGCTGTCCCGCAAAACCGAAGCAGCGACCGCCCACAATACGTCGTTCTTCGCCGTCTGCGGAGCCTTGCGGATGTGTTCGGCCAGCAATGCGCCCCGCATTCCCCGGCCCGGAGATAAGAGAGAAATAGCGTCCAGCAGGTTCGTCTTGCCGGCTCCGTTCGGGCCCGCGAGGACCACCGGCCGTCCGCTCACGGAAAGCTCCGCATGCGCGTAGGAACGAAAATTCGTGAGCATCAGCCTGGTGACCGCGAGATGACGGCGATCCGGCGCGGTTGCAGCCGATGACTGGCGAAGAGCGTACGTCAAACTCACACCCGCATGGGCATGAGGACGTAAAGCGTGCCTCGGTCCTCAGAATCCTCGATCAGTGTCGGTGAACCCGCGTCCGACAGCAGGAAGCGTATTTCCTTGCCCTCTATCTGGTTCNNTCGTTATGTCGAGCAGGTAGCGGGCGTTGAATCCGATGTCGAGCGGGCTTGCGCTGTAGGAGGCGCCCACCTCCTCGGTGGCCGTGCCTGAATCGGGATTGATCACCGTAAGCGTAAGCTTGTCCTTGACGATGCCGAGCTTCACGGCGCGGGTTTTGTCCGCGGAAATCGTGGACACGCGATCCACGGCCTGGGCGAATTCCCGCGAATCGAGGGACAGGACCTTGTCGTTCGCCGACGGAATCACGCGCTGGTAATCGGGAAACGTGCCATCGATCAGCTTGGAGGTCAGTTCCACGCCATCGGTCGTGAACTGGATCTTCGTATCCGACAGCGAAACGTCGATACCTCCTTCGGAATCGTCGAGCAGACGCCTGAGCTCGCCGATCGTTTTGCGCGGCACGATTGCGCCCGGCATCTCGGCGGCGCCGTCCGGCAGCTCCAGCTGAAATCGCGCGAGCCTGTGGCCGTCGGTTGCAACCGCGCGCATTTCGCCCTTTGCCTTGCCGTCCCTGTGGGCGTGCACATAGATGCCGTTGAGGTAGAATCGCGTCTCCTCGGTCGAAATGGCGAAGCGGGTCTTGTCGATCAGCTTCTTCAGATCGTCCGTCTGCAGACGAAACCTGAACGGCATCGCGCCCGCCGCCATCTGCGGAAAGTCTTCCCGCGGCAGGCAGGCCAGTTCGAAGCGTACGCTTCCGGACGACACGGAAAGACGGCCGCCTTCTGACGTGAGGAGCTCCGCCTGGACTTGCGCGCCCTCCGGCAGTTTTCGCACGATATCGTAGAGCATGTGCGCCGGTGCCGTCGCGGCGCCATTGCGAAGGACGTCAGCGGCAAGCGATTCCACGATTTCCATGTCGAGATCGGTGGCCGTCAGCTTCACCCGGCCTTTTGCCGCCTCGATC
>PKWC01000123.1 GCA_003131925.1 Alphaproteobacteria bacterium | reverse complement strand
AGTTTGAATACGGTGCCGTAGCCGTATGCGCCGCCCGCATTAGTCGTGCCATAGAACGCACCTTTCGAACCCTCGACCAAGACTCCCTGCGGATATTGGCCGTCGCCACTGATGCTGCCAAAGCTCCAAAGAACGGTTTCGGTCCACACGCCGCCGGATTGGACCAGCTTGAATACGGTGCCGTAGCCGTGTGCGCCGCCTTCATAAGTCGTGCCATAGAAGGCACCTGCCGTGTCCCTGTGAAGCCCGGCGTAGGGATTCGTGCCGTCGCCGCTGCCGCCAAAGCCGTGGAGCACAGTCTCGATCCAGCCGCCGCCGGATTGGGACAGCTCGAATACGGTGCCCAAGCCATTATCGCCCCCATCAAATGTCGTGCCGTAGAGCGCGCCCGTCGTGTCCCTGACGAGCTCGTCGTAGGGGTACGCGCCATCTCGGTTGCTGCCGCCCTCGAAGTTCCAAAGCGCGGTTTCGGTCCACACGCCGCCGGATTTGGCCAGTTTGAATACGGTGCCGTAGCTGTATGCGCCAGCGTCGTTGGTCGTACCATAGAGGGCACCGGTCGAATTCTGAATCAACCCTGCGGTCGGGTTGGCCCCATCAGTGCCGTCAAACCTAAGAAGCGTCTTCTCCTTCCAGGAACCGCCGGATGGGGTCAACTCAAAGACTTGTCCATTGTCGCTACTCGTGTACCCCGCGTCCGTGCCGAACAGCGACCCCGACCGGAGGAGGAGGCGGCCGAACGGACCACCGCAACAGGGGTGCTGAAAGCTATACAAGGTGCTGTATGTGACCGCTTCCGCGGGGAATGTAAGAGAGGCCAGGATCGCCGCGGAGAGCGCGAGCGATGCCGCGTATGAGATACGGGTCATGTGATTGCTCCTCTGTGTAATCCGTACACGGACAAACTTCACCGCTGGCACGCGCACCCGAACGGCGTGGCGCGCAAAGCCCGGCCGCTACGGCGTTATCTCATACACGGTTCCGAAGTCGACCCCATCATAAGTCGTCCCGTAGAGATTGCCCGCCGAGTCTGCGATGACGCCCGCTTCCGGCAAGTCTCCATCGCTTATGGGATCGTCGAAGTCGTGAAGCACGCTCTCCGTCCACACGCCGCCGGACTGCGTGAGCTTGAATACAACACCCGCGCCATTTGTGCCGCCGACGTAAGTTGTGCCGTAAAGCGCTCCCGACGTGTCCAGGTGGAGCGCTGCCAAGGGGTTTGATCCATCGCTGCCGCCCGTGAAGCTGTACAGGACCTTCTCGGTCCAGTCGAAGCCGGAGACGAGCTCGAACACGGTTCCATATCCGTATGCTCCGCCCGCATACGTCGTGCCGTAGAGATTGTGTTTCGGACCCTCGATCACGCCGGCGTTAGGGCCAGCGCCATCGGCTCCGCCGGTGAAGTCGTAGATGACCTCGTAGAGCCAAACACCGCCGGATTGGGACAGGGCGAATACGGTACCGCCCTGATCGCTGCTGGATGTTGTGCCATAGAGAATGCCGCTGGCGGCGTCCCTGTGAAGGCCGGCTACAGGAGTGGCGCCGTCGCCGTAGAAACTGTTAAAGCTGTGAAGCACCGTCTCTGTCCAAGTGCCGCCCGATCGCGCAAGCTCGAATACCGTCCCCCAGCCGTTGGAGCCGCCGTTCTCGGTTGTGCCATAGAGCGCGCCCGATGAATCCATGACGAGGTCGCAGTAGGGATTCGCGCCGTCGCTGCTGCCCGTGAAGTTGTAAAGGACTGTCTCGGTCCAGATGCCGCCCGACACCGACAGCTTGAATACGGTCCCATAGCCATATGCGCCGCCGTCATGCGTCGTGCCGTAAAGCGCACCCGTGGAATCCGAAATCAGACCCGCCTCGGGATTGGCCCCGTTGGAGCCGGTGAACTTGACAAGCGTTTTGATTTTCCAGATCCCTCCCGACGGTGTCAGTCTGAAAACCTGACCGTAGCCGTTGTCGGCGCTGGAACCCGTGCCGAAGAGCGCGCCGGTGCTCTTCCGGAGCAGGAGACGCCCTACTGGGCTACCCAGTTTCGCCCCCTGGAAGTTCCACAACACTTTCTCCGTCGCCGCCGCGGCGGGGAGTGTAAGAGATGCCAGGATCGCCGCGGAGAGCGCGAGCGATGCCGCGTATGAGATGCGGGTCATGTGATTGCTCCTCTGTAATCCGTACACGTAGAATTAAACCGCGGTTCCGCGCGCGGCCCGCAAAGCCCGGCCGCTACGGCGTGACCTCCCAGACCGTTCCATAGCCGTATGTGCCGCCAACATACGCCGTGCCATAGACGTTGCCCGCCGAGTCTTCGATAACGGTGCCAAGGCCGGGGCTCTGTCCGTCGCCGCTGCCGCCAAAGCTGTGGAACACGGTCTCGATCCAGCCGCCGGAGTAAGTCAGCTCGAATACGGTGCCGTAGCCATAGTCGCCACCTGAATAAGTCGTGCCATAGAGGTTGCCCGTCGAGTCCAAATGGAGCCCGGCGAAGGGGTACGCACCATCGCGGCTGCCGCCGCCCTCGAAGTTCCAAAGCACTGTGTCGGTCCACACGCCGCCGGACTTGGCCAGCTTGAATACGGTTCCAAGGCCGTATACGCCGCCATCCAAAGTCGTACCATAGAACACACCTTTCGAACCCTCGACCAACTCTCCCTCCGGACCTTGGCCGTCGCCACCGATGCTGCCAAAGTTCCAAAGAACGGTTTCGGTCCACACGCCGTCGGATAGCGCCAGCTCGAATACAGTACCCACGCCGTGTGTACCGCCCTCCTCGGTGGTGCCATAGAGGGCACCTGCCGTGTCCCTGTGGAGTCCGGCTTCGGGATTGATGCCATCGCCACCGATGCTGCCAAAGCTGTGCAGCACGTTCTCAGTCCAAACACCGCCCGAGTAGGTCAAATCGAATACGGTTCCAAGGCCGTATACGCCGCCACTGTAGGTTGTGCCGTAGAGCGTACCCGTCGATGAATCCCTCACGAGGTCGCAACTAGGTTCTTGGCCATCGCTGCCGCTGCCAAAGCTCCAAAGAACGGTTTCGGTCCACACGCCGCCGGATTTGGCCAGTTTGAATACGGTGCCGTTGCCGTATGCGCCGCCGACTCCAGTCGTGCCATAGAGGGCACCGGTCGAATCCTGAATCAACCCCGCATACGGGTTGGACCCATCAGTGCCGTCAAACCGAAAAAGCGTCTTCTCCTTCCAGGAACCGCCGGATGGGGTCAACTTAAAGACTTGTCCATGGTAGCCACCCACCCCCCCCTGACCCGTGCCGAACAGCGACCCGGACCGGAGGAGGAGGCGGCCGTCCGGATTACCGCAACAGAGGTGCTGAAAGTTATACAAGGTGCTGTATGTGGCCGCTTCCACGGGGAGTGTAAGAGATGCCAGGACCGCCGCGGAGAGCGCGAGCGATGCCGCGTATGAGATGCGGGTCATGTGATTGCTCCTCTGTAATCTGCACACATTGAATTCGGCGGGTTCGTGATATCCTCAAGATCGGCCTCAATTTTTCTCAAGATGGCCCGCCGATGGATGTTTCGGTCCGCGAAAAGGGGATTTTCGGGTTCGGTGCGTTCCGGATGGACGCAGTGCGCCGCTGCCTGGCGCGGGATGGCGTGCCGCTGAAGCTGCCGCCAAAACTCTTCGATACGCTGCTCTATCTGGTCGAAAACGCCGGCCGGGTGGTGGAGAAGGACGAGTTGCTCACCGCCGTGTGGGATGGCCGTTTCGTCGAGGAAGCCAACCTGACCCAGACGGTGTTCTTGCTGCGCCGCATCTTGCAGTCCGACGAGACGACCGCCGACTTCATCGTCACGGTTCCCGGGCATGGTTACAGGTTTGTCGCCACGGTGCGGCGGGGAACCGAATCGGGGGCGACGGTCGGCGCATCCACTGCCTTGCAGGAGGCCGGGCCGGCAGCGCATTTCGAGCCGCCGGCGACAGAGCAAGGCGCGTCCGAACCCTCACGCGCCTGGTGGCGGACGGGCAACGCTGCGTTGATCGCGGCGGCGCTTCTCCTTGCCGGTGTGATTTCGCTCGCCCTTGTGCAGCGATGGGCATCCGAACGCGCGCCACCTGGCGTGCACGCCGCGTTCAATCCGCCGCCGCGGTCGGTGGCCGTGCTGGCGTTCACCAATATGAGCGGCGACCGCAGCCAGGACTATTTGGCCGACGGCTTTTCCGAAGAGCTGATCAACGTGCTCAGCCGGGTGGACGCGCTGCACGTGGCCGCCCGCACCTCCGCATTTTTCTTCAAGAGCCACCCGGCCACCATCGCGGACATCGCGCGGCAATTGAATGTCGGCGCCGTATTGGAGGGCAGCGTTCGCCGCGAAGGCCAGCGTCTGCGCATCACTGTACAACTGATCAATGCCACGACCGGATATCACTTCTGGTCACATAATTACGATCGCGACTTCGGCGATGTTCTGAAGCTGCAGACCGAGATCGCGGAAAAAGTCACGCAATCGCTGCAGGTGACGCTGAACGCCGGGGATACCGAACGACTGACGATGGGCGGCACCACCAACAGCGGTGCTTTCGATGCGTTTCTGCGCGGCCTACGATTCATGAACGGCCGCGACGAGCCCTCCTACCGGTCGGCTCTGGCGGCTTTCGACGAAGCCGTGCGTCTCGATCCGCGCTACGCGGGCGCCCAGAACATGCGCGCAATTGTACTGATGCTCATCGCAAGTGTCGGCACGGCGAGCGACCGGCCTTCACTGCGGGAGACCGAAGCCCAGGCGCTGGACGCGGCGAACCGCGCCGTCGTGCTCGCGCCGGGCTGGGGCCCAGCCCATGCGGCGCGGGGCTCGGTCCTGATGACGCTGCTCGATTTTGCGGGCGCGGAACGTGAACAGTCGCAGGCGCGGACCCTCGCTCCGAACGATGTCCGCGTGGACCGCTCTTACGCCTATCTGGAATCCTGCCTGGATCATCCCGCGGCCGCGGAAGCAGCGGCCGCGCGCGTGGTCGCGCGCTATCCCACCGAGGCCTCTGGCTATTGGGAGCAGGCGTCGGTGTTCTATCTCGACCGCCGCTTTCGAGACTCTCTGACTGCGTCGCGCCACGCCGCCGCGCTGACTACAACGGAACCGCCGGGCGATCAGGCGATATCGGCGCTCGCCTGGCTGGCGCTCAAAGAGCCTAAAGCTACGCACGACGCGTGCGCCCCGAACCGGAACTGGCAGCAATCGGAGTGTCTAGCCATCGCCGCATACCAGCTCGGCCACACCGCTGAGGCGAAAGCCCAACTCGCCAGCCTGCACCAGTCGCTTGGCGACAGGGGCGCTTATCAATATGCCCAAATCTACGCCCAATGGGGCGACCGCAACGACGCACTTGCATGGCTGAATACCGCCTACAGGCTGCGCGACACCGGACTTGTCATGCTGAAGGTCGATCCCCTCCTGGATCCCATACGCGCAACGCCGGAGTTCGCCGACATCGAACGTCGGCTCAATTTCCCGCCGTGAATCCAGGCGGCCGCGGGCTGATACAAACGGCACGTTGATCCCGGCGCCCGCGCCAATCTCGTGGCGATGACGGATGATCTCCACGTCATCGCCTGCTGGGCAGATGGAATGCAAGAGAGTGAAACGGCGCCCATTCTGTCTTAGCGGACATTCCCCAGATGACCCCGGGTTGGAGCGGATAATAGCGTTTTTTTGAGGCCGGTTGAAGCGCCGGACGCCGCATGCGATGCCGCCAGCGCGCTGGCACGGGGAAATCGCGCCCAAGAAGCTGGTTCAGCTCGATTTTCTCGACATTCAGACACACTCCTCCGGTCGGTTTGATGCATTGCACAAACCCTGCTTTCAGGCCGGGGCCGGTCGCGGTCGTATTCCATCGATCAAGCTGAAGCGGGGAACGATTGCCGCGACATTCTTAGTCGGTTGTCTTCTAATCCAATGGTGCCGCGCACCGCTACCGCGCTTCAACCGTAATTCCGACTTGCTTTCTGATGAACTCTATCGCATCACGGATTACAAAATACATATTGCGCACGTCCATGCCGGTGTCGTTGAAGGTTTGCGTGTTGAACGCTCCGCTCCCGAACACCGCTATTGATAGCGGGATTGCCTTCTTCCCTCTCAGGGGGCGCTCGCTGTTGCTCTTAACCCGCATTCTCCGCAATCGAAGCCTGCCCCTAGTTGACCGTGAATGTCTGTTTGCTGTGGGCGACGCCATTGGGCGTGGTGACGTCGACCTTGCCGGTCACTGCACCGGTCGGCACGGTGGCCTCGATCTCGGCGGGCGTGCGCACATTGAAGCTCGCTGCCACGCCGCCGAACGTCACGGCCCTGGCTCCCGCAAACCCGCCTCCCACGATACGCACCTGCGTGCCCACCGGGCCGCTTGACGGATCGAGATTGGTGATTTTCGGCAGAATGTGAACGATCTGCTGGCTTTGAAGCTGCCCGCCCGATGCAAGCGTCACGGTGATCAGGCTGTCGATCGCGTTGCTTGGCACGAACGCCGTCAGATATGTGTTGGAACCCAGCCGGAACTGCGCGGGTACCGAGCCGAAGTCGACGCTTACGACGCCTTCCAGATTGTCGCCAAATATGAGCACTGGCTGGTCGAGGATAACCCACCAATTGCAACACAATATGATGTTAGGAGTAATGTCGGGAAGGGTAAGGCTGTAGAAGACGCCGTCTCCCTCTCCCGTCCCGTTGGCGCCGCCGTAGGTTGTGAGCCCATAGAGAATGCCGTTGGTGTCCTCCATGAGCGTGGTCCCCGGACCGTTGCCGCTCACTGAGCCTCCCATCCCCGTAAAATCGAAGAGATGGGTGAATGTCCCGCTCGGCGTGATCTGGAATATCGTGCCGACGCCGTTGGCCCCGCCATATGCGGTTGTTCCGTAGAAGCTGCCATCCGTTGCGGCTTTGAGACCTGCCGCAGGCCTGCTGCCATCGGTTCCGACAAAGATATGCAGCGTCGTGAACTGCAGCGACGACAATGCCAGCATGAAGACAACCCCGGCGTCATGCGTGCTGCTGCCGGCGTAATATGTAGTTCCGAAAAGTCCGCCTTTCCCTTCAACGAGCGGGCCCGTCGGTGAGGCGCCGTCCGTTCCCGCTGTGAAGGCGTAAAGGATTTTAACCTTTCCCGCCAGACTCACGCGGAATATGGTGCCGGCGTTGTCTTTTCCCCCGACTTGCGACACGCCGTACAAATATCCATCCGAGGCCTGAACCAGGGACGCATTGGGGTCACCGGGTGTCTTGTATGGCAGCGGCTGGAAGGTCTGCGTCTTGAGATTGAAAGTGTAGACCTCGCCGGACTGCGTGGTGCCGTAAAGAACGCCGTGAAGAACCTTGTTCGTGGCCTCGATGGGAGGAGCATCGGAGCTGCTTTCCGCGCTCGAGAAGTCGTGCAGGACGTTGAGCGCGAGCGTCTTGGGGTTGAAGCTGAACAACGTGCCGTAGTTCGATGTTCCTCCGCCTGCGGTCGTGCCGTAGAAGTTTCCGTCCGTCGCGAGGGTCAGAGCCGCAGTCGGCAATTCGCCCGAATTCGTTCCGTCGAAATTCCAGACGACGTTGTATGACGTTCCGGCGGTGTTGACCTTGAAAATTGTTCCTTTGTTCGCCGTACCTCCGTAACCGGTCGTTCCATAGAGGTATCCATCGGCACCCTGCGTCAGCCGGCCCCCGTCGTACGGCGTGCATCCGGTGCTGCAGTCGAAATCACGCAAATCGGTGTAGGACTGGGCGCGCAGCGGAGTGGCTGCGAACACCATCAACAACATGCAAACCACCAGCAGGCGGTTGTTCCCATCCGATGTCAGTGCAGTGAGACCTCGCGCGAGCGGCATGGCTGTTCCTCCTCGGACGAAACATTATTGCATCGCTAAAGCACGGCTCGAATGTGCGGTGACGCCGGAAGATTAAACCAAGACCGGTTCACGGGCAATCACGAATCAATCTATCGCGGGTAGGCGAACCTTCCTTCTCCCCCTTAGCGCGCCTTCGCCAGAGGCTTTGGCGGGTCTGTCGCTTGTCCTCCGAAGCCGCGGAGCCCGTAAGGAGAAAAGGAGCCAGAGTCATTAGCTTAGAGTTCAATTTAGTGTTCTGGTCCGGAGCTCTCTCGTTTCACGCTCCTGGCTACACGAAGCAGGCGCGCGGCTGCAACCTCCTCTTTGCCTTCGTCTGAGGGGCGTGTTGGACAAAGCGAGGCGGCCTTTCAGACGTACCGGCCGCGATCAATGCGATCCATATTTGGATAGCGGCCCAGATCGCTGTGAACCCAATTTTCGGGATTGGGGCGTGCGCGCATTGGCCCCAGCGCGACTCGCACCCCTACGCCGAACGCAACGTGTGAGAAATGCCCGATATAGAGAACGGAGCAACCGTATCGATTGCGGACGAAATCGCAAAGCGGCAGGCCATAGCAGCCGCAAGACGCGACGAATACTTCAAAAGGCTTTGCACGATATTCCTGTTCGATCGCTTCGCACAAGCGTCCAAACGTGTCGGACCAGCTGGAGTGAGGACGGTTCGGCCATGTAGATATCCAGGCCTGAACAGTGCGCACCGAAAACAGCGGCACTTCAAAGTCCTTGTACAATTTCTGCAGCCGGCCGGATGCGGCCTGCTCCCGCACGAGTTGCGCAAGCGGCGAGGCGAAGAGCACTTCCTTGTTCTGGACGCTCTCGTAAAAGTCATAAACGCCCGGTTGGCGAATATAACGAGGCACGACACCGAACCGCTCGTGCAAATTGCGTTGAATTTTCCAGTAATAGCGGGCGTGCTTTCCATGCCAAATCAGGTGGGAATGTTGCAACGCCGAAATATACCGGTTCGCCCATTCTTCCAGGGTTTCCCATGCCGAAGCCAAATTCCCTTCGAAGTAGAATCCGGAATTGGTCATGAGCCGGCGCAAATTCCATTCCGGGTCGGTTGTTGAAAGGTCGCCGTGCGGCGCCTTCGTTTCCGCGTACATTTTCTTCTCGTTATGCGCGATACGCAAAATGCCCTCGAGCGCCCGGCGCAACGCGCGAGGATCAGTCAAATAATCCTCGACGACGCGAAGCTCGACGCTTCCGTAGCGGACCGCGGCGTGGTGCTTCGCGATGTCATAGGCAGCATAAGTGCTTTGAGACGTCCAAATCTCGGCGCTGCCTGCTGATTCCGGAGAGGAACGATAGTTCGAAATGGCGTAGAGCAGCTGGTCGAGCACGTCGCCGCCAAAGTCCGGATGGTCGATGAGCGCCAGCAGGTCATCGTTGAACGATTTGATGTCGAAATTTCGAACCAGAATTTTACCGGCATTTGCGGCAATTATTTGCGCATGTGCGAACGCGGCGCGAACGGCCGCGCGCGATCTGCGCCGCGTCAAACCGCGAAAGCCCGCGACATTGAAGTATAGGACACCGTCCCCGTCGGGCAGTAAACGCTCCGGCTTTTCGGGGAGCAATCTCAATCTTAGCTCAAGGTATTTCGCCGGATCGAGCGATTTGCCTGCGGGAAGAGCGACGGTGGCGCGGCTTGCAGGCCCTCGCAATGCGAGGCGCATTTGCTCGACGGCTCGCTTCAGCTTCCTGAGGAAAGGCAGGCTGCTCGACCAGACAGAAGCTAAGGGATTCCACATGAACCGCACGGCTGTCGCGCTCGTTGGTTGGCGTAAATGCTGTGCTCACTGCGGCAGGGCGCTGCCGGCGTCGGTGTGGGAGAAATCGTCGCCTTTGAACAGGAGCGGCTCGCCGGTGGCCTTGGCGAGTGCATAGGCGAAACAGTCGCCGAAATTGAGCTTTGCGGGATGACCGCTTCCCTTGCCGAAATCGCGCCAGGCTTCGCGCGCGAGATGCGCCTGCCTTTCTTCGACGGGGACGAGCGTGATTGCTGCGCGATCGCGCAACGCGTCGAGCTTGCGGCCGACAACAGGGTCGGGGTCCCGGTCGAGAACGATCGCCGCTTCGACATAGTTCACCACGCTCATCCGGCACTCGGGATTTGCTTCGATCGCTTCGGCGAAGGCGGCAGCGTCCTTCTCGTTCTTCAGAATGGCGAGAACCGCGGAGGTATCGACGATCACTTTGGGAGCCCGCGCTCGTCGTAGAGCAGATCGCCGTGGTCTGTCCTTTTGGTCTTCGTGCTCATCCGGGCGGAACAGTCGCGCCCGATTTCCATCAGCTTCCGGGCAAGGCCTTTGCGGCGCTGGCGCGCAAGGCGCTCGCGCACGGCCTCCGTCACCGCCGTGGCCATGCTCTCGCCCGTCAGTTCTGCGAGCTCCCGCGCCAGCCGGTGCGTCTCGGGATTCTTGATGTTCAGGCTCATTGGGTACCATTCTACCATGAGCATCCAGAATGGTACCAAGGTGCGCCCAGACGCGTCAACAGCGAATCAAGATGCTGCGATAGGGCCTTGTATAGCCAGGTCATCCCGGCCTTTTTTTGCGCCGATGCAGATGAAATCGGGACATCGCCTGGAACCCGTCATCGCGAGCACCACGCCCAGAGGCGCTCGGTCAAGATGGAATTATTGAACCGCGCAGAGGGGCGGCGCAATACTGAATCCACAAGGCTCGCGCCGTCACAATTTCTGGTAGCCGAAGGTGTCGAACTCTTCCGCAAAGATTTCGTTGATCTTGTCGAGCTGAGTCCTGGTAAAGACCTCGCGCGGGTCGATCCCGTTGGAATTCATCCCTTGCTTGGCGTGCGGCAATGTGGGCGCCGGCGAGATCCCGTAGTCCCTCATCAGCTGCGCGAAGTCGTCGGTCAACGCTTCGAAGCGCAGCACGCGAATATTCAGTTTGCCATCCGCGTTTCTGTACCCGTCGATGTTGGGCTGCCAGCGCATGCGCTCGAACTCCGTGGCCACGGCTTGCCTGAGCGCATCAAGGTTGGATTCCATCTTCCCGCCTCCATATTTGTACCCCCGGATATTGAGGCTCATATTCCCGCCCGAGATGATCTTTGCGTAGGGGCTGCGTTCCACACAGAATATCCGCTCGCTCGGCAGACTTCCGTAACATTCCACGAATTCCCGCAGCGACATGTGATTCCTGTAGACGCTACGCGGCCGAACTCGCCTGGCCTCCTTCGTGGGGCCCATCGAGAGCAGATTTTCAAGGTAGGCCCGTTCGCCTTCAGGCTCGTGGGAATAGTTTTGAGCGCCTCTTCCGCCGAGCCGGAGGCGTTCCAGCTCGTCCGCCGGCGTGATAGGAGTGATGATATCTTCCGGACCGCAGACCGTGGACAACGCCATCTCGACACTGGTGCCGGCAACTTTCCCGCCCTTGATGAAGAGAAAATCGTTCTGCTTCGAATAGATCATTCCGGGCCCGCGACAGGCTGACGCCGCCAGTTATCGCAGATTGGGTCCGGTTGCGGTATCTCCTCACCCGAGCGCTTGCAGTCTGTGCCTCAGGAAATCTTTCGCCGCCTCGTCGGGCTTGAGCGCGATGGCGCGATCGCAAGACGTGATCGCATCGTCGCGGTGGCCGCATTCCTCGAGAATGTGCGCGCGTGCGGCCCAGTAAGGCTGATAGGCGGTGATGCGGTCGGAGGAAATTTGGTCCAGTGCGGAGAGCGCGGCTTCCGCGCCATTCACATGCAAGATGGTCACCGCGCGGTTGATCTCGGCAACCAGCGTCGGGCCCAGCGCAAGAATTCCCTCGTAGAGCGCCCGGATGGCGGGCCAATCGATCGTTCCGGTTTTTGCGCGCGCGCAATGGACGGATTGAATGGCGGCTTCGAGTTGGAATTTACCCATCACGCTCATGGCCGCGGCTTCGCGCAACAGATTTTCGGCCCGGCCGATCATCGCCAAATCCCAGAGCGCAACGGATTGCCGGGAGAGCGGCACGTAGCGTCCTTGCGCGTCGCGTCGGGCGCCGCGGCGGGATTCCACGAACAGCATCAGGGCGAGGAGCCCCAGCGCTTCTGGATGCCGGTGGCTCAATCCCACGACCAGATCGCCGAGCCAGATCGCTTCCTCCGCCAGGCTGTCGCGGTTGCCGGTTGCTTCGTGCCAGAGCGCGCCGTCGCGAGTGAACAGCGCGTAGATCGCCTGAAGCACGAAGTCGAGCCGCTCAGGATAGGCATCGGGCCCGGGAACGTGAAAGGGAATGTGCGCGTGGCGAATCTTCTGCTTCGCGCGGACCAGACGCTGCGCCATCGCTGCCGGCGCAACCAGGAAGAGGCCCGCGATCTCACCCGCGTCGAGCCCGAACACGACCTGCAGCATCAAAGGCGCGCGCATGTTCTCGTTGATGGCGGGATGCGCGCAGGCGAACAGGAGATCGAGACGTCTGTCGTTCATCGGTGAGCCATTTGCGCTGTGCGGGTCGAAGGCCAGCTGATCCAGAGCCGCTCGTGCGGTCGTCTGCCGACGCAGACGATCGGAATGCCGCCGCCGTGCGACGGTGAGAAGCCATGCGGCGGGCTCGTCGGGCACGCCGGATACCGGCCATTGCGCGAGCGCGGCGACCAGCGAATCGGCCAGAGCATCCTCGGCGGCGCTTACGTCGCGAAAGCGCGCCGCCAGGGATGCCAGGAGCCGGCTGTAGTGTTCACGCGCTGCGTGTTCCGCCGCACGATGGGCATCACCGCCAAGTATCATCTAAAGCTGATACCTCACTCGGGCCGCATCCTTCGACAGGCTCAGGATGAGGTCCTCATGGTGAGCCATAAGGTCCTCATGAGTGAGCCATAACGTCCTCATGGTGAGCTTGTCGAACCACGACAGGCTCAGGATGAGGTCCTCATGGTGAGCCATAAGGTCCTCATGGTGAGCTTGTCGAACCACGATCACATCTCCCAGATGGGGCGCACTTCAACGATACCGTGCCGCGCGCCGGGACATTGTTTCGCCCAGTTGAGCGCCGCGTCCAGATCCGGAACGTCGACCATATAGAAGCCGCCCAGCTCCTCCTTGGTTTCGGCGTAGGGACCGTCGACCACCTGGAAATCGCTGCCGTTCGCGCGAACGGTCGTTGCCGTCGCGACCGGCCGCAGCCGATTGCTGGCAACGAGCGCGCCCGCCTTGGTGAGCGCAGCGGTGTAAGCCTGGTACGCCGCCATCCCCTCGCTCTGCTCCTTCGGCGTGAGCCGGGTAAAGCCCATTTCGTCGGCGTAGAGAAGAAACATGTATTTCATCTGGGTCTCCTTTGGTTGCGGCGCCGCGCGATCATCGCCGGTGCCGACATGATGTCGTTCGAGGGGTCGCGGAATCGACACCGCGAGAGACGGCAGATGCATTTTTTTTGCGGGACTCGCACTCGACTTTCCTCCCCCAAATTGGGGGAGGTGGTTTGCGGAGCGAAGCGGAGCAAACCGGAGGGGGGAGTCCGCGCGCGGCGCNNGCTCCGCTCGGCACCTCCCCCAATTTGGGGGAGGAAAGTGTTGCGCGAGACGTTCTTACCTCTATGCGCAGAGCCGTGACGCGGGGAAGCGCGTCCAACTCAGGCACTTTCCAAACCGGTTGTAAATTCGAGGTCAGCGAGAATTCGGGCTCAGAACCTCGCTCGCGTCTGCTTCATTTTTTCAGGCTACGGGCAACACCTCGTCGAGGCCGGCCGCTGGCAGTTCGAGAGCGCTGCGCAGCCGCCCCCTTCCGCGTTTGTACAACGTCGCATATCCGGCCGCAGCGAGAAGATCGGCGTGCGGCACGAAATCCTCGAAGCGCTTGTTGAACGGGACCGTTCCGCAGCCGGGAACAAGACAGTCCTGCTTGCCCTTGGGGCAGGCGTTGAACTTGCAGAGCCTGCCCAGGTAGCGATCCGATCCGGGTTCGATCAAAAAGATATCGAGCTGATTGCCGGCGACGCTGACGCCCGTTCCCGCGGCGCAGGATTCGCGCAGCGCCCGCTCGGCGGCACGCCGCAATTCGCGCAGCCGCTCCTGGGAATCGATCCACAGGGCCAGATCGAGGTCCCCGCATTCGTGCCAGACCTTGATGCGCTCGCGCCGGAATTCGCGAAACCGGGGGACCTCCTTCCACAAGGCTTTGGCCACCGAGCCGATCACGGCGACGGCCTCGATTTCGGCGAACGCCATCCATGCTTCGGTCGCGATATCGGCGGCCATGCGGAACTGATGCTGTTGCGCGAGCAAGTAACGGTTCTACTCTTCGATTTGCGCGCGGCGCATGAATTCACCCGAAGAGTTTGATGAAGGTCCGCCTGCGGCCGAAACGCGCTTTCAGCGACGCCACGTAGGAATCATGCTCAGTCCGGCTTTGCAGGCCGCCCATGCGGGCGACGAGTTGGGCGGCTTCCGCATAGGCAGAACTTCCGCCCAATTCCGCGAGGTGCTCGATCTGCCTCGCATAAAATTCGAGAGCTTCGCGCGGATGCGTTGCCTCGCTCTGTTTGGAAAGCGCTTCCTGGATACTCAGCGACGCGCCGTATCCGCGCACCGCCGTCCAGGCTTCGTCGAACATCTTCTCGCGCATCAGCAGCTCGACGAGAAGTTCGGAAGGCCGATGGCTGGTGGCGCGCTGTTTGCCAGCGCACCGCCGCTCCAGGAGACCGATCGCCCGATCGCGCGAGGATGCGCCGCCGAGTTCGCGGAGCCGGGCGAAGATCTCGAGGCTGGGCGCCTTTTCGAATGCCCGCCACAACAAGGCGACTGCGTCGTTTTTGCGGGTAGTCTCGAGGAACAAGTCGGCCGCGAAGAACACAAGTCGCTCATCGAGCTGGTCGTCCTCGAACAGCCACAACCCGTCCTCCGCCCAGCGCAGAGCGTCTTGCTCGCGGCCCTGCGAACGGCAGAATTCCGCGAGCTGAAAATAGTTCCAGGGCGACGTCAGATCCTTGGTCCTGAGCGCGATGCGGGCCTCGACATCGTGGTCGCGCTCCGCGAAGAAATCGAGAATGTCTCTGAGGGTGCCGTAACGAGGGTCGAATTGACCGGCCTCCCGATGTTTTTTCGACCGCGGCGGCAGCTTCCCCCATGCTTCTGCGGCGAGGCGGCGATATTCGGCGAGGCCTTTCTTGCCGAGCACTTTTGAATAGAGCGCCGCCGCGCCATGGAACGTATCGTATTCTCCATGGATTTCGCGCGCGAACAGATTGCGCGCCAACTGCACAGGTTCCGGGCGCGTTGCGCGGGCAGCGGCGAGATGGATGTCGCGCGCGCGTTCCAGCAGAGCGCCGCAGTGGCCGTCGGAATCGTCGATGCTTCCGAGAGCCATGACAATCCGGTCCAGAGCGTGCTCGGCGAGCCTTCGCGCCACCTCGGCGCGACCTCCGGTCACCAGCTCCTGGAGGAGGTCGAGCGATCCATCCACGTTCGCAGTCCAGGCGCGCGCCTCGCGATACTCAACGAGGCCCCTCGTTCGCGTTGCGGCATCGATGGCCCTGCGCAAGCCGCTCTCAAGTGTCTTGTCATCCCCATGCATCGCTGTTGCCGCCGCATCGAGCTTGCGGAACAGGGCCGGATCGCGTTCGGCGATATCCAGAATCATTGTGGCAAGAGAGTCCGCATTCTTTTCTCTCAGGTACGCACGTATTCGGGCAAGCGCGCCAAGCTCTCCATGTTCGCCAGGTTCCGTTGCGTCACTCATGGCATTGGTGGTGAGGGCCGTGGCCACCAGGTGCTTGCAAAATCCCCAATCTTCGAATGCGGAGCAGGAACAATGGCCGTTAAACGTCTTGCCGCGGCCTGTGAGCTCGCTGCGATAATCTTCCGTGCCCGCGACCTGCGCCACCACGCGGAGAGCCTCCATGACAAGAATCTCCACCAAGCCGTCGCGATGATAGGCTTCCCCGCGCGAGAACACTTTCTCGCCGGCCACGTCGCGCAGCGCAGCGAGTTCGAAGTGCTGCAGCTTGGTGGTCTTCATGTTTCGAGCTTGTGCCGCCATTTGTCGCCACCGCGAAGGTGCAGGGTTTTCGCTCGCGGTTCAAAGCCCAATGTCTGGAGCCCGGCCGCGAGGGGGATCGCTCTACCCCGCGCGGATGAGCCCATTCCGCTTGCTACGCCGCATCCTTCAGCACCAGCGAAACGCGTTTGCCGAGCGCTCTGGCGGCGCGCGTGATCGTTTTGAGCTGCACGGCGGCGTTGTCGGGATCGAGCAGGCGGTCGAGTTGCGATCGGCTGGTCTTGAGCCGTGTGGCCATCGCATTCTTGGTGATGCCTTTCTTCTTCATGGCTTCCGACAATTGCCAGGCGATTACCCGCTTGATTGCGACGGCTTCAACCTCTTCGAGAATACCTTCTTCTTCGAGAAAGCTGTCGAAACTCGAACCGCTGTGCCTGTTGTGGCTGCGGGGCGCTGGTTTCTTCTTCATGGGAGTTCCCTTTGGTGCTTTCGCTTGTTGGCGCGAGCGATCGTTATGTCCTGTTGCGGCGTTTTCCGTGTCTTCTTGACGATGCCGTGCAGGAGGACCATGCGCTGCAACCGGTCGACATTGAAGAAGATGCGCGCGATCCGATTCCCCTCCAGATCCGTTCGCACCTCGTGAAGGCCATCGCCCATCGGCCTGCAAACCGGCATTCCCACGGGCCACCCATATTCGACGGTCTTTATGTCTTCCCCGATGCGCCGCCGATCCTCCGCATTCATCGCTTTCAGCCATTCGCGCAACGGCTCATTTCCGGCCTCCGTCCGGAAGAAGATCGCCGGAACTCTCTTCTTCGGAACTGCGACGGCTTTCATCCTTGCCAGCTGTACCACGCGAGGTACATCACGTCAATGGACGTTTTAAGCTTGGCACATTGTTGCAGGCCGGCGACTAGCCGGATTGCAAATCATTGAGAAACTCCGAGGCCGGTTTCACGCCCGTGACAAGCAGCCGGTCGCGGGCGCGGGTGCAGGCGACGTAGAAGAGCTGGCGCTCGGTTTCGTAGACATCGTCGAGCTCCACTTCGTCGGCGACAGCTTCGACACGCGCCTTGAGCGGAAGCACCTCGTCGTCGCAGGCCATCACTGCCACGGCCTTGAACTCCAGCCCTTTGGCGAGGTGCATTGTGCCCACTGAAATCCGCTCGCCCGCGTCTTCGTCGCGTTCGGAGAGGATGAACGCGTTCTGACCGGCGGCCTTGACGGCGGAGCGGGCGCGGTCGAGGTGTTCGTGATCGCGGACGAAGACGCCGATCTCCGATGGCGCGAAGCCGTCCTTCAGCGCCGCAGCGATCCATTCGCCGACGGCGGCGATTTCCGCCGTGGCATCGTCGTAGCGCGCGATCGTCGGCTCCGGCCCGTTGAACGCCGATACGGTGCCCGTGCGCCGCTCCTCCAGACCATCTACATCGCGCAACACCTGCGGCAGCAACCGGTCTGCTGCGGCGCGAATCTGGTGCGAGGTCCGATAGTTGACTTTCAACGTCTGCGATCGCCCGCGCACATCCACGCCGAGCGTCAGCCAGGAAAACGGCTGCTGGAAAATGCGCTGGCCGAGATCGCCCGCGAAGAACAACGCGTCGGCAGATTTGGGCGCTATGGCGGCGAGGAACCGCAGCTCGGCGACGCCCAGATCCTGCGCCTCATCCACGACGATATGC
This sequence comes from Alphaproteobacteria bacterium, assembly GCA_003131925.1. Classification (GTDB taxonomy): domain Bacteria; phylum Pseudomonadota; class Alphaproteobacteria; order Micropepsales; family Micropepsaceae; genus Rhizomicrobium. The sequence goes on along the minus strand of PKWC01000123.1, from coordinate 530 downwards.
GTGAACGGTTTGTCCGCCTTCGAAGAATAGTGCGCCGTCAGTTCGCCCAGCACCTGCGCCCATGTCGCGGCGCCCTTCTGGGCTAGCGCTTCACGCGCCGCTTCAAAGATCGGCCACAGTCGAGCGCGCTGTTTTGCGCCCAGCCGGTTTTTGCGCCCGAGACGCGGCACGTTGGCGTATGCCTCTTCGCTGTCGAGCTGCCACGCATCGATGACATTGGTCCACTCGGAGACGAGAAAGCGCAGCGGAAATTCCGACGGGCCATTTGCATTGGCCGCCTTCTCGAGCAGGCTGCGGACCAGCGCGGCAGAAGCAATCGGCGGCTTTCGCCCGTGCAGCAGCAGATAAAGCTCTTCCGCGACGCCGTGGAACGCCGTCACCGTGATGCGCGGCACGACAGACGGTGCCTCGCCGGCGAGCATACTGAGCTTGCGTTCGAGCATCTGCGCCAGCGGCCGGGAAAAGGTCGTCAGCAGCACGCGCGCCTGGGGCAGATCCTTCGCGATCCGCGCCGCGCGATGCAGCGCCAC
>PKWC01000145.1 GCA_003131925.1 Alphaproteobacteria bacterium | reverse complement strand
GACCGAATTGATTCTGAGGCGCAGGCGATGGCGACTCACGCCAACCCGGAGGCGGTCTCGCAGGCGATCAAGGAAATTCAACTCGCCGAACGCCGAACGATCCCGGGACCGGAAATTGACGGCGCACGTACCGTTCACGCGACAGAATAAAAGCGGGAATTGGCCGGTGGGAGATGTGCGAAAAGTTGCACAGTCCTGGCGCAGCGACATGCCGAACAAATGTTACAACGCGCCAGAGTCATTTCGGCCGGTGTCCACTGCGCGTCCCGCAGCTCCCGGATCTTCGCAATCGCTCCACGATTCACGAGCCTACCAACGCGAGTTCCCGCGCTTCACTCACGAGCCCAGGCGGCTGGCACCGCCCGCCACATCCGGCAGCGACGCATCAATCTCGTAGGTCAACCCTTCAGGCACAAAACTGATCTTGGGTGTCGTAGCAAAATCCAGTGCGGCAGCTTTTTCGAGCAGGCTGCGGCCGAAACCATGGCGCGTTGGAAAGACAACGGGCGGTCCACCGCGTTCCTGCCATCGAAACTTGAACCTCGCCCCCGCGCCCACGCCTTCGGTCGACCAACGGATCGCGACAGTGCCGTTCGCTCCCGATAGCGCACCGTGCTTGGTGGCGTTGGTCGCAAGCTCGTGCACGAGGAGCGAGAATGTCTGCGCGCGCCGGGGATCCAGCACGACGTCGGGGCCGGAAGCCGCAACGCGTTCGGAGAATCCTTCGATCTCGAGGCGAACGATTTCGGCCACCCGCGCGCCTCTAAACCCCTCCGCCGCGAGCGCCGACTGACTCCGCGCGAGCGCCCGTATGCGCTGCGTCAGCGCTTCGCGCGCCTCGTCGAGCGAGAGTGGCCCAGACAGGCTGCGAGCCGCGATCGCTTGAACCACAGCCAGCATATTCCTGCCCCTGTGCGCGAGCTCGTTCATGAGCAAGCGCTGGTACTTTTCAGCTTCCTTGCGCTCGGTGATGTCGTAAAAGCAATTGATTGCTCCCGTGACTTCTCCCCGCTGGTTCGTCAGCGGACGGATATTCACGATCACGGTAACCCGCGAGCCGTTGGGCCGCTCGATAAGCACTTCGGCGTCGCGCGCCGCGCTCATTTTGCCAGAGATTACCTCGGCCATGGGACACTGCTCGTGGGGCATGAACGTGCCGTCCGGACGGAACAACTTGAACGAGCCGCAGAACCTCTCGTCCGTTTCGCCTGGCGTGGGCGAGCGTTCCCACAGTTCCGCCGCGCGGCGGTTGAATTCCTGGATTACACCAGAGGCATCGCAGTAATAGATGGCCACGGGCCCCAACTCGAACAATGTGCGAAAGCGTTCTTCGTTTTCTCGCAGCTTTTCCTCGGCCTGTTTGCGCTCGATGGCGATCGAGGCCATGCGAGTCACGATTTCGACCCATTGCCGGTCGGACGGGCTGGGATCGCGTGACTCACGGTAGTAGATGGCAAGAGTGCCCAGAACTCTCTGGTCGGACGAGATGATGGGCGTGGTAAAACATGCGCGGAGTCCGAGCGAAAGGATCTCGGCGGTGAACTCGGGCCAACGCGTCTCCGCCGCGAAATCGCGGACTACTGTCGGCTTGTGCCCCACCACGGCCGCGCTGCACGGGCCCATTTGCAAACGGGCGTCCATTCCCCTGGTCGCCTGTGCGTATCTCGCCGGCAGGCTGGGCGCGGCCACGTATCCGAAATGATGGCCGTCCTCCTCCAGCAGATGAATGGCCACCAGAAATTCGCCTCGCGACTGGCTCTCCATCGAGCGCGCGAGGAAATCAAGCATACGCTCGACTGGCTCTCCCCTGGCCACCATTTCCAGCGCCTGTTTCTGAAAGGACAACAGCGCCTCGGCCCGCTTGCGCTCCGCGATTTCTTCCTGCAATTGGGCGTTCAACGTGTCTGCGGCTTCGATAAGCTCATGCTGGCGCAGCGAACCAAGCACCAACGCCTCGTTCATCTCGAGCATCGTTTGATGTTTATGTGGGGTCTCGGTCACGTGCGCTCTTGGCGGAAGTTTCCGCTCATACCGGCCACATCGTAGCACTCCATGGTTGGGTGTGTAACCGGCCTTTTCCTTTACTTTTTCGCCTTCGGTTCCGGCGGGGCTTCTTCTTTTTGCACCTGGCGCGGGCCGGTTCGCCGTGGGATTCCGGTGGTCAGCCCGTCGTATTCGGTGGATCGCGGGCGGATGACCACCATGCCCTTGTCGGTGATGACATATTCGCGGATGTCCTTGCTGTGATTGCCTCCGCGCATTTTGATGACGACCATCACCTTGCGAAGCTGGCCGTCGATTTCCACGTAACGCAGTCGGATAATGTCATCGGTAAGAAACGAAATGGTATAATGACTCAGCGACATCTCGGTAAATTTGTCCTCCACTTCGACCGTGCTGAGAATCGTGACCCCGGCTCCGGTCAACGCTGCAATCATGCGATAGAGCGACTCGCGGAAGTCGGCGCGGAAACCAGGCGCCAACGCCATCTCGAAACCGACCAGCGAATCGATCGCCAGCCGTTTTGCGCCCACCCTGACGATGGCGTCGAGAATCTCCTGCATCGTCTCATCCACCGAAAGATCGAGCGGACGAAGGTAAAGGATTTCGAGCTTCCCCTTCTTCTGGGGGGTCACTAAGTTCAAACCGAAACTGTCGGCGCGCTCCATGTAGCCGCGCGGGCGTTCCTCGAAGATAGCCATGATTCCCGGCTCACCGCGGCGAAGTCCTTCCGCGATAAACTGCGTGGCCAGCGCCGATTTTCCCGTCCCCGAAGGCCCCGCCACGAGGAGACTGTCGCCTTCGGGAATGCCTCCACCCATCATCTTGTCCAGATCGGGAATGCCAACGGAAAGCCGCCGCCGCCGCACCGGCCTCGTCGCTTTAGGGACCAATCCCAGCGTGCGCGAGAAGGCTTGCAACCCGTCATCGCCGATGCGGATCGTGTGCAATCCAGGCACCGACGCCACTCCGCGCAGTTTGAAGATTTGCAATTTTCGCACCACGGAATTTCTCTCGGCCACCTGCGATAGCCAAAGGAGACCGTCGGCGACGGTGAAGATCGGATTGTCCCGCATTTCATCGACGGTGTATTCGCCGACCAGAAACGACGTCGCTTCCCAACTGGTCAGAAACAGGGCGAGGCGCTGGATAAAGGATTGCATCTCGAGTTCGCTCGCGCCGGCCATCGCTTTGCGCACGACGGTGCGAAAAGAATCCACTACCACGACGCCGGGATTGGCCGCTGTGACTTCCTTGATGATTTCCTGGAGTACCGCGTCCAAATCCTTATGCAACACAACGTCGGACAGGTTGATGAAGCGGATGGCGTTGCCCAATCTGGATTCGTCGAAGAAGGAATATTGCTGCTGATAGCGCAGCATCTTCAGAGCAGGTTCGCCGAGCACGGTGAAATATAGCGCAGGCGCTTTCGCTGTCGCATTGGCGAAGACGAACTGATGCGCCAGCGTGGTCTTGCCACAACCCGGCGTGCCCGCAATGATGTTGAAAGAGAATTCTGGAATGCCGCCGCCCAGGATGTCGTCGAGGCCGCGCACGCCGGTCGGAAGTCTGCGAATCGCGACTCTGGCCGGCAGGTTCACGGCCTTCTTCTCCGATTTGCGTTTACCCGCGTGATTTTTGTTTTTCATCGTTCTCACCTTCGGCAGAATCCAGACTGTTAAGAGGTAGTTCCGGCCAAACCTCGCGCGCCAGCCCCAGCGTTAAATTCTCGCCGATGAAGGCCACCAGCAGCCCGAGCAACTGAGCGAGCACAACCACGCTACCCTCGACGGTTTTCTCCGGGCCGACTTGCGCCCCAAGTTCGTCCAGCCCGTCGAAAGACCCATCGGTCTTCACGTGCACTGCGCGCAACCACGGGACTTCCGGCCCCGCGAGCGCGAGCGCGCGCGAAAGCAGCGCCCGGTAACCGGCGATGCCCACGAGCGTCGAAAGCTGCGGGCGCAGCTTTTCACCGGCAAGAAATGCCGCCGCGGCTCTTGTTTCGAAAGATTTATTTCCCCTCGTCTCATGGGCGATGAGACGCGCCGCGAATTCCCGCATCTTTGGCGTGGCCCGGCTCATCTAGAAACGTACCCGTGTGCAAAACATCCGGGAGAACGCACGAATCCGAGGCATGAAGGCCACGAGGTCACGCAGCAACTGCGACGGCGCGCGGGAGCCGGCCAAAGCGGGCACATTGTTGTCATCTAGCGTCGGCGAATTCTTCTGCGCTGTCCTTGCCAAAAGCGCGGAATGGCTGCGGCAAACGACCGCCAATGTTTGAGCGGCGAATGGCCACCGGACTCCGGATGAGGAGTTTCCAGGCTCATTCTCTGATTTCCGGCTTTTCGTGCAGAACCAGATTCAACAACGAGCGGTGGACGTGGATTTGGCCGTTGTAATCAATGAGTCCCAAGTTCCGGAATTTGTTCATGAAATGGCTCACGCGTGACCGCGTGGTGCCGATCATTTCCGCCAATGTCTCCTGGCTGATCTTCGCCAGGACCGGCTCGGGCTCACCTTCTTTGCCAAAATTCGCAAGAAGCAGGAGCGTCCGCGCCAGGCGTTTCTCACTCGAGTTGAACAGCTGATCGACGAGATCCTCCTCGACACGGGTGTTGCGGGCGAGGAGGTGCGAGATAAACAGCTCGGCAAACGCGGGTTCCGTGTGAATTACGCTCACGATCTCTGCCTTCGGCATTCGCGTAATCGCACACTCCGTCAGGGTGGTGACGGTTGCCAGGCGCAGAACCTGGCCGCCCAAACATCCTTCGCCGA
>PKWC01000198.1:12628-19209 GCA_003131925.1 Alphaproteobacteria bacterium | reverse complement strand
CGCGCCACGAGCTCCTTGCCGGCACCCGCGGGGCCCGTGATCATCACGCGACTGCCGGTCGGCGCGATCTTGTCGATCGCCTGCCTGAGCTGGGAGATGGCGGAGGATGCGCCGACAAGCTCCGTATCGTCGCCCGCCTTGAGCTTCAGCTCCTGCACTTCGCGCTTCAGCCGCGCCGCTTCGAGCGCGCGCGCCGCGACATNNGCCTTGAACGGCTTCTCCACGAAATCGTAGGCGCCCTTCTTGATCGACGCGACCGCGGTTTCGATCGTGCCGTGCCCGCTGATGATCACCACGGGCAGGTCGGGATGATCGCGCTTCAGCACATCCAGAACCTGGATGCCGTCAAGTCGGCTCCCCTGGAGCCAGATGTCGAGGATGACGAGCTGCGGACGGCGCTGGCGCACTGTGGCGAGCGCGGAGTCGCTGTCGGCGGCAACCCGCGTCGTATAACCCTCGTCGCCCAGAATCCCGGCGATCAGCTCACGGATGTCCTCTTCGTCGTCGACGACGAGGAGTTCAGGCGCGATCAGCGATCCGTTCTTTGTCATCCCCAGGCTCCGTTTGGCGTGTCGTCTTCTGTTTCAGTGGGAAGGTCAGGCGCACTTCCGCGCCCGGTTCGTCATTCTCCCTGTCGCAAAGCGTGATTTCGCCGCCATGCTCCTCGACGATCTTGCGCACGATGGCGAGACCGAGGCCCGTGCCTTTCGCGCGCGTCGTCACATAGGGCTCGGTCAGGCGGTGGCGCTGGCCGTGCGGCAGGCCAATGCCGTTGTCCACGACGGTGAAAATCACCCGCGCGCGCTCTTCCGCAACTGCGATGGCGATGCGCCCGTGCTCCTCCTCACCCGCTTCGGTGCGCGCCTCGATGGCCTCGCCGGCGTTCTTCAGCACATTGGTCAGCGCCTGGGCGACAAGGCGGCCGTCGCAATCGAATCGGATCGGGGGCGATCCGGCGGCAACTTCGAAATCGATCTGCGGATGGGCGGCACGCTGCAGGAACACCGCCTGTTGCACCAGCTCTTGCGCGAGTTCGCGGCGCATGACGGGCGCGGGCATGCGCGCAAAGGAGGAGAACTCGTCGACCATGCGCCCGATATCGCCCACCTGGCGGATGATCGTATCGGTGCATTGGTTGAACACCTCGGGATCGCTCGACACTTCGTTCGCATATTTGCGTTTCAGGCGCTCTGCCGAAAGCTGGATCGGCGTCAGCGGATTCTTGATCTCATGCGCGATGCGCCGCGCCACATCCGCCCAGGCTGCCGTGCGCTGTGCGGAAACCAGATCGGTGATGTCATCGAAGGTAACGATGAAGCCCGCTTCGCCCGCGCCCGCCTCGCTCGCGACCTGCACGCTCAGGCTGCGCACGGTCCCGCCGCGGCGCACCGTCGCTTCGCCGCTCGCATGGCCAAGCGGCTCCTGCAGCGCGCGGCGGATGATTGCGGAGAGTTCGGGTACCGCTTCGGCATAGTGCCGGCCTTCCAGCTCTTCCGGTTCCGCATTGATAAGCCGCGCCGCCGCGCGATTGACGATGGTGACGCAACCTTCGCTGTCGAGCCCGATGACACCTGCGCTGACGCCGGCGAGCACGGCCTCGGTGAAGCGCCGGCGTTCGTCGAGCTGCTGGTTGGCGTGGATCAGTTCGTTGCGCCGCGTGTCGAGCTCTGTCGTCATGCGATTGAAGGCGAGCGCCAGCATGCCCATCTCGTCGTCGCTGCGGTCGATCTCGACCTGCGCCTTCAGATCGCCGCGCGACACGCGTTCCGAGGCGCGGATGAGTCGCGACACCGGAAGCACCAGGCTGTTCGCCGCCCACAGGCCGAGCCAGATCGCCGCGAACAGGATGAGAAGAGAGACGGCGCCATAAAGTCCCGCAAAGACGAGCTGAACCGAGGAGCGGTTCTGCTCTAGCCGCCTGTATTCCGAAACCGCGTCGACGGTGCGCTGGTAGTAGCCCAGGACCTGCGGATCGACGGTGCGCACCACGAGCAGGTAGGCGTCGTTAAGCGCCTGCATGCGGATGAGCGCGCGCACAACGCCGACTTTTGAACTGGCGTCGATAACGATCATGCCGTGCATGGCCTGATCGATGTCGCGCGGCTTCGGCGGCGCGATTTCCGGCAGGAAGCGCTGCTTCGTGCTCCCGAGCACATGGCCGTGCGAGTCGAGAATGTAGGCGGCCTGGAGGCCGCGGTCCTTGGTGAGAATGGCGAGCTTGGTGAAGAGAATGTCGGCGCGCACGCGGTTGTGCTCGTCGAACAGCTCGGGATCATGTTCGATGGTGTTCGCGATCTCGTAGGCGTCGGCGATGATCAGCCGCTCATTGCCCTGCACGTAGCGTTCCGCGACATGGACCGCATTGCCGAGCGCAGACTTCACCCGCGCCGAGAACCACGCCTCGATGCCGAGATCGAGCGTGACCACGGCGAAGATGGCGACCAGGATCGCCGGGATCACCGCGATCGCGCTGAACAGCATGACGAGGCGCACATGCAGCCGCGCGCCTGCGATGCCGGAGCGGCGATCGATCCACAGCCGCGTCAGCCGCCAGACAATCAGCGCGCCGAGCGTCAGCACCAGCGCGAGGTTGAGGAGCAGAAGGACGATCAGCGTCGCGGAGGTCGGATGGTAGGGAACCAGTCCCCTCACCGTCGCATAGGTCGCGACACCGGAGACCACCGCGAGAAGGCCCACGCCCGCAGCCAGCCGCGAGGGCCGGGATACCGCCCGAATCACCTGCCACAGACCGGTCCGCCCCGGCGGCCCGATCGCATTGGATGTTGCCATTCAGGCCTGCCGCTGCCCCCGCCCGCCGGACATTCCGGCCCCATCTCCTCCCACCAGTGTAGCCAAGCCACAGCCTGTTGCAAGAATATCAAATTACGTAGTTGACACCACAGCCACTATAGGTAGCGTCTAGCCGACAGGCCGACGCAGCGTCATAATGGAGGCTATGAAGAAGGACGATTCGGATACTGAGTATCCGCCGGAAGAGGCACAGCAACGCCTCAGGGCCATCCTGAAGGGCGCGTTTTCTGGGTCTCCCACGCCGCTCAAGGCAATACCTCGGCAGAATGGCGCGGTTCGTGCCATTGCTCGGAAGGTCATCGCCAAGAAACGCCGCAAGGCCGGACAGTAGCGGTTTATTCAGGGAATTGGTAGGGAATGCTCGTTGGAGGCGCGCCGTCCCCGAACAGGTTAGCGCGCCCCCTTCGATCCGTGCCCTTGTGGTAGGGGCCGGAGGCCTTCCCCGCGCGTGCGTTCTCGGCCGATTACGCGGGGCAGTTCTAAAGCGGCGGCCTATTTAGTGTGGGCCGCCGCAACCCTTTCAGGCCGCTCCCTTCTCGGCCAAAACTAAAGACCAATTCCCTTGTCCGTCGTTTGTCACCAAGTCCTTTGCTCGGGACAGATAGGTGGAAAGGTTCGCCATGGGGTCATCCTCGTGCCCCATGATCCCGCGCTCCGTCATGCGCTTAAGAATGGCGGCTTTGCTCTTTGGTCCGCTGGCCAGACAGTCCTTTAGTTCCTCTCGAATCTTGGTCGCCTTTGGCACCGAGGCATCAGGGTGCTGTTCGCGTGCGGGAGGGGCAGTGCGCGTCAGCTTGGGAGCCTTGCGCGGCTTCCTTTTGGAGGCCCGGGGTGCTTTGCGAGATTCATCGTCGCCGTCGTCACGCACCGGCTTAGCGTCTGGATACCAGCCCAGAAGGCCGTATGTGCCGTTTGGGAGGCGATGGAAAATTGAGGAGTTCTTACGAAGCGTAGCGCGGAGGGCAATCATGGCCGTGATTTCGTCTTTGGCTTCCGACGCGTAGCCGCCTCTTACCAGCGCCTCGAAAACCTCCCTCGGCGTGGCTGGCCCCAGGTTCGCACTACGGCGCATCTCCAGGTACTCGCGCGCTGCTGTGCTCAGGACCTTTCCGTAAAAGCTATCCGGCCGGATTGCGCCTACGGTCGGGCCGGAAGCAGCCGACGCGTCCGGGAACATGGGTTCCGTTCCGTCCCGAGAGCAGAGCCTATTGATAACCAGCTTCGTGTCGAGAACCTGCTTCTCAAGGTCGGCTAGGTCCGCGAGCAGGGCATCAATCGCCGGTTTGAATTCTTCGCGCATTTTGGTGACATCAAGGAGCAGCGCGAGAATTTTGGACATGTAATCGCACTTTGGCAAGAGCGTGAAACATTTGCCCACCAGCAATTTTGTAACCTATTGTTTTTATGGATTTAATTTATAGCCATGCAAACCGCATAACACGCACGTTAGACACACAACGCGGGCAAAAGATGCGCGGAGGCGTCAAATAGCGAATCACCTAGGCGCGGTTAAGAGCGCTGCGCAAGCCGTAGTTATCGCCTATGTCAAGTATATCATCGCCGGTTGGATTCCCGGCTATCGACGTATCCCCAGCCCCCGGCGGAGAGATCGTGAAGGACGGCAAGACGCGGAACGCCAGATGGGCGATCCCGAACAATTAAACTGGTCTTGGGACCTTTAACTGGCTTTTAGCACTTCCTGTGGCATCTTGCGAAGGTTGGACAGTCTCCGTTGAAACTCTTCAGAACCCCGTCATTCCCCGAATGGCGGGGTTCTGCTTTTCTGGACCGGCACTGCCGGCAACCGCTAGTCCCAGAGCGGCAAGCCATACGACGGCGCTGGCCCGTATTTCTCGCGCCAGCGAAGGAACCGTTCCGCCTGAAACCGATAATCAGGCTGCACGAGGTTGATGGTAGGTGAGGCGTTTGCCGTCCGCAGCGCGGATCGCGGCGATGCAGCGGGCTTCATCATTCCAGCCCAACGCCTCACGCCGATTGAAGCGGAAATCGAATTCAGCGACGTAGCGGTGCAGGTGCTTTTCGCTGCAATGCTGGTAAGTGCCGCGCATTCCTCGCTTGAACACTGAGAAGAAGCCCTCGACGGAATTGGTAGTTACGTCGCCACGGGCATACTCTTTCGCGTAGTGGTTCACGGTTTCATGGGTGAAGCACAATTCGTTCACGTCATCGACCATCGTGCTCACGTCATCGTAAATCCTGCTTTCGTCGGTATGAACGCGGCTTTCGTGAGCGATGTTGTCCCGAATGATCTTATGGACAGTAGACTTGTCGGCACGCGGAACATGAAAGGAGCGCGCCTTTCCGCCGCGCTGCACAAGCGAAAGGATCGCGCGCTTATTCACCGTGCCGCTCTGCTTTTTATAGGGTTCGCCAGACAGTTTGTGCGTCGCGGGGTTCTCAACGCGGCCATAGTAGGTTTCGTCCACCTCCACGATCTCGCCAGCCCCACCTAAAGGGACCTCAAGGCCACCCTCCCGCATGGCTTCCATGACGCGGTGATGGAGGAACCAAGCCGTGTTGTACTGGCAGCCAAGGGCACGATGCAGCTGGTGAGCGGAGAAGCCCTTCTTCGAAGACGCGCCCAGCCAGAAGGCCATAGCCCACTGTGTCAGCTTGGCATGGCTTCGCTCCATGACGGTCTTGGTTGTGACCGTGAAGTCCTTGCGGCACTCCTTCTCGCCGCAGCGATACCGACCGGCCTTCTTGGTCGCATAGTGCTTCAGGGAGCCACAGGAAGGGCACACAGGGCCATTCGGCCACCGGGCAGCCTCAAACCAAGCCCGGGCGGCTTCTTCATCGTGGAAATGCTTGGCGGAAAAGATGTTCTTGCCCATCGGGGTCTCCTTGACCCCTCAAATATAGGGCTTGTGCCTTGTGGTGTCAACTACGTAATTCGGCAAGAATAACCCACCCTGCCCCTGAGGCAGGGCGATCGCATTTGCGCGTAGCGAGGCTGAAGAAAACCGCCAAGGCGCCAAGATGCCGAGGACAAGTGGCGCGCGAAGGCGCGCAAGAACCCCTTGGCGCGTTGCCCCGGATTTAATTCGGGGCAAGGCGGTTCATCTATCCTCCGCAGTGGCTCCGCGGATCGGCAAAATCCAGCGCCGCTGACCGCCTGATGGACATATGCGATAGGCCTGCCCTCAAGGGGAGGGTGGGAGTCTCCTGCTTCGCCATTTTCACTTCGGTCCACATCTCGTCGGATTCGAAGGCGCGGAATTTGTCGAAGCCGCCGGTCAGTTTGGCCGATGCGGCCTTGCTCATCTGCGCTTCCATTTCCTTCTGGATCGCCTGGTCGCGCGTCTTGTCTGGATCCATCATCGCACTGCTGGGGAAGTGCTGAATGAGCTGGATGTTGGCGCCGGCGCCCGAATTGAGCTTCTGGAGAATCATATACTGGTCGATGACGCCATGCTTCTTCAGAGTCTCCATCGACGCTGACCACCCCTTCCGGAGGCCGGTAAGGTAGTCATCGATGTGGTTGGGATCGACTCTGATGGTCGTGACTTCCCACACTCCCTTGACCGGCGTGTAGTCCACATATTGCTCCGCCCACACGGTCGAGGCCGCGAGCGCGCCCACCGCGAGCCCTGCTGCAAGTACAATTTTGTTCACGTTAGCCCTCCGACTTTTTGCTGAAATTGAAGGAATGAGATTCCCCCGATGCGCAGCCGTCTGCCCACCGGGTGCCAGTGTAAACTTAGCCTTTGATGATCGAACGGCCCTCACATTTCCTCCCCCAACGTGGG
>PKWC01000198.1:8529-12614 GCA_003131925.1 Alphaproteobacteria bacterium | reverse complement strand
GCAGCGTGTTGCGGTTGAGGCCGAGAAGCTGGGCGGCGCGGATCTGGTTGCCGCGTGCGGCGGGCAGCGGATCTCGTCTTTCCAGCCGATTATCAGGACGCGATGTTGGAGGACGCTTCGTGATCGGGAATGTCAGCGGGCGCGAGCAGTGATTTACCTACGACTTGGACAGAGTCGAATTGGTGGCTAGCTTAAAGGCAATTTGTGCAGCGCAAAAGGACGTTCCCCCTCAGCGTTGCACCCTTGATCTGCCACCGGGACAGGCTCAACTTCGCGGAGGCAAAAGGGGGCAATCACATTATGTCGGGACCGGCGTTGCCGCGGCTGCGGGAGATCCGGCAGCACCACCCGCTGCGCAACACCTATCGCGAGGTCATGGCGGGGCTCGGCAAGCTCGACCTGCTAGCGGTCTGGATCACCGAGAACGTGGGCACGATGGGGTTCTTCCTGCTCATCCTCGTGTGGACCATCCTGTGGCTCGGCTGGAATTTTCTCGCCCCGGCGCGGCTGCAATTCGATCCGCCGATGGGGTTCGTCTTCTGGCTGTTCATTTCGAACATGATCCAGATTCTGCTCATGCCTCTGATCATGGTCGGGCAGAACCTGCAAGGACAGCACGCCGAGGCACGTGCCGAGCACGACCTCGAGGTCAACGTCAAGGCCGAGCAGGAAATCGAGATGATCCTTCATCACCTCGAGCGGCAGAACGACATGCTCATCGCCATGCTGGAGAAGCAAGGCATCAAGCTCGAGCAGGTGCTGCGTCATAGCGCCTCGACATAGCGAGCGGCGAGTTTGATGCAGAAAGCCGGTTGTTCGCCGTCATTTCCAAAACATTTCATTCCCGAACTCCGGTCCAAAAGGAAATACAACGATGATTTCGAAGATGACGGCCTTCCCTGTTGCGGCACTGCTTGGAATTACGGGTATGTTCGCTGCGACCGCCGCGCACGCCGACGATTGCGATACGATGATGACGGCGATGCTTGCCCAGATACAGGTGCCCTATCGTGCTACAATATCGTTTTCCAACCTGAACGGNNCCGCCACAAGCGAAACCATCTTCACGGGTGGGAAAATATATGTCCAGCTAAACGGACGCTGGCAAGTATCGCCGATGACGGTGCAGGGGATGACCGAACAGATGAAAAAGAACTACAAAGAGAGCAAGCACGCCTGCCGGCACGTTGGCGATGAATCGGTGGGCGGACAGGCTGCTTCAGTCTACACGGGCAGTTTTCAATCACCGCACTCCCACAGCGACAACCGTGTCTGGATCTCCAGATCGCAAGGAGTGCTATTGAAAAGCTGGGCGCATATCGACGAGGGCAATCAGACGATGACCACGACTTACGAGTACGGCAACATTCAGCCGCCTGCCGGTGTGAAATAGCGCAGGGCTTCCGATTCTCCTTCGGAGGCGTCGCCGCCGGCGACTTGCCCTTGACCCGCTCGTGCCAGCGCCACAGAACGGCGAGGCAATAGCGGGATAAATCACGGACATGCGCGGAGGAACTGCCGTCGTAATGGTTGCCGCCGGAAAGGGCGAGCGCGCCGGAGGTCTTGTCCCCAAGCAGTTCCAGCCGCTGCTCGGCCAGCCCGTGCTCCGGCGTAGCGTGTGGGCATTCGCGGAGGTGCCGGAAATCGGCGCGATCCAGATTGTGACCGCCGAAGGTCTGGAGCCGCAGACGGAAGAAGCGGTTCGCGGCATCGCCTGCCTGCCTTTCGCGCTCGGCGGCGAGACGCGCCAGGAGTCGGTGTGCAACGGACTTGAAGCTCTCGCGCCGCATGCGCCGGAATTTGTGCTCGTGCACGATGCCGCGCGGCCGCTCGTTTCGCCCGATCTCATCCGCCGGGTGATGACGGCGCTCGAGGCCGGCGCCACAGCTGCCATTCCGGTGCTCGCGCTCGCGGATACGATCAAGCGCAAGGAACCGGAGAACTGGACGAGCGTCTCCCGCTGTGGCGGACTCTATCGGGCGCAGACGCCGCAGGGTTTCCGCTTCGACGCGCTGCTCGCGGCCCACCGCGCGCACGCATCCGAAAGCGTGACCGACGACATGGCGATCGCCGAGCGTGCGGGGCTTCCAATTACGCCCGTGGCAGGTGATGAAACGAATCTGAAAATTACGACTGAGGAAGATTTCGCTTACGCGGCGAGACTGCTAAGGGGCGTGATGAGCGAATTCCGGACCGGCCAGGGGTTCGATGCGCACCGTTTCGCGCGTGGCGACCATGTGTGGCTGTGCGGGGTGCAGATCGCGCATGACGCGGGGCTCGAAGGCCATTCCGACGCCGATGCAGGCCTCCATGCGCTGACCGACGCGATTCTGGGGGCGATTGGCGCGGGCGACATCGGCCGGCATTTTCCGCCCACGGAGGAAAAATGGCGCGATGCGCCCTCGTCTCTGTTTCTTGCGGAGGCTGCCCGGCTGGTCGCGGAGGCAAACGGGGCGATCGTGCATTGCGACGTGACACTCGTCTGCGAGCGGCCGAAGATCACGCCCCATCGCGAGGCCATGCGGGCGCGCGTCGCGGAGATTCTTCGCATCGGCATCGACCGGGTGAGCGTAAAGGCGACCACGACCGACGGCTTGGGGTTCACCGGCCGCGGCGAAGGCCTGGCGGCGCAGGCCGTCGCTACAGTACGGCTGCCGCCCGATTGAGTTTCGCGGCCACCATCGCGACGCTTGGCGGGCTCGGCCGCGTGCGCAAAGCACCGGGCACGGTGGCAAGCGTGGTCACGTTGATGGCAGCGTGGCTGCTCGCGGGAATCGGCGGACAGGCGCTCGTGCTGCTCGCGAGTATCGGTGCGATGGCAGTGGGCGGTTGGGCGTCGGAGCATTATGCACGCGAATGCGGAGTCGCAGATCCGCCCGACTGCGTCATCGACGAAGTGGCCGGGCAGTTTCTCGCCTGCGCGTTCGCGCCGCGCGAGTTGCTCGCCTATGCGCTCGCCTTTCTGCTCTTCCGCGTGCTCGATATTTTCAAGCCCTGGCCGATCGGTGCGGCTGAGCGCCTGCACGGCGGCGTCGGCATCGTCGCCGACGACATGGTCGCCGGCCTCCTCGCCGGTTTCGTCATCGTACTCCTCGCCCAGGCGGGCGTCGCGTGGCCATTTTAAGAAGATTTAACGCAGAGAGCGCAGAGGGTGCGCAGGGGACGCGGAAAACACTTCGCGCCTCCGGCGCGCGGCTCTCCCCAGCGCCCTCTGCGCTGAATCTTCCATTTCTTTGTGTCCTTCGTGTCTTTGTGATGAAACTTCAACATGTTGCCGCCCGAATTGCTGAAACTCGCCGAAGACGTGCTCGCGCGGGCGCGGGCGCAGGGTTTGCATATCGCAACGGCCGAGAGTTGCACGGGCGGGTTGATCGGCGCGGCGCTGACGGAGATTCCCGGATCGTCCGACGTGTTCGAGCGCGGTTTCATCGTCTATTCCAATCGTGCCAAAACCGGACTGCTCGGAGTGCGGGAAGACCTCATCGATAAAAACGGGGCGGTCTCCGAAGCGGTTGCGCGCGGCATGGCGGAAGGCGCGCTGCAACGTTCCCCGGTGGAACTGGCCATCGCGGTGACGGGAATTGCCGGCCCCGGCGGCGGCACAACGGCGAAACCGGTCGGCCTGGTGCATATTGCCGCTGCGCGACGGGATCACGCGACGCTGCACGAAGCCCATTCGTTCGGTGATATCGGCCGGGAACGCATTCGCCTGCTCAGCGTGGAAGCGGCTTTGCTTCTAGTGCTGCGCCTGTTGTGACAGAACGCCCGCGCGTGTCTCGAAGGCATGCGTCATGCGGCTCATTACGAGGCCAAGCGCCGCGCCCGCGATGCGGCCGAGCATGCGGCTGCGGAATTCGAAGATGATCGAAAAATCGACGCGGCAATGCTCGCCCATCGGCGTGAAACGCCAATGATTTTCGAGTTGCCGGAACGGCCCCTGGGTCTGTTCCACGTCGATGCGGCCGGCGGAAGGATTCAACTCAACCCGGCTCGTATAACGCTCGCGCATTGTCTTGTAGCCAATCAGCGTATCCGCCCACATCACTTCGCCGAAAGGTGCGGGCTCGCGCTTGAGGATGCGCAGC
>PKWC01000198.1:0-8518 GCA_003131925.1 Alphaproteobacteria bacterium | reverse complement strand
TCCTCACCCTGAGCTTGGTCCCCCGGTTAAACCGGGGGAAGGGTGAGCAAGGCGGGCCGCCTTCAGAACCTCAAAGTCCTGGTCCGCGTGGTAGGAGGAGCGCGTGAGAGGGGTCGCGGAGACCATCGAGAATCCTTTTGCGCGCGCGATCTGGCCAAGCGCCGCGAATTCCTCCGGTGTCCAGAAGCGCGCCACTGCCGCGTGCTTGCGCGAGGGTTGCAGATATTGTCCAAGCGTGAGGAAATCGACGCCGGCCGCGCGCAGATCGTCCATCACCTGCATCACTTCCTCGCGGCCTTCGCCGAGCCCCAGCATCAGGCCCGATTTGGTGAAGCCTGCGGGCGCAAGCTCCTTCGCGCGCTCGAGCAGGCGCAACGACGCGAAGTAGCGCGCGCCGGGACGGATGCTCAGATAAAACCGCGGCACAGTCTCGAGATTGTGGTTGAAGACGTCGGGCGCCGCTTCCAGCACGATTTCGATGGCGCCGGACTTGCGCAGAAAATCGGGTGTCAGAACCTCGATCGTGGTCTGCGGAGTGCGGTTGCGGATCGCGCGGATCACGCGGGCGAAATGCCCTGCCCCACCATCGGAGAGATCGTCGCGGTCCACCGAGGTGATAACGACGTGCCTGAGGCCGAGCTTCTCGACAGCCCGCGCGACGTTATCCGGCTCTGCGTCGTCAAGGGCGCCCGGCATGCCTGTCTTCACGTTGCAGAAGGCGCAGGCGCGCGTGCAGGTATCGCCCATGATCATCATGGTGGCGTGGTGGTGCGTCCAGCACTCGCCGATATTCGGGCAACCCGCCTCCTCGCACACCGTGTGCAGCCCGAATTCGCGCACGATCGCCCGCGTCTCGTGATATTCGCGGCTGCCCGGCGCCCTCACCCGGATCCATTCCGGCTTGCGCGCGATTGCCGTATCGGGCCGGTGCGCCTTTTCCGGATGTCTGAGCGTCCGTCGGTCGCGCCCCGACTGGTCAAACACGATCGTCATGGGCCCTACATAACCTCTCGACCGGGAAAAATCACGTGGGGGCCAGAAAAGACAGATTCGCGCGGGGGACGCTGGGGATACGCAGTGGACGCAGAGGAGAAAATGCGCGCCAGAAGCGTGCCAATCTTCCCGTGCGTGCGCTGCGATGCCTCTGCGTCCTCTGCGCTGAATCCTTCCTTTTTTCGCATAGTTTGGGCTACGTTACTGTGCATGAGGAACCATACTTGAGCCTGGCTACCATCGCTGCGGCGTCGGGCGAGGAGATCGTGCCTTTCGATCTGCCGCGCGCGCAGAAGCCGCTATTCCACGCATTGATGGACGCAAGGTCGGCATTCGGCGGAAAGACGACCGCCATCGTCGACGGCGACGAGCGCCACTTCACCTACGACGAGATCGTGCGCGCGGCGCTCGCGCTGGGGCATGCGCTCAAGGCGGGCACCAAACAGGGCGAAGCCGTCGGCGTCATGCTGCCGACTGGCGCGGGGGCGATCATCTCGTTCTTTGCCGTCTCCGCCTACGGCCGCGTGCCGGCGATGCTCAATTTTACCGCGGGCGCTGCAGCGATCAAAGCCGCGATGCACATGGCGAAGGTGAAGCGCATTGTCACCGCGCGGCGCTTCGTCGAGCTCGCCAAATTCGAGGCTCTTGTCTGCGAGCTCGAGGGCGCGGCGTCTGTCGTCTATCTCGAAGATGTGCGCGCCAATCTCTCGCTGCGCGACAAGGCGGCCGCTGCGGTCGGACAGCTTGCGCGCGGTCTTGTCGTGTCGCGCCCGCAGCACGGCGCGCCCGCGGTCTATCTTTTCACCTCCGGCACCGAGGGCGAGCCGAAAGGAGTGGCACTCTCCCATCTCAATCTATTGTCCAATGTCGAACAGGTGCGCTCTCATATCGAGCTTCACACCCACGATGTGCTGTTCAATCCGCTGCCGACTTTCCACTGCTTCGGGCTGACAGTTGGCGCGCTGATGCCGCTGCTGCTCGGAATCAAGGCAGTGTTCCATCCCACGCCGCTGCAGCCGCGCGAAATTGCGCGCCGCATCCGCCAATCGGGCGCGACAATCCTGCTCTCGACCGACACGTTCATCTCGCAAACGGCGCGCGCTGGTGATCAGGGCGATCTGAACAGTCTAAGGCTCGCGGTCTGCGGCGCCGAACGCCTGCGCGACGAGACGCGCACGTTGGTGCGCAAGAAATACAGTATCGAGCTGCTCGAAGGGTATGGCGTCACGGAGGCATCGCCGGTAATCGCGGCCAACCAGCCGGGCGCAAACCGGCCAGGCACGGTAGGACGCCTGATGCAGGGAATCGAAAGCCGCCTCGAGCCCNNTCGTGCGCGGGCCGAACGTGATGTTGGGCTACATCAGGCCGGAGCAGCCGGGCACCTTCGCTCCGCCGCCCGGAGGCTGGTACGACACGGGTGATATCGTCAGCATCGACCAGGATGGTTTCATCGCCATCAAGGGCCGGCTCAAGCGTTTCGCCAAGATCGGCGGCGAGATGGTTTCGCTCGCCGTGATCGAGAGTTGCGCGTCCGCCATATGGCCCGACTATAGCCACGCTGCGATCGCGGTGGCGGGCGGGCGCAAGGGCGAGGAAATACTGCTCGTCACCACCTGTTCGGACGCCGAACGCACGCAGTTCGCCGGGTGGGTGCACAATCACGGCGTCCAGGAACTCGCGATCCCGCGCCGCATTCTGCTCGTCGAAAGTATCCCCGTACTCGGCACCGGCAAGACCGATTACGCGAAACTCACAAAAACGCTGCAGGAAAGCGGAGCGCTCGAGGAGCCGGAAACAGCGAGGGGGTGAAGCGGTGCCTCTCCCCTCTCCCACTTCTTTTCCATGTCATGGCCCGCGCTAGCGGGCCACCCAGACGATATCTGCACAACGTCGCGCTCTTACGTGCAAGTTCTTCACGTCGTTTCGAGAGTCCCGTCGCCTCCAGCTGGGTGGCCCGCTTTCGCGGGCCATGACAATCAATATTGGAGAGAACGCGATCAAATATCGATCACCCGTAACAACACAAGCGTATAAAAAATCATCCACATCGTCGCCGCAGCGACGGTTGCCAGCGCGAGCTTCAGCGCCATGCGCGGATTGGCCGGCGCGCCGGGGTCGCCAACGCCGTCGTGCGACAATCTGATTCCGATCGGCAGCAGGATCTGCAGCGCGAGGAACCAGAGAATGACGAACGCGCCTGCGAGAACGATGAGTCTCACGCCTGTTCGAGCTCGATGAGGGTGCCGACGAAATCCTTCGGGTGCAGGAAGATCACGGGCTTGCCATGGGCACCGATGCGGGGCTCGCCGGTTCCGGTGATCGTGGCGCCCGCCGCGCGCATGCGGTCGCGGGCGGCGATGATGTCGTCCACTTCGTAACAGACGTGATGGACGCCGCCCGCGGGATTTTTCCGTAGGAAATTCGCGATCGGCGAATCCGTACCCAATGGCTCGATCAGTTCGATCTTGCTGTTGGGAAGGTCGACGAAGATGGTGGTGATACCGTGATCCGGCTGCGCAACCGGCTCAGAAACTTTCGCGCCCAGCGTGTCGTGATAGATTTTCGCGGCGGACGCAATGTCTTTCGTCGCGATGGCGACGTGATTGAGCCGGCCGATCATGCTTGCTTCCTCACACCCACACCACTTCGACGCGCGTGACGGGTTTCTTCCCCCAATGGGCCATCGCGGCGCGGCGCATGGCAAGACGCGCCTGCTCCTTGAGCGCATCCTCATCGCGCCGCTTCGAATCATGCCGCTTGATGACGTCCTCGAGCGCCGCGCGGATCGCGCCGTGAACCTGATCGGGAATACCCTCGAGGATCAGCGACGGATCGCCCGCCACGCGTCCCTTGCCGTCCAGCGGGATCGTCGCCGCAACAAAGCCAGCATAGCCGAGCGCGCCGCGGGCGCGGGCATGGCCGTTGCCTTCCTCGACCAGCACCTTGCCGTCGAGGTGCAGCCGCCCCGAAGGCGTCTCGTCGACGATCTCGGCGCGGCCGGGCGCCAGGCGCAGCATTTGCCCGTTCTGCAGCACGATGGCTTGTGGTACCTGCAACGACCGCGCGAGGCGCGCGTGCTCCATCATGTGGCGAAGTTCTCCGTGCACCGGCACGGCGACCTTGGGCCGCACCCAGCGATACATCTGCGCCAGCTCGTCGCGGCAGGGATGGCCGGAAACATGCACGAAATGATCGCGCTCGGTGAGCACTTCGACGCCCAGGGCCGACAGTTTGTTCTGCACTTCGAAGATCGCGAGGTCGTTGCCGGGAATGATACGCGAGGAAAAGATCACCGTGTCTCCGGGCCCGAGCGCCACGCTGGGATGTTCGCCCGCCGCGATGCGCGCCAGCGCCGCACGCGTCTCGCCCTGGCTGCCGGTGCAAAGATAGAGAACTCGGTTAGGCGGAAGCTGTGCCGCTTCGTCTGCGTCGATCAGCGGTGGAAAGTCGTGAAGATAACCCGTCTCCCGCGCCGCTTCGACGACACGATTCATCGATCGTCCGACCAGCGCCAGCGAGCGCCCATGCGCGCGCGCCGCCTCGCCAACGGATTCGAGCCGCGCCACGTTCGATGCGAACGCGGTGACGGCGACGCGTCCGGTCAGGGTTCCGATCAGATCGATGAGGCTCGTTCGCACGCGCCCCTCGGACCCGGACTCGCCCGCGACTAGGGCGTTGGTGGAATCGCAGACGAGCGCCAGCGCGCCGTCATCCCCCAGCGCGCGCAGCGACTCGGAATCCGTGACTTCGCCGATGAGCGGATCGGGGTCGAGTTTCCAGTCTCCGGTATGCACCACAACGCCGAAAGGCGTGCGGATCGCGAGCGCGTTGGGCTCGGGGATCGAATGTGTGATGGAGATGAAGTCGATCTCGAAGGGACCAATCGCGATCCGGCCGCCGAGCGGAACGATGGTCACGCGCACGCGCTCGGCGAGACCGGCTTCCGCAAGCTTGTTTTCGATCAGCCTGGCGGTGAAAGGTGTTGCATAGAGGGGGCAGCGCAGCAGTGGCCAGAGCTGGGCGATCGCGCCGATATGATCCTCGTGCGCGTGGGTGAGCACAATGGCGAGCACATTCTCGTGTTGCTCGGCGAGAAAGCGAATGTCGGGCAGGATCAGATCGACGCCCGGCGTCGCGCTCTCCCGGCCGAACATGACGCCGCAATCGACCACGATCCAGCGCCGGTCGTCGGGCGCCCCGCAGCCATAGGCGTTGAAGTTCATGCCAATCTCGCCCGCGCCACCGAGTGGCAGCAGGACAAGCTCGCTCTCGTTCAGGCGTGCATCCATCAGCGGTGCAAACGCGCCGGGGCGGTTTTGGTGTTCCGCGCGTGAATGAGCACGAGACCGCGGATGGTCAAATCCTCGTCCAGATGCTCGATCGCCTGGGTCTGCTTGTAGAAGAGGCCGGCGAGACCGCCGGTACCGATCACCGTCATGGGTTCCCCGTACTCGGCACGGATGCGCGCGACCAGACCTTCGACGAGGCCGAGATAACCCCAATAGAGGCCCGACTGCATCGCGGGCACGGTGTCCTTGCCGATCACCGATTGGGAACGCTGGATGGCGACGCGCGGCAGCATCGCGGCGCCCAGATGCAGCGCCTCGGCGGAGACGTTCACGCCCGGCGCGATGACGCCGCCTTCGTAATTGCCCACAGCGCTGACAACATCGAAAGTCGTCGCCGTGCCGAAGTCGACGACGACCAGCGCGCCCTTGTAGCGCTCATGCGCCGCTACCGTGTTGACGAGCCGGTCCGCGCCCACCGCGCTCGGCCGGTCGACGCGGATCTCGATGCCGAGATCGACATCCGGCTCGCCTACGACAAGCGGTTCGCAATGAACATAGCGTTTGCAGAAGAGGCGGAGATCGAACAGCGCTGCGGGCACGACCGTCGCGATGATGGCGCAGTCGAGATCGGCAAATTTCAAGCCGGCAAGCGACAGAAGCGGGTTCAGGAGCACGGCGTATTCGTCGGCGGTGCGCGCCTGGTCCATCACCGCGCGCCACTCGGCGCGAATCTCCCTGCCCTCGCAGATGGCGAAGACGATGTTGGTGTTCCCGGCATCGACCGCGAGCAGCACGTGATCCCCCTCACCGCCGCCCGATCGGTAGAGAGTGCCCGCGCCGAACCCCTCTCCCACAAGGGGAAAGGGGACTCCGCGCGTCGGTTCTCCGACGTGGATGCAAGATCCCGATTTCCCCTCTCCCCTTGTGGGAGAGGGATGCAAATACGTGCGTTGAACTCTGCTCAGGCGTGGGTGAGGGATGCCGCATCAGAAGAACACTTCGCCCGCCGAGATCCTGCGCATGCGGCCTGTGCTTTCTCGCAGGTTCAGCGCGCCATCCGCATCGATGCCTTCGAACATTCCCACCACCTCGATGTCGGCGACGCGCGCGCGGATGCCTGCGCCCAGCCTTGCGGCGCGCGCGAGCCAAGCATCACGGATCGGCTCGAATCCCCTTTCGAACCACACTTCATACCATTTGGACCACGAGGCCGCGAGGCTGTCGAGCGCAACAAGCGGCACCGGAGGTTTTTCGCCAAGACCGGCGATCGAGGTCGCCGGAAATTCGGTGTCCCAGGGAGGCGAGGCCAGATTAATGCCGAAGCCGATCGCAAGCCAGTCCAGTTGCGCACCATCCTTGCTGGCCGACTCCAGAAGTATTCCCGCGATCTTCTTCTCATCCGCCAGTATGTCGTTCGGCCATTTCACTTTCACTTCTGCGCGCGGGGCGCAGTGGCCCACGACATCGCTCGCGCCGAGCGCCGCGACGAAGGAAAGCTGCGCGCATTGCGCAGTCGGTCTCGCCGGCCTCAGCAGCAGCGTCGCGGCGAGATTACCTTCGGGCGATTGCCAGTTCCTGCCCCTCCGTCCCCGGCCTTTGGTCTGGCGATCCGCAACAAGCCAGAGCGGTCCCCCCACTCCCGCAAGCGCCAATCTTCGCGCCTCTTCGTTGGTGGAATCGATCTCCACAAAATGGCGAAGCGGAATGCTCTGGACGCGCGCCGAAGAGTCCGTCACGGAACAAGTGCCTTCGCCGCAAGCGCGGCGGCTGCGACGAGCGGCGATGCGATCACGATGAAGACGAGGTTGAACAGGCTCGCGCCGGCCGCGATCCCACCGAGGCGCAAGCCCATTTCGCGATCGAAGGCCGGTGCCGGCTCGTCGAAATACATGATCTTGACGATGCGCAGATAGTAATAGGCGCCGATGGCGCTCGCGAGCACGCCGAGAATCGCCAGTGCGTAAAGGTGTGCGCCGAGGGCGGCGAGGAACACATAGAATTTTGCCCAGAAACCGGCAAAGGGCGGAATGCCCGCGAGGCTCACGAACAGCACCGCGAAAGCGAGCGCGAGACGCGGGTTGGTGCGCGCGAGGCCAGCGAGATCCGGAATATTCTCCACCATCTGCCCGTTTCGCCGCATCGCCAGGATGCAGACAAAGACACCGGCATTGGTGATCACATAGATGAGCAGATAGAGGAGCACGCCCTGTACGCCCTGGAACGTACCCGCAGCAATACCGATCAGCGCGTAACCCATATGGGCGATGGAGCTGTAGGCCATCAGGCGCTTGATGTTGCCCTGCCCGATCGCGGCGACCGAACCGAGGAACATCGAGAGCACGGAAACGAAGACGACGATCTGGCGCCATTCATGGATCGCGCCGGGCATCGCTTCGATCATCACGCGCAGGAACAGCGCCATCGCCGCCGTTTTCGGCGCAATGGAGAAGAAGGCGGTGATGGGCGTCGGCGAGCCTTCATAGACGTCCGGCGTCCACATGTGAAACGGCACGGCCGAGACTTTGAAGGCGAGGCCCGCGATCAGGAAGACGAGGCCAAAGATCATGCCGATATTCGCGCTCGCATGCGCGACGGCGCGCGCCACTTCGGGAAAGGACGTCGTGCCGGCAAAGCCGTAGATAAAGGAGATGCCGTACAGCATCATGCCGGAAGAGAGTGCGCCCAGAACGAAGTATTTGAGGCCCGCTTCACTGGAACGCAGCGAATCGCGGTTGAAGGCCGCGAGCACATAGAGCGAGAGACTCTGCAGTTCGAAACCCAGGTAAAGCGCAATGAAGCTCGCCGCCGAAACCATGAAAAGCATGCCGATCGTCGCGAGAAGCACGAGAACGGGGAATTCGAAGTGTGCTATTTTTTCGCGCTCGAGGAATTCCTGCGACATGAGAAGGGTGAGGGCGGAGCCAAGAAGCACCAGCAGCTTGGCAAATCGCGCGAAGCCGTCGGCGACGAAGGCGCCATGAAAGGCGTTTTGGCTCGCGGAGACGGGCGAAACGACGAACCATGCCGCCACTGCCAGCGCAACAATCGCCGCCGTCGAGACTGCGCGGAACGCGTTCTTCGTCAAAAGCACCCCGATCAACAAGAGCGCCATCGCCGCGAGCGCCAGCAGCCCCTCGGGCAGAAGCACCAGCAGATCGTTGGAGATGCTGCTCATCGCACAGCCTCCGCATGCGCCGAAACAATCACCCCACCGGTTTCCTCCCCCATCGTGGGGG
>PKWC01000058.1:2338-11266 GCA_003131925.1 Alphaproteobacteria bacterium | reverse complement strand
CGACCCGCCCGACAGCAGAGCGCCTGCGATGCGGGTACCGGCTACCGCCCCCGCGGCAAATCCGACCAGCGACAGCGCAGCGACGATCAGGCCGCGCAAGTAACCCGAGACGGCGAACAGCGCGGTGGCCACGGCAATCAGCCAGTCGAGCGCCGTCATCGTGCGGCGAGACTACCCCGCGGCCGCGCTGACGCGGCGGGATGGATCACCGCGTCATCCTCCGCAAAGACGGATTAGCGCGCCCGCTGCCACGCGGCAGGGGCGAGGATGCGGAGTGATCCGATGGGGCAGCGAGGAGCATCATGAGCCCGCCGGCGGCGGGCGACCACCCGCGCGAGCGCTCGCGGCGCCGGTGGCGTGGCCTATCTCGGCTGGCGGCGCTGGTCGCGGTGAGCGCCGCTGCGATCATCGTCGCCGAGACGCTCAGCCGCGGCGTCGAGCCCGGCAAGGCGCTCGCCGAGCGCTTCGCGAGCGCCTGGAATCACCACGACTGGCCGGCGCTTTACCGGGACGTCGACGCGCAGACACGTGCCACGGTGCCCTATCCGGAGTTTGCCGGTGACTATGCGCGCGCCTACGCCACCGCCACCGTGACCGGAGCACGCATGCTCCCCGGGGTGCGCCTGGTCGGCGGATCGGAGGTCGTCGCGCTGCGAATCCGTACGCGCGTGTTCGGCACGCTGCGCCTGCAGTACACGCTGCCGCTGACCGGCAACGGCAGCGACACGCGGATCATCTGGCATCAGAACCTGGCCTTTCCCGGTCTATATCCGGGCGAGACGATCCACCGCTCGACGCTCGCGCCGCAGCGCGGAGAGCTGCTCGCGCGCGACGGGGTTCCGCTGACGCAGTTCAGCTCGGCCCACGACATCATCGGCTCGGTCGGGCCGGCGAGCGGAGGTCAGCTGGAGCGGCTTGAGGCCGAGGGCTTCCCGGCCGACACTGAAGCAGGCCAAGACGGTCTCGAGTACCTGTTTCAGCGCCAGCTCGCCGGCAGGCCGGGTGGCGAGCTTTTCGCAGGCCCACGCCCGATCGCTCGCACCAATCCCCTCGAGGGCGAGGACGTGAAGACGTCGATCGATCCCGAGCTCGAGAACGACGCCACTTCCGCTTTCGACGCGACGGGCATGGCCGGCGGAATCGTGCTGATGGTGCCCAAGAGCGGTGAGCTGCTTGCCGTCGCGGGCTCGCCGTTGTCACAGACGCAGCCCCCGGGATCGACTTTCAAGATCGTGACCGCAACCGCTGTGCTCGAGTCAGGAATCGCGACGGTCTCGTCGAGCTTTCCCTACGGGACCTACGCCGTGATCGACGGTTACAAGCTTCACAACAGCGACCGCGAGTACTGCGGCGGCACGCTAATCAACGCGTTCGCCGTTTCGTGCAACTCCGTCTACGCTCCGCTGGGCGTCAAGCTCGGCGCCCAGCGCCTCGTCGCAACGGCGGAACGCTACGGCAAACGAGGGGCAGATATCGACGCCGTCTGTGACGAGGTCCGCGCCTCGCAGGACTTGCGCGAGGCCGCCGATGTGGTCGCTGTGTTCGTGGGAGATGACGATGCCGTCGAGGCGGTCAATGCGCGCGCTCAGTACTTCGAGCCGCCGGAGCGTTTCACGCTTGCCAAGGCCGCAATCCACCAGGAGGCGGGTATTCTGCGTCTCGAGCAGAGTAATGTTGCCCGAGCTACCCGACGCCAGAATGGACACTCGAATGCCGATCGCGTTCCCCCGTTCGACCTCCAGCGCAATGCGTCAAGCCTAAAGTGCGCCGCCCGCTCTGTGCAGGATGAGGCGATGATGGCAAAGCGCGGAGCCGGCGTCAACATCAGATCGCAAGAATTGCCGAGAATTCGTGGGGGATGGAAGCGGACCAGGGCCTTGGGAGGCGAACGAAGCTAGCAGGCGAGCTGTTCGCGGCGAAGCTCGAACCCGTTGAGGTTGCCAACAACCGTGGCGGCGGCCTGCTCAGGCTGGAAGAACTCGCGGGCGAGGTCCTGCAAGGATTCGCGGGTAACGCTTTCGATCGAGTCCAGGATCTCGTCCAGCGTGAAGAAGCGACCGAAATACATTTCCTGGCGAGCCAGATTGGACATGCGCGCGCCGGTGGACTCAAGCGAAAGCATCAGCGAGCCCTTCAAGTGATCCTTGGCGCGGCGTAGCTCTTCTTCGGTGACAGGTTCGCGTTTAAGGTTGCTGAACTCCTGCGCGACCAAGCCAATCACCTTTTCGGTTTTTTCGAGCGCGGTGCCCGCGTAGACGGTCAGCAGACCCGCGTCGGAGTAGGGAGTCAGTTCGCTAAAGACGGCGTAGGCAAGCCCCTGGCGCTCGCGAATGTTTTGGAACAGGCGCGAGGACATGCCGCCGCCAAGCGCCGTCACATAAACCTGCGCGGCAAAGAGCTCGTCGTCTCCGCTGGCTATTCCCGGAAACGCATAGGCGACATGAACCTGTTCCAATTCTTCCGATGCGCGAATTTCGGTGCCCACATAGCGCGCGGGCTCGCTCCTGGGTGCAGCGCCTCGCCCGAGATCTCCGAAATGGTCCATCGCGAGTTCGACCATCGCCGCATGCTCAACTGCCCCCGAAGCAATCAGCGCCATTCCGCCCGCGCGGTAGTTGGCCTTCATGTAGGTCTCGAGGTCGTCGCGGACGAAGCTGGCGACCGTTTCCTCGTTCCCGAGAATGGGCCAACCCATGGGCTGTCCGGGATAGACCGCCGACTGCAGATGGTCGAAAACAATGTCGTCGGGCGTGTCGCGTGCTTGTCCGATTTCCTGCAGCACGACCTGGCGCTCGCGCTCGATCTCGCCCGGATCGAAGACGGGGTGCGTGAGAATATCGGCGAGGATGTCGACGGCGAGCGGCACGTCCGCCTTGAGAACACGCGCATGGAATGCTGTCTGTTCGCGGCTCGTATAGGCGTTGAGCGCCCCACCTACCGCCTCGATCTCTTCTGCGATGCCACGCGCAGTTCGGCGCTCCGTCCCCTTGAACGCCATGTGCTCGAGCATGTGAGATACGCCCATCTGACGCTCGGTTTCGTGCCGCGCGCCGCAATTCACCCACACACCGAGGCTCGCACTCTCCAGTTGAGGCATCGGGTCGGTCGCGACGGTCAGGCCATTGGGAAGGCGGGTGATTTCAACGTTCATGGGACGCCGTTCGGGTTTCAATGAAATTGCGCAGGCTCTGCGCGTCGTTGGCCAGGACAGTAAGCCGTTCCGTTCCCACATAAGATTGCTCAAGGCGAGGGGGCAAGGGGGGGACCGCCCCGGTGGCCCGAGCGACCGTCTCGGGGAATTTGCCGCTATCGGCGGTAGCGAGCACCACAACCGGGGCGGAATCGGGCGCATCCGGGCGGCGGGCAGCCGCCACCCCGACCGCCGTGTGCGGGTCGATGAGGCGCCCTGACCGGCGGTGGACGTCCCGCATCGTTGCCAAAGTCTCCGCGTCGGAGATCGCCTCGGCGTGGTAGCGCATCCGCAATACGTCAAGCACCGGGGAAGGAATGACGAGCTTCCGTTTGCGAGCGAAATCGTCCATCGCCGCGGCCAGCCAGACGCTGTCGCGGTTTGAAGCCTCGAACAACGCGCGTTCGAAATTGCTCGCGACCTGGATGTCCATCGCCGGGCTCAGCGTCGGCTTTGCTTCCTCGGCCGCATACACGCCATCGTTCAAGGCGCGTACCAGAATGTCATTGGCATTGGTCGCCGCGAGAAGGCCGGCCGTCGCGAGACCCATCCGCTGAGCCGCCTCGCCCGCGAAAATGTCGCCGAAATTGCCGGTGGGCACGACGAAGCGCGCCGGCCGGCCCAGCTGCGCCGTCGCGGTGAAGTAGTAGACGCTCTGTGCGATGATGCGCACGAAATTTATCGAGTTCACCGCGGTTAGAGACATCGCCGTCGCGAATTCGCGGTCGGCGAATAGCGACTTCACCAGCGCTTGTGCGTCATCGAAGGTCCCTTCGATCGCGATATTATGGACATTGGCGTGCGCCGACGTGGTCATCTGGCGGCGCTGCACCTCGCTCACACGCCCTTTGGGGTGCAGCACGAACAGCTCGACGCGCGGCAGGCCACCGAATGCAGCGATGGCTGCCGAGCCCGTATCACCCGATGTGGCGACAAGAATGGTTGCGCGCGCATCGCGCCGCTCGAGCTCGCGCGCCATGAATCGAGCCATAAGCTGCAACGCGATGTCTTTGAACGCCAGGGTCGGCCCATGGAACAGTTCGAGGAGAAAAAGGCCGGAATCGAGTTCGATCAGCGGGACAACTTCCGGACAATCGAACATGGCATACGCCGCCGCTACATCGGCGCGTACTTCGTCATCGCTGAAAGACCCGCCGACGAAATGGGCAAGTGCGGAGACCACCACTTCGCAATAGTCCGCAGTCGAAAATAGTTCGATGCGGCGCGGTGTAAATTGTGGCCACCGTTCCGGCATATAGAGGCCGCCGTCCGGCGCCGTCCCTGCAAGAAGCATGGCAGGAAAGGTCAGCGGACCGTCGCCGCGGGTGCTGATGTAGCGCATCGTCAGGGCAACAGGTTTTCGGTCGCGCGGCCAAGTCGGCCTCGCGTGCGATGATAGGTGAAATAGACGACGACGAGTGCGCCGGCGAGCAGGAACCAGGTCAGCGCATATTGCAGATGATCATTGGGAAGATCGACGCGTGTCTGGCCGCCGCGCGGCCATGTTCGCTCATTCGAAGTTGCAGCCGCTTCCAGAATCGCGGGCGCGGCGAGCCTCACATGGTCAACGTGCTCGATGCTGGACAGATCGCGCGCAAACCAGATGCGGTGAAGAAGGTCGGGTAGCGGCGTAAAGAGGCCGGGACGGTCCGGCGTGCGCCAGACGCCGATGACATGTTGTAGGCCTCGCGGCTCGCTTCCGGGACGCGAATCCGGCTCGCGCAGAGGAGGCGGCACATAACCACGGTCGACCATCATCGTGCGGCCATCGTCGAGCAAGACCGGCGTCAACACGTGATACACGGGCGCGCCGTTCGCTCCGGTGGTGAAGACATAGGCTTCCTTCGAATTCTCGAATCGGCCATCGATGACGACCCGCCGGTATTGCGCTCGATCGCTACCCAGCGCGAGCGCCCCATCGAGATCGATCGGCGGCGCGGTCATGTTGCGGCTCATTTGCGCGATCAGCGCGCGTTTCCATTGCAGCCGTTGCAGCTGCCACGCGCCAAGTCCCACGAGCATCGCGAAGAGCGCCAGGCACAGGAGCGTGAAACCGGCAAGCGGACGGAAGCGGATCACCTTATTTGGCCAGCCTGCCCTCGCGCGCCTGGTGCTTGTATTGCAGCACCATCAGCGCGGACTTCGCCAAGCGAAGACCACCGAGCGTCAGGATCGCGATTGCGGGGAGCCACAATGCGGCATGCACCCAGTAGGGCGGCGAATACGCCATCTCGACGATTAGAGCGCCGCCGACCACGAGAATCCCGGTAATGAGGATCACGAACACCGTCGCGCCGTCGCCCACGTCGAACATCGCAAAGTCGAGGCCGCAATACTCGCATCGCGGCGCAATGCGCAGATAGCCGGCAAAAAGACGGCCTTCTCCGCAACGAGGACACAGACCAAGTACCGCCGCAACAGCGGCAGACGGTGCGCCGCCGGCCATCAAACCTGAGTCACTGCGGCCGCGCCCCAAACATAGATACAGGAGAAGAGGAACAGCCATACCACATCGACGAAGTGCCAGTACCACGCTGCCGCTTCGAAGCCGAAATGCCGTTCCGGCGTAAACTGGCCTGCGATCGCGCGTCCGAGACACACGGCGAGAAAGATCGTCCCCACGATCACGTGGAATCCGTGAAAGCCGGTCGCCATGAAGAAGGTNNCGGTCAGTGGCACCAACGGCAGATGGTTGAAGCCGAAGGTGAAGGGCGCGTGGGCATATTCATAGGCCTGCACGCAGGTGAAGGAGAGCCCGAGAATGACGGTGAGCAACAGCCCCTGGATCGCACCTTTGCGATCCCCTGTCTGGATCGCATGGTGCGCCCAGGTGACCGTTGATGCGGAAGTCAGGAGGATCAGCGTGTTCAGGAATGCGAAATGCCAGGGGTCGAGAGTGACGATGCCACTCGGCGGCCACGTATTCACGCCGACATCGCGAGGAAACAACGCCGTGTTGAAGTAGGCCCAGAACCACGCGACGAAGAACATGACTTCCGAGGTGATGAAGAGGACCATGCCGAAGCGAAGCCCGAGCTTCACCACCGGCGTGTGGTCGCCCTTGACGACCGATTCGGTGATTACGTCGCGCCACCACCCCGCCATGGTGAAGAGCACGAGCAGCGCGCCGATCGCGAAGACCCAAGGTCGACCGTTCAACGGCACGCCAAATCTGGTGTAGCCGCTGTTCATCCACAAGACGGCGCCGGCGAGCATTGTAAACGAGCCGATCGATCCGATGATTGGCCATGGGCTCGGATCGACGAGATGATAGTCGTGCTTTGCGTGCGCCATCTGCGCCTCTACTGAAAGAATGCCGTCACGTGGCCTTGCAGTCGCACGATCGTCATCACGAAAAACAAGATTGCCAGCCCCGCCAGTACGAGCGCGATGGCGATGCTGCGGCGGCGCCGCTCTCGTGCTTCGGGCGAACCCTCTTCGTCGGACATCGGATCACGCCCATCCCCCGAACGACAACGTGGCGACTGGGGGCACACCCATGAGATGCTCGATGATCAGTGCGGCGAAGAGCGCAAAGAGATAGAGAATCGAGACGCCGAACAGCCGGCGCGCTGCCGGTTCTTGTGTCTCGTCACGCTCGCGCATCACCAGCCACGCATCAAACACGAACCAGCCGCCGAATCCTAGAGCGGCGGCCGCGTAGAGCGGACCGCCCAGACCGATGAAAGCGGGTACAAGGCCGGTCGGCGCGAGTACGAGCGCATAAGCAAAAATCTGCCGCCGGGCCGCTTTCTTGCCGCGTGCGACCGGGAGCATCGGCACCCCGGCGCGTGCGTAGTCTTCGGAACGATAGAGCGAGAGCGCCCAGAAGTGCGGCGGCGTCCAGAGAAAGATGATCAGCACCAGCACAAGCGGATCGAGCGCCAGACTGCCCGCCGCCGCCGCCCAGCCGATCGCCGGCGGCAGCGCACCGGCGAGCCCGCCTATGACGATGTTCTGCGGCGTCCGCCGCTTCAGCCACAGCGTGTAAACGAAGACGTAGAAGCCGATCGTGAACGCCAGAAGCGAGGCGGCCAGCAGATTGACGAACAGAGCCATTACGGCGAGCGAGCCAGCGGCCAGCGTCCAGCCGAAACCCAGCGCGTCTCCGCGCGCGATTCGGCCCATCGGAATGGGACGCGTCGCCGTACGCGTCATCAGTTGGTCAATATCGGAATCGTAAGCCATGTTCAGCGCGCCCGATGCCCCCGCTCCGGCGGCGATGCAGAGGAGCGCGGTGAATGCGGTGAAGGGATCGATGGCCGTGGGCGCGACAAGCATGCCCGCGAGACCCGTAAAGACGACAAGCGACATGACGCGCGGCTTGAGCAGCGCTAAATAATTGCCAACGCTGGCGACGCGCTGGCCTGACGCCAAGGTCGCAGTGGCCGCCTTCATGTGATCCTCGGCAATTCATTGTAGGAATGAAAAGGCGGCGGCGACGGCAGCATCCATTCGAGCGTGGTCGCGCCGACACCCCAGGGGTTGTCCCCTGCCCGTCTCTTCGCGAAGAACGCTTCCGCCATGCAGACAAGGAACACGATCACGCCGAAGCCCGCGATGTAGGCGCCGATCGAGGACACATAGTTCCAGCCCGCAAAAGCATCAGGATAATCCGCAATGCGCCGCGGCATGCCGGCCAGCCCCAGAAAATGCATTGGGAAAAAGGCCACGTTGACCCCGACGAAGGTGAGCCAGAAGTGAATTTTGCCCAGCGTCTCGTTGTAAGTATAGCCGGTTATTTTTGGAAACCAGAAATACCAGCCCGCGAAGATGGCGAAGACGGCGCCGAGCGACAGCACGTAGTGGAAATGAGCCACCACGTAATAGGTGTCCTGCAGAACGACGTCGACGCCGGCATTGGCGAGCACGACACCGGTGACGCCGCCGATCGTGAACAGCAGCACGAATCCCATCGCCCAGAGCATCGGCGTCTTGAACTCGATGGAGCCGCCCCACATGGTCGCGATCCACGAAAACACCTTGATGCCCGTGGGCACTGCGATAACCATGGTCGCGAAGACGAAATAGGCCTTGGTGTCGACAGAAAGGCCGACCGTGTACATGTGGTGGGCCCACACCATGAAACCGATGAACCCGATCGCCACCATCGCATAAGCCATGCCGAGATAGCCGAAGACCGGCCGCTTTGAAAAAGTCGCGATCACGTGGCTGATCATCCCGAAGCCGGGCAGAATGAGAATGTAGACTTCGGGATGACCGAAGAACCAGAAGAGGTGCTGATAGAGGACCGGATCGCCGCCGCCTGCCGCGTTGAAGAAACTTGTGCCGAAATGGCGATCGGCGAGCAGCATTGTGATGGCGCCGGCGAGCACCGGCATCGACAGAAGTAGCAGGAACGCCGTCACCAGGATCGACCACACAAACAGCGGCATCTTGTGCAACGTCATGCCGGGTGCGCGCATGTTGAAGATCGTGGTGATGAAGTTGATCGCACCGAGAATCGAGGAGGCGCCGGCGATGTGAATGGAGAAGATGGCGAAATCCATTGCGGGGCCGGGCGAACCCGTGGTCGAGAGCGGCGCGTACATGGTCCAGCCGCCGCCCATCCCGATGCCGCCCGAATCGCCTTCGACGAACATCGAAAGGATGAGGAGCGTAAAGGAAAACGGCAGCAGCCAGAACGAGATGTTGTTCATGCGGGGAAACGCCATGTCGGGCGCCCCGATCATCAACGGCACCAGCCAGTTGCCGAAACCGCCGATCATCGCCGGCAT
>PKWC01000058.1:0-2308 GCA_003131925.1 Alphaproteobacteria bacterium | reverse complement strand
GGTACATCGTGCCGATGTCCTTGTGGTTCGTCGAGTAGACGAAGCGCCGCCAGCCCGTCGGATGCTCCTCATGCCCATGCGCGAGTTCAGCCATTGAGATCGACTTTCATTGTTGCCTGACCCCTCACCCGCGCCGAAGCGGTTGGTAGTCCTCGTGCTTCGCCCCTCTCCCACAAGGGGAGAGGGAACCATTCGCGCTGATTTTTACGACGTTCATGCAAGACACCGAATTCCCCTCTCCCCTTGTGGGAGAGGGATGCAGTTACGGGCGTGGACGTCTGCTCCGCCTGGGTGAGGGGCAAAACTACTCATCACGCCATCACTTCGCGAGCTCGGCAACGCGTGACCCACCGTTCGCCGCGAATTTCTTCTTTGCTGTCTGAATCCAGGCGTTGAAGGCATCCTGGGAAACCACCTTCACTTCGATCGGCATGAAAGCGTGACGCGCCCCGCACAGTTCCGAACATTGGCCATAA
Organism: Alphaproteobacteria bacterium; assembly: GCA_003131925.1. Classification (GTDB taxonomy): domain Bacteria; phylum Pseudomonadota; class Alphaproteobacteria; order Micropepsales; family Micropepsaceae; genus Rhizomicrobium. Next base: position 1,832 of record PKWC01000058.1, on the reverse strand, counting down.
TAGGTGCCTTCACGCTCCGCCTTGAACCACGTCTCATTGAGATGTCCGGGTATGGCGTCCATCTTTACGCCGAAGGCCGGCACAGCCCAGGAATGGATGACGTCCGCGCCGGTCGTCACGATTCGCACGACCTTGTTCACCGGCACGACCACCACATTATCGACGCCAAGGAGCCTCGGCTCTCCTTTCTTCGACGCATTCGCGTCGGAAAGGCCCAGCGAATCGAACTGGAAATTGCCGTTGGTCGAATATTGGTAGGTCCAGAACCACTGCTTGCCAATTGCCTTGATGGTGAGGTCGGGCGGCGGTATATCGGCCTCGAAATAAAGCAGCTTGAAAGACGGGATCGCGATCACGACCAATATGATCACGGGCACGATCGTCCAGATCACTTCCAGGACCGTGTTGTGCGTGACCATTCCCGGCACCGGATTGCGGCGCTGGTTGTAGCGGATGACGATCCAGGCGAGCAGCGCAAGGACAAGGACGCAGATCGCCACGGTGATGTAGAGCAGGAAGCGGTGGAAATCCTCGATGTTCTCCATGACCGGCGAGGCCGCGGGCTGGAAGCCTGTCTGCCAGGGCTGCGGCACCGCGAGAGCAAGACTCCACGGTGCAAGGCCCATTGCCAAAAGGCCTGCCCCAAGACCGAATTTTCTCAGAAACATCCGGCGACCTCGAAGGGTGGGCGGGCAAACATGCCCGGGCGGTCACGAAGATTGATCGCGGCCGAGGTTTAGGGGAGCCAAGCCACTGAAGTCATTGCGACCTTATGCCACGCAATTCCTCGCCTCGATTGAATCGCTTGGGCGCCAAGGCGCCAACAAGGCTTGCGCGCAGCATCCAGCGTTCCCAATTGGGTGTATGTCTGGCATTCGGACGATCCCCTTGGCGTCTTGGCGCCTTGGCGGTTCATCTCGCCGCGGACACCCGCACTGGATAATCCGGAGAAACCCGAATGGATGGCGATCTGTTTTTCGACAAGGCGGGGCTCGACCGCGGCAATGTGCAGGCCATCGTCGATGATGCGCTCATTGGCTCCGACGACGGCGAGCTGTTCCTCGAATTCTGCCGGAGTGAATCGTTTTCCTTCGACGACGGACGCCTGAAAGCGGCGACCTTCGATACCACCCAGGGCTTTGGCCTGCGCGCCGTGGCCGACGAAGCGACCGGCTATGCCCATGCAAACGAACTTTCGGAGGACGCCATCCGGCGCGCCGCGGAAACGGTCAAGGCCGTCGCCAAGGGCCATTCGGGTTCGCTCGCGCTTTCGCCTTCGCGCACCAACGCGAAGCTCTATGGCGACGCCGATCCTTTGGCGAGCGCTGCCTTCGCCGCCAAGATCGGCCTCCTCGAAGAGATGAACGCCTATGCGCGCTCGAAGGATTCGCGTGTGTGCCAGGTGTCGTGCATGCTCGCCGGCGAGCATCAGACAATTGAGATATTGCGCGCAGGGGGCGAAACCTGGCGCGACATCCGCCCTCTCGTGCGTATCGGCGTCTCGGTTGTGGTCGAAGAGAACGGCCGGCAGGAATCGGGAAGCCACGGCGGCGGCGGCCGGTCGGGCTACGAGACGTATCTGGAACCACGCTATTGGAAAGACGCGGTCGATGAGGCGCTTCGCCAGGCGCTCGTCAATCTCGAATCGGTTCCTGCGCCGGCAGGCGAGATGACGGTGGTGCTTGGTCCGGGATGGCCGGGCATTCTTCTGCACGAAGCGATCGGCCATGGGCTCGAGGGCGATTTTAACCGCAAGAAGACGTCCGCGTTTGCGGGTCTCCTTGGCGAACGCGTTGCCGCTCCCGGCGTGACGGTCGTCGATGACGGCACCA
>PKWC01000256.1 GCA_003131925.1 Alphaproteobacteria bacterium | reverse complement strand
TGCTGATGGAGGGCGATCCCTTCCTGCTCATCGAAGGCATGACGATTGCGGGGCTCGCCACGGGCGCGACGAAAGGCGTAATCTATTGCCGCTCGGAATATCCACACGCCATCGCGACGATGAACGCCGCCATTGCAACAGCGCGCGCAGCAAATCTTCTGGGCACGCGTATCGCAGATTCCAATCGCGATTTCGACATCGAGATGCGGGTGGGTGCCGGTTCTTATGTCTGCGGCGAGGAGACGGCGCTGCTTGAAAGCCTCGAGGGCAAACGCGGCCAGGTGCGCGCCAAGCCGCCCCTGCCCGCTCATGCCGGATTGTTTGCCAAGCCGACCGTGGTGAACAACGTCCTGACCTTCGCCGCGGCGGCCTGGGTGCTCGCCGAAGGCGCAGAAGCGTATAAAGCGCTCGGCTATGGCCGTTCGCGCGGCACGATGCCGATCCAGCTCGCGGGCAATCTCAAACATCCCGGACTGTTCGAAGCGCCGTTCGGAATGACGCTGCGCGAACTGATCGACGATGTGGGTGGCGGAACTGCGAGCGGACGGCCGGTACGCGCGGTGCAGGCGGGCGGACCACTCGGCGCCTATTTTCCGCACGCCCTGTTCGACATGCCCTATGATTACGAGGCCTACACCGCCAATGACGGCCTTATCGGCCATGGCGGGCTCGTCGTGTTCGACGACACGGTCGACATGGCGCACCAGGCGCGCTTCGCGATGGAGTTCTGCGCGCTGGAATCCTGCGGCAAATGCACCCCCTGCCGCATCGGCTCGATCCGCGGAGTCGAAGTCGTCGACCGCATCGTTGCGGGGATCGACCGCGAGGCGAATGCAGAACTTTTGAAAGAACTTTGCGAGACACTGAAATTCGGCTCGCTCTGCGCGCTGGGCGGCTTCACGCCCTATCCCGTGATGAGCGCAATCAACCATTTTCCCGAGGATTTCGGGCTCGCGCGGGAGATGGCAGAGGTATAGAGTAAGGGCATGTTTCGTTCCCGTGGTATCTCCCCATGTCATGCCCGCCTGATCCCCGCTTTCGCGGGGAGGCATCCAGAGTCGGCGACGTACGTTCGCCCCTGGGTTCCCGCTTTCGCGGGAATGACAGCAAATAAAGCGTAGTTGAACGTGGCATTGGTTGAGGAAAAGGATTTCGGCACGCCGGCGAGGCGGAGCGAACAAAACGTCACCCTGACCATCGACGGCCAGCGCACGACGGTGCCCGCCGGCACCTCGATCCTGCGTGCCGCGGCCGAGTGCGGCACCGAAATTCCCAAGCTCTGCTCCACGGACTCACTGGAAGCCTTCGGCTCCTGCCGGCTGTGCCTCGTCGAGATCGAGGGACGCGCCGGCACGCCCGCCTCCTGCACCACGCCGGTCGTGGAGGGTATGATCGTCCGTACACAGACGGATCGGCTCGCCCGCATCCGCCGTGGGGTAATGGAGCTCTACATCTCCGACCATCCGCTCGACTGCCTCACCTGTGCTGCGAACGGCGATTGCGAGCTGCAGGACATGGCGGGCGCAGTGGGCCTGCGCGAGGTGCGCTACGGTTACGCGGGCGAGAACCATCTTGCCGACGTGAAGGACCAATCAAATCCCTATTTCACCTATGATCCGGCGAAATGCATCGTCTGCTCGCGTTGCGTGCGCGCCTGCGACGAGGTGCAGGGGACGTTCGCGCTGACTATTGCGGGCCGCGGTTTCGAAAGCCGCGTTGCGGCGAGCGCAGGAGAGGCGTTCCTCGATTCGGAATGCGTCTCCTGCGGCGCCTGCGTTCAGGCCTGCCCCACTGCGACGCTGATCGAAAAATCGGTGATCGAGATCGGCCAGCCGGAGCATTCCGTGGTCACCACCTGCGCCTATTGCGGCGTCGGTTGCTCGTTCAAGGCGGAGATGCGCGGCGACACGGTCGTGCGCATGGTACCCTATAAGGACGGCAAGGCCAATCACGGCCATTCCTGCGTCAAGGGCCGCTTCGCGTGGGGCTACACCACCCATCGCGAACGCATCCTCAAACCCATGATCCGGGAACGGATCGAGGATCCGTGGCGCGAAGTCTCGTGGGACGAGGCGATCGGCCGTGTCGCGAGCGAGTTCAAGCGTATCCAGACGCAATACGGTCCGCGCGCGATCGGCGGCATCACCTCCTCGCGCTGCACCGACGAAGAGACGTTCCTCCTGCAGAAGCTGGTGCGCGCGGGCTTCGGCAACAACAATATCGACACCTGCGCGCGGGTCTGCCACTCGCCGACTGGCTACGGCCTCAAGACGACCTTCGGCACTTCAGCCGGAACGCAGGATTTCGATTCGGTCGAACAGGCTGATGTCATTGTCGTGATGGGCGCCAATCCGACGGACGGCCATCCCGTCTTCGCTTCGCGCATGAAGCAGCGGCTGCGCCAGGGCGCGAAGCTCATCGTCATCGATCCGCGCCGCATCGATCTCGTGCACACGCCGCACATCGATGCGGCCTGGCACCTGCCGCTCCAGCCCGGCACCAACGTCGCGATGCTGACCGCGTTTGCGCACGTCATCGTCACCGAAGGCCTGGTGAACGAGGAGTTCGTGAAGGCGCGCTGCGATCTCGCAGCTTTCGAGGAATGGACAGCCTTCGTGCGCGAGCCGCGAAACAGTCCCGAAGCGATGGCGGACATCACCGGCGTGCCGGCGGACACGATCCGCAGTGCGGCGCGGCTCTACGCCACCGGCGGCAACGCCGCTTTCTATTATGGGCTCGGCATCACCGAGCACAGCCAGGGTTCAACGGCGGTGATTGCAATCGCCAACCTCGCCATGGCGACGGGCAATATCGGCCGGCCGGGCGTCGGCGTGAACCCGTTGCGCGGACAAAACAATGTGCAGGGCTCCTGCGACATGGGGTCCTTCCCGCACGAGCTCTCGGGCTATCGGCACATTTCCGACGCTGCGACGCGGAGCTTGTTCGAGGCGGATTGGGGCACACATCTCGACGACGAGCCGGGCTTGCGCATCTCCAACATGCTCGATTCCGCGATCGGCGGACGGTTCAAGGGACTCTACATCCAGGGCGAGGACATCGCGCAATCCGATCCCGATACAACGCACGTCATCGACGGGCTGAAGGCGATGGAATGCGTCGTGGTGCAGGATATTTTCCTGTGCGAGACGGCGCACTACGCACATGTCTTCCTGCCGGGCTCGACCTTCCTCGAAAAGGACGGCACCTTCATCAATGCCGAGCGCCGTATCCAGCGCGTGCGCAAGGTGATGGAACCCCGCAACGGCCTCGCCGACTGGGAGATCACGCTCGCCATCGCCAAAGCGATGGGCTATCCGATGCATTACGATCACCCGTCGCAGATCATGGACGAGATCGCGCGGCTGACGCCGACGTTCTCGGGTGTTTCATTCGAAAGACTCGATGAGCTCGGCTCGATTCAATGGCCGTGCAACGAAAAGGCGCCGGAAGGCACGCCCGTGATGCATATGGGCGGCTTCGTGCGCGGGCTCGGCAATTTCGTCATCACCGAATATGTGCCGACCGACGAGCGCACCGGCCCGCGCTTCCCGCTGCTGCTGACCACAGGACGCATCCTCAGCCAGTACAATGTCGGCGCGCAGACGCGGCGCACG
>PKWC01000221.1 GCA_003131925.1 Alphaproteobacteria bacterium | reverse complement strand
TCCGCCCCTGCCCAGCCGTGGCGACCGACCGAAGTGCCGTCACCCGTTGCGAATACGGCCGCGACTGATCCCGAGCCAGCACAGGATAGTGCGCTGCCAAGCCCACCTGACCCGCCGCTACAGCGCCTCGACGATTGGGAGAAAAGTCATGCACACTGACGGCGCGTGGAAGATCATGCATACCCTCTTCGCGTGCTGCTTACCGACGCTGCTTCTTGCCGGCTGCTTCGACGGGCCGTGCTTTCAGGGCGCCCCACACAACGCCCTCTAAAATGACTTGCAAGTCTGCACTGACCTTCGGAGCGATTTTCCTCACCGCAGTAGGGCCGGGAGCTTGGGCCAGCGCGGAATCCAGCGCACAGGCCGCGATGCTCGCTTGCGATGGAAACTTTACGACGTTTGGCGCGATGCAGCTGGCGGGAGAGCCAACGCCGCTAAACATAACAGTCACGATTGCTGGCGATCACGTCACCGTAGACGGCATCGTTTTCAACGGAGACTATAAGATCATGCGCCGAATCGGAGGTGATATTTTCTTCTGGGCGAGTGATGCAACAGGAAAGCTCGGCACTTTCCAGGGGCACGTGAATCGCTTTAGTGGCGATGTCACATTACAGCATGTAGAGTTCGAAGATGGACAGATTTCCCACATCTATGAGAACTATCTTGGCACGTGCAAGCCCGCGCGCCCCCTCTTCTAAAGGCCATTTCAGACACGAAGGCAAAAATTGGAATCGCCGCCTCTGCGGGCCTTCGCGTTGCTCAGCCGATCCAGCCACGAAGCACCCCCGCCCAGGGGTGGGGCCTGCCTTTCCGGCGGCCTTCGCGCGCTGCTTTCGCGCGCACGGTCGCTGTTGCGTTGCGCCGTGTCGTGTCCGATCGCGGATGGTGGCGGCGACCGACTCGCGCGCGCCCCAAGACGCACGACACGCTCTGCACCGCAGTCGCGGCGCGGCACTGCACGAGATGAAATTACCATACCTTCAAGGCCTTAGCGCCGCGTGCCGCCCGGCTAGGACCGTGCGGCGGACCAAAAGCACCCTCACACCTGTTCGACAGGCGTGCATTAGAGTGCGCCGATAATCGCGACGATAATGCCTATTCCCTGAAACACGGCCGCGCCTGCCGCGAACTGCGCAGCTTTGGCGCTCAACGCGCTTTGGTCGCTCAGCCTCCCCGCAAGGTAGGTGAGTGGCCGTGTCTCTATCATCACTTGGCTGCCGCTCTCATAAGCGTCCAGTTCGATGTATGCTGGAAGCTCGACTCTTGCCGAGCACCACCATTTGTACGCCGCCAGGAGCGCCAGGGTTGCCGAAATTGCCTGCGCCGCGATCCCGGCCATCTCAAGAACCATCGTTCGCATTTAGAGCCTCCTGCTCTATCGTGGTTTCAGTGGCACGCTCGCGCGCGTCGAGCTGCTCAAGCAGGTCTTCCACTCCGACCCGCGCATTCACTGCAATTGAGCGGGACGGTACAGGGCCAACTGAGGAACGATTGAGAATTTCCGTCGCCGCGGTGATGCGCGCGTTTGCTGGCGCCTTCTTGTCTGAACAGACCTCAAGCAGTGTCGTGAACGCGGCGGCGGCGGCCGTGTCGAAGCGGGCTTTGATTTCCCCGACAAGCACACGGCGGATGCGGTCTGAGCCCATGAGAAACGCAGCGGCACGCTCTGCACCTTCCGCAGTGTCGGCATAGCCGGCGACGAGCGCTGCCTCCCCCGCGTGCTGCGGGCCTCCTAGGCGGAACAGCTCGGCCACGAACTGCGCTTCTTGCGGACTAGAGAGATTTGCCAAGTTAAGCGGGCGGCTCATTGGTGCGTGCCCGGAACTGAAAATTTGACAGCGCCAAGGCGACCGAAAGGGAGCCGCACGGCGCCTAGGGGTACGGGGGTCACACACACACAGCTGCGGCACCCTTTCGTCACCCTGTTCGGCACCTTTTGGAGCCCGATACGGCACCCAAAAAAGCACCGGTTCGGCACCCAAAAAAGCACCTTTGGAGACGATTCAGCACCCGCGCAACTAAGCATTGTCGCGTTCCTTTTGCTTCGACGCCCGCATGGCCGCCCGTGCCATGTCGTGCGCGATCTCCGACTCTGGCGGGTAAAAGCCAGAGGCCCGGTGCCGGCTGTGAGGAACGAAGGTCAATTCGGTTTTGAGCACTGCTTCGTTGAGTGCGTTGCGTATCGCATGCGTCGTCGGGCGCCGGCCTAGGACCTTCTCGGCATCGGTGAACACTATGCCCGGAATGGCATCGCGCCGGTTGAGCGGCACGTTCTTGCCCGCCGCCTCTATTGCAGCAGCTACGCACGCCTTGCGCAGCGCGGCGGCCTTGGCGTCGTCACTGACAGAGACACGGGGCAGCTCTACGATCGTGGCACCATAGTACCAAAGCCGCTTTTCGGCCGTCGCGCCATAGTTGGACTTGGCAACGGTCAAGACGCGTGGCCGTGCGCCTTCGCTCAGGTCGCCAGGCTCGCGTTTCGCCATTTCAAGCGTCAGCCGCTGGCGCACGGCGTTGTTGAAGGCTGTTGACCCACTGTAATGCGAGCCGTCTTGAATCGACGCCTTGGAGGGGTGCGCCAGCACAAGGACCGTGGCGCCGTGGTCGCGACACAGGCCGCCCAGCACTTGCTTGAGCGCCGCATTCACGGGTAGACGCAAGCTCTCGTTGAACGCGAACAGGTCGGCCAGGCTATCAAGTACGACAAGCACAGGGACGCCGGCATCAGCAAGCACGGCGCGCAGCGCGTGGAGGCGCGGTAGTTCTGTCACCGTGCCGCTGTCGTCTATCTTCGCGAGTGTCGTTTCTCCGCGCGGCTGGCACCACAGCTTGATCGGCAGATCGGCCTTTGAGTCCAAGCCGTTCTCAATGAGGATCGACGTAGCGCGCTGCTGCACTTGGGCTGCGCCGTCCTCCGCGAAAAGCGCGAGCACGGGCATTTGGAGCGTCGCGCTGCCAAAGAGGGGCCGGCCCGCCGCCGCAGCGATCGCGAGATAAAGGGCGAGCAGTGACTTGCCGACTCCGCCGTCGCCAAAGAGCAGGTTGGTTTCGCCTTTTAGCACGAGATTGTCCCACACCCATTCGGTCGGCGGGTAAGACGTTGCCATAAGGTCCGCGAGCAGAACCGGCGGCTCGTAAGTGCCGACACACTCCGCAGGCCGGGTCTCAGGCGACCGTAGGAGCGCCGTGAACGCCTCCGCGCCGTGGCGTGCGAGCAGATCGTCTAAGCCCTGTTTGGAGCCATCCGATCCGGGCGGGATCGTGAATTGGAACACTTCAGCACCGCGGGCGCTCAGCATCCCCGCGAGCTTCGCCAGTGCCATGCGCGGGCCGTCCTTCCGCGACACGTCGGAATCGAATCCCAAAAACACCTGCCGGCCGCGCCACTCGGCGCGCGAAAGGTCCGGGTGCAGCTCGCCAGCCACCTGTCCGCAATCAACTCCGGTAATCGAGATAACGGGCAGTTTACGAACAGCGCCTGCCAAGGATCGCGTTTCACCTTCCGTAATGACAACTCCGTGGCTTGGATCCTCCAGCACCGCGCGCCAGTTGATGTTCGGATGCTTGGCGAAAAACACGCGAGTTCCGCTGTTTCGAGGTTGCAAGAACTTGGCGCCACGCCCGTCGAGCGCCCGAATGCGCTGAAACGGGCGCTCCAGGCCGTGAGCGTCTGTGTAGGTGAGTGGCTCGCCCGTGAAAGGGTCGAAGAAATTGAATACGAGCGCCGGAGCGGCTGGGAACAGCGGTTCTAGGCCGTTGGCGTTTGCCGTCAACTCACATCCCGCAGCCTCAAAGTCCTGAAGTGTGCTACCGCGCGCCTCAAGGTAGTCTTGCGCGATCTGCACATGGCGCGGTGGGCTTTCGCTGGGTTGGTTGCGAATCGAAATGGGAGCGTTCATCAGTGGGCGCTCCCCTTCTCAATCACATTAGCACCGTGCTTGCGCAGCCACCTGGAGAGCTTGGCTTTAGAGAGGCCAAGCACAGCGACCGCCGCGTGCCCTTCGATGCACAGACGCCGCGCTTGAGCCATGCTGTTCGTGAACACGAGCGGCACGCTGGCGTCGGCAGTGATGGCGCCCCAATCCATGCCGGCGTCGGCGGGCCAGCAAACAATTGCTCCGCCAAGTTGTTGCATGCGCGGCTCACGGCCGCCCTCGGCTCTATTGCGAGTCGGGCATTTTGCGGATAGCATGGGATTTGTCCTTAGTTGTTTTTCTCGCGCGTTCGGATTGGCCTCCGGGCGCGCTTTTCTTTTGTGGTTCAGGCAGTGGGTGGGCGCGCTCAAGCGCGGCGAAAAAATCGGCTGTTGGCCTAGGCATGAGGCGGCGCAGCTCGCGCCGTCGCACGCGTACCAGGCGTTCAATGGACTGTACTAGCCGGTAGGTGTCGTCAGTCTCGGTCGGGATCACGGGGGACGCGCTCACTTATCGGCGCGTCTCCTTCGCCGTTGGTTGAAAAATCCCCTTCGTCCGCGCCTTCCTGCGCAAACGGCCATATGTCTGACTTAACCAAAAAACAAATCGTCACCAAGCTCGGCCCCAAAGATTTGGTGCATGTCGTCGCGGGAAACCTGACGAAGTATCGCCACGGCATCGCGCAGCAGCCGCGCGGAGGTTTCGATGCGGCTCACGATGTAGCCGCCTGTGGAATGCGGCCATTGTTCAGAATTTCTGTTGCAACGCGACGTGGAATGAAGAGTCTGCGGCCAATTCGGGCGGCTGGGATCGTTCCCGCCCTTATAGCGCAATCTACGGTGTGCCGGCTGCACCCTAAAGCTTCGGCAAGCTCGGCTGGGCCTAGCGGGCGTTGCGAGGTATCCATTTTCATACTCCTACGAAATCGAACCTTGGGCGACTGGATCACGTCCGACCGACCCTTCAAGCACTGTCTAGCGGCCTATGTGACGGATGTCAACAGTCATCACATATATTGACAGCTTGTGATGATCGTGACTAGATGCGACTGCGGTCCGAGGGCGAACAATGACAGCCGGAAGCTCTAAACACGTTGTAACAACGCCAATGGTGCGGGTGGATGGAGGATTGTGGACGCAAGTCAGCGAGGCCGCCTCCCGCGCGGGACGAACACCACGGCAGGAAATGGAAATTAGGCTGCGGCGCAGCCTTGCTGGAGTTACAGAAGAACCCGCCACAGACTTAGCGCCCCAAGCACTCGCGATTGGACGCCTAATTGCTCGATTGGCAAACGACGTGATCGCGTACAGCGAACTTGGCAAGACAGCCGCAATGCTGAAAGCAAGCGTGGGAAACTTGCTCGACGCAATGGGCGGAACCGTCGAATTGACCGACGAAGCCAAACGGGAAGCTGAGATGTTTGCCGACTACCTTCAGCTCAAAATGGCGAACGCTGAGGAGCGCACATTCAATGAAGGCTTGGCGGCGCCATTATCGCAAGAGCAGCGAGAATTTCTGGAGATACGAGAAGTGCTTAGCGAATGGATCGGCTCACGCCGGCCGGAAAGAAAAACAGCGTCCGTCAAACATGGTTCGCGCAAGGAGCGGAAGTGATGGCGAAGAAAGCTAAGAAACTCGCGGGCATTGATCGCCGTGGTGAAAACATCTGGCGCATTCGATACGTCAACAACGGCAAGCGCCACACTGAGACAATTACCGGCACGCAAGAGCACGCCATTTCGCGCCGAGACGTGCTCCGCGCAGAAATCCGTCAGGGTAACTGGACCGCGCCCACGGGCACGACGGTTGCCGAATGGGCGGCCACTTGGACAGAACAAAACCTCAAGCGCGGCGTGTCCACGCGCTCCTACGAGCGGCAGAAAAGCATCGTGGACCGCCACATCGTCCCAGCTCTCGGCAGAATCCCGCTCCAAAAGCTATCGGCCGTTCGCATCAACGAGTTGTATCGCGAGCTAGAGTCTGGCGGCCTTCACCCTTCCACGATTCATTATGTCCATGTTGTGCTCGGCTCGTGCCTCAAGACAGCCGTGAAACTCGGCTCTATCGCACGCAACCCGATCACGAACGCATCCCCGCCGAAGGTGAATGCGCAGAGCGGCGGCCAGACTTTTAATCAGTCGGAATTGGACAAGGTTCTGCGGGCATTCGAGGGGGATGCGCTGTTCCCGATAATGGCGCTGGCGGCCGGCACTGGCGCACGGATTAACGAGCTTCTGGCGCTCGAATGGGCAGCAATCGATTGGAATTCAAAGACGCTGCGCATTAACGCCGCTTTGAAGCCCACGCGCGACGGCCTTGAGCGCGGCACGCCAAAGACGGAGCGCAGCAGGCGGACGGTCCGGCTAGACAATGGGCTTCTCGCGTTGCTGCGGAATGAGCGGGACCGCCAGGAAGCCGAGCAGCGCACGCTTCGCGGTATGGGCGAGGACATAGTGACGCTCCGCAATCTGTTACCGGATGGCGCGCTGCTGTTCCCCGCCTCTCCGATCGATCCCACGAAACCGCGCCGGCATGGACCGATCAGCAAGGCGTTCTCAAAGCGCGCGGCGTCGCTCGGCTTCGTTGGGCGACGCTTCCATGATCTGCGGCATACACACGCCACGCTGCTTCTACAGGCCGGCGTGCCCGTAGCGGCCGTCAGCGCGCGCTTGGGCCACGCCAACGCGGCGGTCACGCTCGGTATCTACAGCCACTCGACAACCGACGCGGAGGCCGCGGCTGCGCAGGTCGCGGGTTCGCTCTTGTCGAATGTCCTAAAGGGCGGGTAGAACGCCGCGCTCAAGCAGACGCATTTGGTCCGGGATTGGTCCAAGGACTGCGTTTGTTCGCGGAAGGTGCCATTGCGTTCACTTCGGAAATGGCAGAGTTCTGCGGCGCGGACAGGTGGCTGAGCGGTTGAAAGCACCGCACTCGAAATGCGGCATACGGGCAACCGTACCGGGGGTTCGAATCCCTCTCCCTCC